>NZ_BAFB01000009.1 GCF_000248075.1 Gordonia otitidis NBRC 100426 | reverse complement strand
GGCTCGACGGCAGAAGGCGTAACGATGGAATCGGAGAAGGGGAGTCATGCTCACAGTTGATTTCGACCGCTTGGGAGTCGGATCGCACACGAAGGTCATCGACATCGGTGCGGGTCAGGGCAGGCACTCTTTCGAGATGTTCCGTCGCGGGGCGGACGTCATCGCGTTCGACCAGTCCGAGAGCGACATGGCCGACGTCGCGGAGATGTTCGACGCCATGATGGCCGAGGGCCAGGTCCCGGCCGACGCCAAGGCACGTGCCGAAGTGGGCGACGCTCTTCGACTTCCGTACGCCGACAACAGCTTCGACGTGGTATTGATGTCGGAGATCCTCGAGCACATACCCTCCGACGAGGCGGCCATCGCCGAGATGGCGCGCATCCTCAAGCCCGGTGGCGTCGGTGCGGTCACGGTCCCGCGCTACTGGCCGGAGAAGGTGTGCTGGGCCTTGTCGGACGCCTATCACGAGGTCGAGGGTGGTCACGTCCGGATCTACAAGGCATCGGAGTTGGCCGACAAACTGCGGTCGGTCGGCCTCGAGGTGACGGGCACCGATCACGCGCACGCGCTCCATGCGCCCTACTGGTGGCTCAAATGCGCTGTCGGCGTGGAGAACAACGCAAACCCATTGGTCAAGGCCTACCACAAGCTGTTGGTGTGGGACATGATGTCGGCACCGGCGCTGACCCGGGTCGGCGAGCAGGTCCTCAACCCCGTGATCGGCAAGTCGGTCGCGTTGTACCTGCGGAAGCCGGAGCTCGCGGCGTCGTGACCGCGACGTCGAGCGTCGTCGAGTCCACCACTGGCCGATGACCGCGCAGGCGCACGTCGGTGCGCTCGCCATCGCCGGTGTGGTGACCGGCGAGCAGATGCGCGACACCGGAGCCGCCATAGCCGCCATGCAGGAGGAGTGCGGCGCCCTCCCGTGGTTTCCCGGTGGCCGCACCGATCCGTGGGATCACATCGAGTCGGCAATGGCGCTCAGCGTCACAGGATTTCACGCTGAAGCCGAGGCCGCGTACGACTGGAGCCTGCGCACCCAACGCGACGACGGATCGTGGCCGCTGCGCTTCGACTCCGGCGTCGTGACCGACCACGGCACTGACTCCAACTTCTGCGCGTACATCGCTGTCGGTGTGTGGCACCACTATCAGATCACCGGCGACACCGTGTTCCTGGAACGCATGTGGCCGGTCGTGTGGTCGGCGATCAACCTCGTCCTGCGCTTCCGCCGTCCCGACGGCGCTTTCCGCTGGGCGGGCGACCACGCGACCGGTGCCATGTTCGACGAAGCGCTGATCACCGGGAACGCCAGCATCTTCCACGCGCTCGACTGTGCTGTGCGTATCGCGGCCGAGGTCGATCAACCCGACGACGAATGGGTGCAGGCCCGTGCCGCGTTGCGCGACGCATTCGTGTGCAGGCCAGACGTTTTCGAGAGACCGTCCGAGCACTCCATGGACTGGTACTACCCGGTCCTCGGCGGTGCTGTGCGCGGCAGGGCCGGGCAGGAGATGATCGCACGACGGTGGGAGGAGTTCGTCGTTCCAGGTCTCGGTGCACGGTGTGTCGACCACCGACCGTGGGTCACCGGAGCGGAGACCTGTGAACTGGCGATCGCTCTCGATGCGCTGGGTGACACCGGAGACGCCGTCGAGCTCATCACGTCGATCCAGCACCTCCGTGATCCGGATGGCTCGTACTGGACCGGACTGGTCTTCGACGACGGCAAGCGTTGGCCGGTGGAGAAGAGTTGCTGGACGTCTGCGGCCGTGGTTCTCGCTGTCGACGCGGTGACGAGGAGCAGCGAGGCCAACGGGATCTTTCGCGATGCGGGGGCGTGGTGATCGTGGGGCCGCACGACCGGCGCCAAAACGAGAACATGTTCTAGACAGGTGTCCAGTCGTCTGCCTATTCTGGCGGTATGGATTTCGGGATCGTTCAGTTCACCAGTGATCGTGGGCTCAAGCCACAGGTAATCGCACCGCTCGTCGAAGAGGCGGGTTTCGCCTCCTACTTCGTTCCTGAGCACGGGCACATTCCGACCAGGCGCGACGCCGCCCACCCGCAGACCGGCGACTCGTCGCTCCCGGATGACCGCTACATGCGCACCCTCGACCCGTGGACGTCTCTCGCCGCGGCGGCTGCGGTCACCTCCCGTATCCGCCTGGCGACGGCGGTGGCGTTGCCGGTGCAATCCGATCCCATCACGCTCGCCAAGACACTGGCCACGCTCGACCACATCTCCGACGGCCGGGTGACGCTCGGCGTCGGATTCGGATGGAACCTCGACGAACTCGGCGACCACGGCGTCCCGTCGAAGCGTCGCCGCACGATGCTGCGTGAGTATCTCGAGGCGATGCGCGCGTTGTGGACCGCCGACGAGGCCGAATACCACGGCGAATTCGTCGATTACGGCACGAGTTGGGCGTGGCCGAAGCCGCCGCAGGGTTCGATTCCGACACTGGTCGGTGCTGCGGGCAACGAGAAGAACTTCCGGTGGATCGCACGCAGCGCCGACGGCTGGATCACGACACCCGGCGAGGAGGACATCGCTGGATCGGTCGCATTGCTCCGAAAGATCTGGGCCGACGCGGGCCGCGCGGGCGACCCGCAGGTCGTGGTCCTCGACGTCAAACCCATCCCCGAACGTCTCGACCATTTCCGCGATCTCGGCGTCACCACCGTGTTGTACGGCGTGCCCGACGACAGCGTCGACCGGGCAACCGGTTACCTGGCCAAGCTCGCGGGCAAGGTGGGCCTCGCGCCGGCGGTGGCGCGCTGATCGAGCACGCCCCGCCGGTCGAACAGGCCTCAGCGGTCGAGCCGCCGACGCTCGTCAGTCGGTGGTCGGCCCCCGATCGAGCGAGTGGTATTCGGCGTTCGGCTCGATGCCCAGCGCCGACGAGATCCGGTTGGTGAAGTTGTACATCGCGGTCAGTTCGACGACATCCCAGATGTCATCTGACCCGAGGCCCGCGTCGGCGAGTGCGTCGACGTCAGCTCGCTCGACGGTCGCGGGCGTAGCAGTCAGCTTTTCGACGAAGAGGCAGATGGCACGCTGTCGATTGGTGAGATCGGCGTGACGCCAGTTGAACACGATCCGATCGGCGTTGGCCTCGTCGTGCATCTCGTGTCGTAACGCCTGACCGTGTGACACCAGGCAGTAGGTGCACCGGTTCACTCCCGACGCGACCACCGCGATCATCTCGCGGTCGGCACCCGAGAGCGTCTCCGACGGTTCGGTGACCTGCCGAAAATGGTTGAACCAGGCCGAGAACCGCTCGGGACGGTGAGCATATGCGGTGAACACGTTGGGTACGAAGCCGAGCTGCTCGGCTGCCTTGCCGAACAGTTTCTGCAATTGGGGTGACAGTTCGTCGACCTCGGCGTCGGGAAAATACGATCCAGTGCTCATCACTCGCTCCTCACGGGCTCTACGTGACCGGAGTCCGGCCACACGGGTCACCCAATCACACGTGCGGATGCTCGTGAAGTCCCGGCATGACGAAGCTCTCGATGTAGTGCCTGACGGAGTCCTGGTCGTCAGGGTCGATCGTCGTGCCGGGTACGGTGCCCAGGCTGATGAGAACCCTCGCGACCCACTCCGAGGTGGTGTCGACGTCATGCCCGGCGTCGACCTCTCCTCCGTCGATCGCGGCCACCACGTAGGGCCGCCAGAAAGCGGCGAGATCGGGGACGAGTCCTGCGACGCCGACGCCCGCGCACGCGGCGAACTCGTCCGGTTCGGTGGTTCGCAAGCGGAGCAGGAGTGCGCCGGGGTCGTCGTAGGCGCCGCGTCCGATACGGACACCCGCGACGAGTTGTTCTGCGAAACCCTCGATGGCGTCGAGTTCGGTGCGTGCGTTGGCCCAGAACGCCTCGTTGAGTCGCACGATGGTCGCGCCGACCATGGTCTGCTTGTCCGGGAAGTGGCGGTAGAGCCACGCGCGCGAGACTCCCGCGACGTCGGCGACCTGCTGCATCGTCGTGGCCCGAATTCCCTTGTCCGCCAGCAGTGACTCAGCGGCGTCGAGCATCCGATCGGTTGTCGAACCGACACGTGGGGTCGTCGACTGCATGGTGCTCACCTGCCTCACGTCACGTCAATGGGATGCGGCCGCTGCGTACCCCGGCGACGACGCCTCCGTCGACCAGGATATCGGTGCCGGTGATGAAGCCGGAGCGCACCGGGTCGAGGAGGAATTCGACGGCCGAGGTGATGTCTTCTGCCGTGCCGAATCGCCCCGCAGCGCACTTGTCGATCATGGCCTCGTAGCTCGAATGCGCGAACTCGGCGTCGAACTCGCGCCAACCCATCTCCGTGGCGGTGACGCCGGGGCTGACCGTGTTGATCCGCGCGCCTCGGTCGCCCCAGGCGGGTGCCGCGGATTGCACGCGAAAGACATTGCCGCGCTTGCTGTAGCCATAAGCGAGCCCGCATGCCATCTCAGGTCCCATGTCGCCGAACGAGAACATCGGCAGCCCCGCCAGCTCACCGGCGGGCAGCGTTGCGAGCGCCAAGCCCTGCTCAGGGGTGACCGCGTCGGCGAAGATGTGCGCGGCGACGCTGGCGATGACCACGCCGGCGCCGCCCTCGGCGATCACTCGACCGAACTCCTCGATGACGTGTGCTGTTCCGACGAGATTGACCTCCACGATGCGGGCGGGCGTGCTCTGCGCGGGGGAGACACCTGCGGTGTGGACGAGCGATGTCACCTCGCCCAGAGATGCCGCACGGTCGGCGAGCGCGGCGACCTGATCGCGGTTGGCGACGTCGACGGTCTGTGCGGTGACGTCGAAGCCGTTGCGTCGCAGCGTCGTCTCCAGCGCGTTGAGGTGTTCGGCGTCGTGGTCGGCAATCAGAAGAGGTCGGCCGGACCCCAGCCGCCGGGCGACTGCTTCGCCCATTCCACCGACACCGATGACGGTCAGCACTGATGCCATGGTTCCTCCGCTCGACACCCGACACCACATCAGTCGACGGTGGTGGGTACTGGGCGAACTCTATCAACGAAAGTAGACATTTTTGCGAAAGTGTTCACTACCGAGCTCATTGGGGAGTAGACAGAAATCTGAATCTGTCAACACGCCATGAATCGTCAACTGGCATGAATCGTCAACGCCACCGAGAGGGACAACATGAGCGCACGTCCACCAGAGACGGCTGTGATCGGCGCGGGCATCAGTGGTCTGACCGCGAGCAAGATGCTCGCCGACTACGGGGTGCCTTTCACCACGTTCGAGTCCTCCGACCGCGTCGGGGGCAACTGGGCGTTCGGAAACCCCAATGGGCACAGCAGTGCCTACCGGTCGCTGCACATCGACACCTCCAAGCATCAACTGTCCTTCCGCGACTTCCCGATGCCCGACGACTATCCCGACTTTCCACACCACACGCTGATCAAGCAGTACCTCGACGACTACACAGACGCCTTCGGGCTGCGCGAGAAGATCGAGTTCGGCAACGGCGTGACACACGCGCAACGACTCGACGGTGGGGGATGGGAACTGACGACCCAGCGCGGCGAGACCCGCCACGCCGACCTGCTCGTCGTGGCCAACGGGCATCATTGGGACCCGCGGCTTCCCGATTTCCCCGGCGAGTTCTCCGGTGTGCAGATGCACGCACATTCCTACATCGACCCCCGCACGCCGCTCGAGCTCTACGGCAAGCGCATCCTCGTCGTCGGATTGGGTAACAGTGCCGCCGACATCGCAGTCGAGTTGTCGTCGCGCACACTGGAGAACACCGTCACCATCTCGACGCGATCGAGCGCATGGATCGTCCCGAAGTATCTGGGCGGCAAACCCGCCGACAAGTACTACCGCACCTCGCCCCACATCCCGTTCGCGTGGCAGCGAAAGGTCGCTCAGGTCTTCCAGCCGCTCACCGCGGGCCGTCCCGAGAACTATGGACTACCGAAGCCCAATCACAAGTTCTTCGAAGCACATCCGACCCAGTCGGTGGAACTGCCCTTCCGCCTCGGCGCGGGCGACGTCACCGCGAAGGGCGACATCGAGCGTCTCGACGGCGACACCGTCCACTTCGTCGACGGCTCGTCGGCGGACTTCGACGTGATCGTCTACGCCACCGGCTACAACATCACGTTCCCGTTCTTCGATCCCGACTTCATCAGTGCACCGGGCAATCAGATCGACCTCTACAAGCGGATGATCTATCCGGGCATCGATGACCTGTTGTTCGTGGGTTTTGCCCAGGCGACGCCCACGTTGTTCCCGTTCGTCGAGTGTCAGTCGCGGTTGGTGGGAGCGTATGCGGTCGGCGAGTACCAGCCGCCGTCCGTGGCGGAGATGCGGCGCGTGATCGCCGACGACCAGCAGTTCTACACCGGCCACATGGTGCACAGCGCGCGGCACACACAGCAACTCGACTACTTCCTGTACGAGCACGACATGCGTACCAGGGAGCTACCGGCAGGCCGACGACGGGCAGCCGAACGGGGAGCGCCGACGTGGGCCGGGGTCGGGGATCGATCAACGCAGGATCACGCGGCCACAACGGAATTGGTATCGGCCAGGAGCGGGGTAGCACGATGAGCGAGCGCAGCAGAGGCGACGTCACCTTCGACAGCGAGGGAACCGAGTGCCACGCGTGGTTCTATCCCGCTGCAGCCGACTCCGCGTTCGCCACCGCCGACGGCGTCCCCGTCGTCGTCATGGCGCACGGTTTCGGTGGCACCAAGGATTCGGGTCTCGACCCCTTCGCTCGACGACTCGCCGACGCGGGGCTGGCCGTGTTCGCCTTCGACTATCGCAATTTCGGTCTATCGGGAGGCGTTGCCCGACAACGTGTATCGATGACCGGACAGATCGCCGACTACCATGCGGCCGCCGATGCCGCTGTGCGTCAACCGGGAGTCGACGCCGGTCGGGTCGTGCTGTGGGGTCTGTCCCAGTCGGGCGGACACGTCCTGCTCGTGGCAGCGGACCGCAGCGACGTTGCGGCCGTGATCTCCGCGGTACCCATGGTCAGTGGTCTGGCCGCGGGGCGTCATCATCTCCCGCACGTCGGTGCCCTCGCGATGCTGCGACAGAGCGTCGACGGTATCGCGAGCGCGGCGTCGTCGAAGATCGGTCGCGCGCCGCACATGCTGCCCATCGTCGGCCGCCCGGGCCAGCAGGCGGCGCTCACGAGTCCAGGGTTCTACGAGAGTTACAAGGCGATTGCGGGTCCGTCGTGGCGCAACGAGGTCGACGCGGCGGTGACGCTCGAACTCGGCTCCTACCGGGCCGTCAGGAACGTGGATCGGATCAGCGCACCGACGCTCGTGCAGATCGCCGACTTCGACCGCGGTGCGCCCCCGCATGCCGCAGCCAAGGTCGCGTTCAAGGCACGCGCCGAGGTACGCCACTATCCCTGCGACCACTTCGACATCTTCGCCGAAGTCGACCCCGCGACATTCGAGCGGGTCGTCGACCACCAGATCTCTTTTCTGACACACCAGCTGGTGGTGAACGGAGCTGGTCGGGAGGTCGTTGTCGGCGGCTGAGACCCGTCGCGTCACAGTCAGACGAGCCGCGCGCTGTTGGCGCCCTCGCCGGCCTCGATCATCACCTCGGCGCCGAACGGGTCGCCCGACTCGAGAGCGGCCAGCAGTGCGTCGTCGGAGCTGAGCGCCGCTACGCGGGTGTGGTCGTCGTGTGTTGTCGCGACGACGACACCGATCGGACCGCGCTTCGTGTGGTCGACCGTGTAGGTCTCCAGAGTTGCTGGCCCCGTGAAGAATTCGGCCACGGACAGCGACTTCTCGGCGTCGACTCGGCCCTGTAGTCGCCGATCGGCGCGCGGCACCCAACCGGCAGGCGTGGTCGAATAGACGCCGACCGACGTCTTGCTCATGATGCCGCCGTTGGCCACCACGAGCCCGAACGCGCCGGGCCGTGCCCGAAGCCGCTCGACGGTCTCGACGATCGCGTGGCTCGAGTAGTTGTGGCCGGGGCCGCCGAAGAACGGAAGGCCCCCGGTCACCGTCAACCCCGTCGGTGCGTCGGCGTCGAATCCCAGTGCGTCGCAGACGTTGAAGACGGGGATCGGGAAACAACTGTAGAGATCGACGGTTGCGAGGTCGTCGACTCCGACACCGGCCATGTCGAGCGCACCGGACGTCGCCATCGCCGCGGCCGGACTCGCGCCGATGTCGGCCCGGGCAAGAAGGGCCTGCTCGTGGAGGTCGGTGTGACCGTGCAGGAAAACCCATCGGTCGCGCGGTATCCCCATCGACGAGGCGTTCGCCACCGACGTGAGGATGATCGCCGAGCCGACGTTGACGAGGTCGCGGGCGACCACCAGTCGCGGATACGGCTGTGCGATAACGCGATTGGCGTCGGTGATCGTCGCCAGCTCGTCGACGGCGCGGACCACCGGCGACGCCGCGAACGGATTGGCCGCCGCGACCTCGGTGAACGGCGCGAACAGACGACCCATGGCACGACGATGCTCGTCGACGGTCGTACCGAGCCTGCGGCGTCGCGCGTTCTCCGCCAGCGCGTACGCCACCGGCATCGATGTCAGCCGATGTCGGATCATCGTCATGTCGATGAAGTCCTCGAAACGAGGTCCTCGGTCGTCGAGTTGGCCACCCACCTCTTCCCCGAAGTCGGGCCGGTCGTCGCGGTCGGCGAAATACCGCGCGGTCGAGGTGGCTTCGGCCCCGACGACGAGCACGCAGCGAGCCTCACCCGCGGCGATCGCCTCTGCGTGTTCGGTGACCAGCGATTGCGGTGACTGCCCACCGACGACCTCCAGGAGCGCCCGCTCCGGGGTCATGCCGACACGACGTGCCACCGATCGCGGATAGTTGTCGGATCGTCCCAGCGGGCTGGGAACGTGCGGCATGTTCTCCATCTCGCGAACGGCCGCGATGACGTCGACGCACTCGGCAACGGTGGCAGGGGCGCCGGTGTCGTCCAGCGCGGCGCGCGTGGCAGCGGACCCCAGATCGACACTCGACCACGCACGGTAGTCGGGGGTGTCGATGCGATCGCCCGCCTGGCCGACGCCGATGATGACCGGCGTGTGGGGATCGATGTGCATCAGCGTGATCGGCTGTTCCCGACGTCGCCGCGCGACAGGGGTTCTCTGGAGTCGCTGCGCGACACGGGTTTCCCGACCTCGCCGCTGTCGCGGCGGAGCACTCGCAGCGAACCCTCGACGCGCACCTCGGTGAACTCGCCGCTCGCGAGTGCCTGGCAATAGATCTCGTAGGGCGGTCGTCCGCCGTCGGCGGGGTCGGGGAAGACGTCGTGGATGAGCAGGGCGCCTCCGATCCGTACCCACGGCGCCCAACCGTCGAGATCGTTCTGTGCGGCCGTCATGGAGTGGCCGCCATCGATGAACACGAAGTCGGCGGGCGAACCCCAGATACGTGACGCGACCGTGGAGGGTGCGAGAATCCCGATCACGGTGTTCTCGAGATCGGCGTCGAACATGGTGCGCCGGAATCGTGCCGCCGTGTCGAGGGTGCCGGTGTGGGGGTCTACGAGCGTCGGGTCATGGTATTCCCAGCCGGGCTGGTGCTCCTCGGAACCGCGATGGTGGTCCACGGTCACGATGGTCGCGCCGAGTGGTTCGGCTGCCGCGCCGAGGAACACCGTCGACTTGCCGCAGTACGTACCGATCTCGATACCGAGCTTCGTCGAATCCTGTTGGGAGAGGTACTCTCCGGCGATCTCGAAGAGTGTTTGTGCTTCATCGAGAGGCATGAAGCCGGGGGTGTCGTCGGCGACTTGGCGCCGGGCGTCGGACGGGGCTGACGTCGGTTGTGACGCCGATGGTGCGCTCATGTCACAGATCCTAACCGTACGAGCGTTCGCTCCGCGTAGGGTTGGCAGCATGAAAGCACAGGTGCTCACCGAAGAGTCCGGTCCCAATGGTCTGCAGTTGACCGAGGTCGACGATCCTACGCCCGCCGACGGTCAGGTACTCGTCGACATCAAGTCGTGCGGCGTGTGTTTCCCCGACCTCCTGATGAGTCAGGGCAAGTACCAGTTGCGGCTGCCCCTTCCGTTCACGCCGGGGACCGAGGTCGCGGGTGTGGTTCGCGAAGCGCCGGCCGACTCGGGCTTCGCCGCGGGCGATCGCGTACTGGTCGCATCGATCGTCGGCGGATTCGCCGAGCAGGTCACGGCGGCGCCGGAACAATTGCTGCGGATGCCCGACGAGTTGTCGTTCGACGAGGGCGCCGCGATGGGCATCAACTTCCAGACCGCGCTGTTCGCGCTCAAGTTGCGCGCGCAGACGGCGCCCGGCGAGGTCGTCGGGGTGCTCGGCGCCGCCGGCGGCGTCGGCGTCGCCTCGATTCTCGTCGCGAAGGCCATGGGCGCCAGGGTCGTCGCGATCGTCCACCGAACGGGTGCTGAGGAGATGCTGCGAGAACTGGGCGCAGACCACGTCGTGCAGCTGTCCGACGGCTGGGGGGACCGGCTCAAGGAGTTCGCCCCGGAGGGCGTCGACGTGATGATCGATCCCGTGGGCGGAGACGTGTTCGACGAAGCGCTGCGCCAGGTCGCACCCGACGGTCGGTACGTGGTGATCGGTTTCGCCGCCGGCGGCATTCCGACGGTCAAGCTCAACCGTATCCTGTTTCGCAACATCGCCGTGGTCGGTGCCGCGTGGGGCGAGTACGTCCGCACTCACCCCGACGTGCCGGCACTGCTGCACGACGAACTGACCGAGATGATCGAGGCGGGTCTGCGCCCACCGGTGAGCGTGCGGTATCCACTCGCCGACCTCTCGCAGGCGTTGACGGATCTGTCCGAGGGACGGATCCTGGGTAAGGCGGTCGTGCACATCGCTGACTGAGCTGCGAGACGCCGGTCGAGCTCGTCGGGACCCCAGCCCGTCGAGACCACCCAGCTCGTCGAGACCACAGGAAGGATCCGCCATGTGTCGCAACATCACCGAGCTGCGTGGCCTCGAGCCACCGGCGACCGACGACGAGGTCGAGGCGGCAGCGCGTCAGTACGTGCGCAAGGTGAGCGGAATCCGACACCCGTCTGCAGCGAATTCCGACGCGTTCGAGGCGGCCGTCGCGGCGGTCACGGCAGCGACCGAAACGCTGCTCGACGCGCTACCGGAACGTCGACAACCTCCCAAGACGGTGCCCCCGCTGCGTCGTCCCGAGGTCCGGGCCCGCATCGCGGCGTCGCATACCGACTGATCCCGTCGACGAGTCGCTACGCGGCGCTGCCGACTCCGAACAGTGCGGCAGCGTTCTCGTAGAGCACGCCGCGCAGCCAGTCGTCGCCGAGCTCCAGTCGCACCAGCGCGTCGAGCGCCTCGGGTGTAGGGATACGGGATGTTCGGGTAGTCGCTGCCGAACAGGATCTTGTCGCCGAGGTCGACCAGCCGCGGCCGGAGTTCGACGGGGAACGGTGCGCCCTGTTCGGAGAAGTCGGTGAACGACATGGTTGTGTCGAGCCGGACGTTCTCGTACGTGTCGGCCAGATCGAGGAACGCGCCGAATTCCGGGGTTCCCATGTGTGCGACGATCAACGGCAGCGAGGGAAACTGCCGGAGCAGTGCTGCGATCGGCTCTGGACCGGTGAAACGGCCGGGCGCCGGGCCGGACCCGCAGTGGATGACCACGGGCACGCGTGAGTCGGCGATCTGCGCCCACACGCCGGTGAGGCTCGGGTCGAGGGGCGAGTAGTCGCCGACCTGGATGTGCGACTTGAAGACTCGCGTGCCGCGCTCGATCGCCGTCGAGACGTACGACGCCGCGTCGGGCTCCGGATAGAACGTCGCGGTGTGCAGGCAGTCGGGATGGTGAGCGGCGAAGTCGACGGCCCAGCCGTTGAGCCACTCGGCCATATTCGGCTTGTGCGGATAGATCATCGACGAGTAGGCACGAACCCCGAACGCCTGCAACGCCGACACGCGCACGTCCTCGTCAGCGCGGTAGGTGATCGGCCATTCGCGCCCGAGTAGCGGTCCGACCGAGTCGAAGTACGCCCACACCTTGTCCATCACGCGACGCGGCATGAAGTGGGTGTGCACGTCGATGATCCCGGGCAAACCCAAGCTGAGCCAGAACTGCCGAACCGCTGCGGCCTCGGCGGCCGTGAACGGGGCCGGAGGAGTGTCGTGGTCGTGAGCGGCGTTCGAGTGCGCTGGATCGGTCACAGGATCACCGTACGCCCACTGTCGGAGGGTCCTTGGGCACGATGAACAGACCTTCGGCCTCGACGGTGACACCCTCGGCATCCGACAGCGTGCCGCGCACCGTCTTCTTGCGGCCGACACGTTCGACGATCTCCGCACGAGCGACCAACCGCCCCAACGGGGTAGGTCGCAGATAGCGGAACTCGATCGTGCCGGTGTAGCTGGCCTCGTTGTCGACCGCGGCTGCCTCGCCCAGGACCTGGTCGAGGACGAGCGCGCAGACACCACCGTGGACGTGACCGGGTGGTCCCTCATAGGCGGCGCCGAGCGTGAATGTCGCGCGCACGCCGCGTCCGTCGGGCTCCGAATGCACCGGTGGCGCGATCGCGTTGCGCATCCCCATCACCGCGTTTCCCCATGCCATCCCCACCAGGTCGCTGGTGTAACGCACACCGTAGGAGCCGTCCATCTGCCGGGCGCGCAGGGTGTCGACGACATCCGCCACCGTACGTCGGGCATCGGCGATCACGTCGTCGTCGACCTCGGTGCGGATGACGGCGTCGACGAGGTCGCGCACCGACGCCACCAGCGGCTCGAAAACCGCGCGGCGGCGGGCGATCTCGTCGTCGGGAATGTCTTCCAGGGTGAAGTCCACGAGCTGATCTCCTAGGTCGGTGATGGCGTGACGGGCCGCACGTCAGCGAGGACGTCGTCCCTGTCGGCCGCGCAGATCACCCCGCGCGCGATGGCGTCGCTGGTCGCTTTCTCGTAGGCGAGCAGGTAGTCGGCTGGGGTGGGGTAGAGCGAGGCGAGTGTGGTGTCGGGCAGTCGCGTGGTCGAGCCGAAGAGCACACAGATGCGGGGCACGTCGCCGGTGACGACTCCGCTGAGTACTTCGGTGGGCGCGTCGACGCATGGGGTGCGGACGCCTCCGCGCACGTTTCCGACCTCGTCACGCATGTACCGGGGTGGCACAGAGGTGGGATCGACGTCGAGCGGCTGGGCAGTCGGGGGTGGGGTGCCGTCCTCGATCCAAGCCCGCAGGTGCGCGACCGCTGCACGGAGCACGAATACCTGCTGACCGCGATTGACCGGTGACGGACAGCCGAGGAGGTCTTCGAACTCGCCGATCTGGACGATGTCGGCATGTGATGTCCCGGCCACCTCCCACGCACGGAAGAGCTCCGAATCCGGTTGTCTGGCTTCGATGTATCGGAAATCGGTGAGGACGTCGGTTTCGGTTTGCACCACGAACACCGGTATCCCGGCATCGTCGGAGATCTGACGTGGCGGTTCCTGGTAGGCAGACGAGATGTCGATCGGCCCGCCTGCATCGCCGAGTGGTAGTTGCCCGAGAGGTCGAGAGTGGATCAGTGCGGCGTCTATCGACTCGTGCACTGTGGCAATCAGATTCACGTAGGTCGTCAGTGCCATCGCCGACTGCGATTCGCCTGCGGCGATCACCCAGCGAACATCGAGTCCCGCAAGCGGACTCGGCTCCCCGGTGGTGTTGCGCAGCGCAGTGATGATCGATCCGAACATGTCGTAGCTGTAGGCGTCGCCGGGGTGTTGCATGCCCGCATAGCGTTCGGGGTCCTTGCCCTCCAACGAATCGCCTTGTACGCCCGCTGTTCCCGCGCCCGTTGTCTCGAGATCGACAGAATCACGCCCGCCCGCGACGCCCGTGTACTGCGCGGAGATCCCCACGTACGCCGTGCCCGAACGGATGAGTTCCTCGGCGACATAGGTGTATTCGGGCGCGGAGTCGGCCCCGCTGCTGACGTTGAACCACTCGACGAGGACGTGACCGTTGAACTGTGCCGCGTCGGGTCGACGCACCAGGATGCGCGTCGTGAACGGTGCGGTGTCGACGCCGTCGAGACCACCGTCCGGTGTCTCGACGAAGCGCCGCGCGATACCGCTCGCCGCGTACTCGTGTTCGGAGTATCCGCGACCTGCGAGGTCCGGGCCGGGCGACGCAGACATGACACTCGTGTGACCGGCCCCGCCGGTGAGTTTGCGGAACGTGATGGGTTGCGCCATTCTCCGAGGCTAGCGCTGCGACTTGCGATGTTTGTTGATCACCTGGCCGAACATCATGTTCATCTTCGTTCCCAGCGGCCACCCGACGTAGTAGCAGAGGAACAACGCGATCTCCTCGAGTTGCTCAGGGGTCAGCTCCTCGTTGCCGAGTGCTGCGCCCGCCTGGATCTCCGCGACGTCGATCTGACCGGTCGCCGCGAGGGCACCGAGCAGGACGAGTCGTCGATCGCGAATGCTCAGTGCAGGTCGTGACCAGACCTCCGCGAAGAGCTGGTCAGCGGTGTGCGCGAAGTGCAGGCCGGGTCCGTCGGACATCTCCCATCCGTAGACCTGCGACATCAGGTCCAGACCGCGCTTGCGCTGTGCGGTCTGCGCATCGGTGGGCGCGCCGGATTCCGCGTCGTTACCGACAGCGGTGTCGTCGACGTCGGTCATTTCTCTCCTTCGCGATGTGGCACACCGAGACCGGTTGCCAGGTCGGTGAGTGCCTGTGTCCCCAGTGGTAGATCGACGTCGAGCTCGCCGCCGAGATCGAGCGCCAGTGAGAGGTCCTTCTCGCCGAGCTCGCGGACGTGCGTGAAGATGCCGTACCAGAAGTCGTCGGGATCGATCGGTGCCGTGGAGTCGCGCAGCATGATCGCCCCGGCGCCCCCGGTGATGGCGTCGGTGTGTCGGACCACCCTGCCGAGTTCGGCGACGTCGATGCCCGCGGCGTCGGCCAGACGTGAGGCTTCGGCGGTCGCCGCGAACGAGATGAAGTGCAGCAGATTGCGTGCGAGCTTCATCCGCGTGCCCGCCCCGACCTGCTCTCCCGCGTGCACCACCATGTCCGCGGTCAACGCGAACGGTTCCGTCAACCGCAGATACGCCTCACGGGGACCGCCCACCATGACGGCCAGCCGACCCTGTTCCGCGCCGGGGGCGCCGCCGGAGATGGGCGCGTCGAGGAGCGTCACGCCGTGTTCGGCGCACTCGGCGGCCAGGGTGAGGGCGGTCTGCGGACTGATAGTCGAGTGGACTGTGACCACGGTGCCGGGCGCTGCGCCCGTGAGCAGGCCGCCGTCGCCGGTCACCACGGCGCGGACCTGGTCGTCATCGCGCACACAGACCCCGATGACGTCCGACGACGACGCGAGTTCCGACAGCGATGACGCCGCGTGTGCGCCCTGATCGACCACCTTCGCGACAGCATCGGGGGCGAGATCGAAAACCGTCAGTCCGCCAGGCCATTTCGCGAGTCGTCCGGCCATGGGTCCACCGATGTTGCCGAGCCCGACGTAGCCGAGCCGCACGACGGGACCGGCGGGGTGAGCCTCGTCGTGCGCTGTGTCGGTGCTCATGAGCGGATGACCTGCCCGCCGTCGACGTTGAAGATCTGACCGGTGACCCAACTCGCCTCGTCGGACAGGAGGAACAGGCACATGCCGACCAGGTCTTCTGGCTGACCGAAACGCTTGAGCGGCAGCCGGTTCACGATGTCGGCGACCATCTCCTTCGGGGTCGTCTCACGCGTCGCCTCGGTGTCGATCGGCCCCGGCGCGATGGCGTTGACGCGAATGTTCTGGCCCCCGAGTTCGGTGGCGAGTTGCTGCGTGAGTCCGTTGACGCCGACCTTCGCGAGCCCGTAGAACCCGCTGTACAGCCACGCGGCCGTGGATGACTGGTTGACGATCGCGCCGCCGTTGCGCATGTGGCCGTAGACCGCGCGGGTCACGTTGAGTGCACCGTCGAGGTTGACGCTCATGAATTTCTTGTAGTAGTCCCACGGGACGGTGATGAGGAAGTCGAGTTTCATGCCGCCGTAGATCGCGGCGTTGTTGACGAGGCCGTCGATGTTTCCATACGCGTCGACGGTCGCGGCCGCGAGAGCCTGCGCCGACTCGGGGTCGGAGACATCGGTGTGGACGTAGCGCCCGCCGATGTCGGCTGCGACCTTCTCGCCCGCCTCGTCGTTGAGGTCGGCGATCACGACGTTCGCACCCTCCGCAGCCAGGCCGCGTGCATACGCCTCGCCGATGCCGCCCGCGGCTCCGGTGACGATGTAGGTGCGATCGGTGAATCGTGTGGCTGTTCGTTCGGATGTCATTGAACTGCTTTCTGTCTCAGTGTGCTGCTTGCTGTTCGGGTGTGGTTCCTGCGCCGACCGACATGCACCGGGAGATCGGCCCGTCGCGATCAGGCGGGCTCAGCGATGGCCTTGGTCTCCAGGTATTCCTCGAAGCCTGCGACGCCCATCTCTCGGCCGATGCCCGATTGCTTGTATCCGCCGAAGGGGACGTCAGCCGAGTACCAGATGCCGCCGTTGATCGACATGGTTCCGGTGCGGACCCCGTCGACGACCCTGTTGATGCGCGCGCGATCGGTGCCCCATACGGCTCCCGACAGGCCGTACGGGGAGTCGTTGGCGATACGGATGGCGTCGTCGTCGCCGTCGTGGGGGAGGATCACGAGCACGGGGCCGAAGATCTCCTCCTGCGCGGTGCGTGACGAGTTGTCGAGTCCGGAGATGAGGGTGGGGGAGACGAAGAATCCCCTGTCCTTGTCTGCGGGGCGATCGCCACCGACCTCGATGGTCCCTCCCTCGGTCTGTGCGAGTTCGATGTAGGACTCGACGCGCTCGCGCTGTCTCGCGGAGATCACCGGGCCGCAGATCGTTCCGGGATCGGCGGGGTCCGCGGCCGCGAAACCCGACATGGAGTCGCGGGCCAAGGCTGTTGCCTCCGAGAGCTTTTCACGTGGGACCACGAGTCGGGTGGTGATCGCGCAGCCCTGGCCCGCGTGGGTCACGACGGCGAACGCGGCCATCGAGACGGCCGACGCGAGGTCGGCGTCGTCGAGCACGATGAACGCCGACTTTCCGCCCAGTTCGAGAAAGACCTTCTTGAGTGACTCGGCGGCCGACGCCATCACCTTCTTGCCGGTTGCCGTCGATCCGGTGAACGAGACGATGTCGACCCGCGGATCGGTGGACAGCTGTGCGCCCAATGCGTGATCACTCGATGTCACGATGTTGACCACGCCCGGTGGGAAATCGGTCTCCTCGGCGATCACCTTCCCGACGAGCGCGGCGCACCAGGGTGTGTCGGGCGCGGGTTTCAGAACGACGGTGCAGCCCGCGGCGAGTGCAGGTCCGATCTTGGCGAAGTTGATCTGATGCGGGAAGTTCCACGGAGTGATGGCGCCGACTACGCCGACGGCCTCTTTGCGGACCTCGCGTGTGTTCTTGATTCCCATGGGTTTCGCTTCGCCGAGATCGTGCGTCCACGTGTATTTCTCGGCGAGGTCGGCGAAGTATCCGAGGTCGTTGATCGGTCCCTCGAGTTGGGGGCCGTGGGTCAGGAAGACGGGGCAACCGACCTCGGCGACGGTGAGCTCCCGCAGTTCGTCGGTGTGGCGCAGAAGTGCGTCGCGTAGTTGCCGCAGGCAGTGCGCGCGGAATCCCGCGTCGCGCGACCAGCTCGTCGTGTCGAAGGCGTGGCGTGCGGCGGCGATCGCCGCGTCCATG
Source organism: Gordonia otitidis NBRC 100426 (assembly GCF_000248075.1). Classification (GTDB taxonomy): domain Bacteria; phylum Actinomycetota; class Actinomycetes; order Mycobacteriales; family Mycobacteriaceae; genus Gordonia; species Gordonia otitidis. The sequence continues at coordinate 12,979 of NZ_BAFB01000009.1, read as the reverse complement.
TCGTCGGCGGTCGCATCGGCCGCCTGGCCGATGACCTCCTCTGTTGCGGGGTTGACGATGTCGAAGACACCGCCGGTACCGGGGGTGAGTTTGCCGTCGATCAGTAGATCCGACGCTGATGCTGGACGAAGAGACATGGAATGGGACTCCGATGACTACTGGAAGACTATCTGGACAGGTGTCTGGACTCGCGTTCAAACCTAGTGTAGCGTCGGTCACATGTCCAGCCCCGTGTCGCAGGAATCCACCCGTCGCCGACTGTCCGCCCAGCAGGCCGAGACAGTCGCGAAGTTGACGGATGCCGCGGTCGAGGTACTCAATGCCGAGGGGTTCGACGGTCTCACCGTCCGCGCGGTCGCCAAGCGGGCGGGAGTCGCGCCCGCGACGGCCTACACCTACTTCTCGTCGAAGAGTCACCTTGTGGCAGAGGTGTTCTGGCGCCGACTCGCCGAGGGCATCCCCGAGGTCGACATGGCTTTGTCTCCCGAAGATCGTGTCGCCGAGATCCTGCGGAACGTCTCACTGGTGGTCGCGGGTGAAGGGCAGCTCGGCGGCGCCGTCACCGTCGCATTACTCGGCACCGACCCCGACGTCGAGCACCTCCGGCTGCGGATCGGCGGGTTCATCCGTACCCGGCTCGCGCAGGCTCTCGAGGTCGACGTCGAGCGTCCGGGCCCGGTCGTCGACGCACTCGAGATGCTCTACGCGGGAGGTCTTGTCCATGCGGGCATGGGGCACCTGAGCTACGAACAGACATCCGAACGACTCGTCGCCGCAGCCCGACTGATTTTGTCGGCCAGGTCCTAGTACCCGGTGGGACGCTCGGGCCACAGTCGTGACCCGCGGTGTTCCGCGCGAGGTATGCACACATCGTCAATGGAGGTTCATCGATGACCGAGACCGCAACGGTCGCGGGGATGCAGCAGCGGATCCCCTTCGACCCCTACGCCTACGACTTCCACGAGGACCCCTACCCGACGTACGCGCGGTTGCGCGCCGAGGCTCCCGTGTACTACAACTCCGACTTGGATTTCTGGGCGCTCGCCGGCCATGACGACGTGCGCACGGCGTTTCGTGACAGCGTGAACCTGTCGAATGCGTGGGGTGTCTCGATGGACCCGTCGTCCTACGGTCCCGACGCGCACAAGTCGATGTCGTTCCTCGCGATGGACGATCCCAAGCACATGCGCATCCGCAAGCTCGTCTCGAAAGGTTTCACCCCGCGCCGGGTCAACGACCTCGCCGGCCGCATCACCGCACTGACACACCATCATTGGAGCGCCTGCCTGGACAAGGGCGAGTTCGACTATGTCGCCGACTTCGCCGGGTTGCTGCCGATGGACGTCGTCTCGGAGATGCTCGGGGTGCCCGAATCCGATCGCGCATTCCTGCGGACTCAGTCGGATCTGTTGCTCCACCGTGAGGAGGGCGTCCTCGACATCCCGGAAGCAGCTGTGTACGCCTACATCGAGTTGCACAAGTACTACTCGGCGCTGATCGCCGAACGGCGCAACAACCTCGGCGACGACCTCGTCTCCGCGCTCATCACGGCGGAGATCGACGACGACGAGACGGGAGAGAAGGCGACCCTGACCGAGGACGAGATCGTCGGTTTCATGGTGCTCATGGTGGTCGCGGGTAATGAGACGACCACCAAACTCCTTGCCAACGCGCTGTATTGGGGATGGCGCAATCCCGACCAACTCGCCAAGGTGCTCGCCGACCCCGAGGCGGTCCCGCAGTGGACAGAAGAAACACTGCGCTACGACAATTCGACGCAGATGGTGTTACGCAAGGTGGCCGCCGACGTCTCCTACGGCGACCATGTCATTCCCGAGGGCCATCGCGTCCTGCTCCTCGTCGGTTCGGCCAATCGCGACGAGACCGTGTTCGACGACGCGTCGTCGTATCAGATCGGCCGCGACTGCAGCCAGGCGTTGATGAGTTTCGGTATGGGCGCACACTTCTGTCTCGGCGCACATCTCGCGCGACTCGAAGCGAACATCGGTCTCGCCGAAGTGGTTCGGTCCATCCGTGCGGTCGATATCGACATGGCGAATGCCGAGCGTGTGCACTCGGTGAACGTTCGCGGATTCGCTTCCCTCCCAGTGACAGTGACGGTGCGCTGATGGCCTACATCCCCCACCCCGAACGACGTCCGGTCCTGGTTGCCGGAGCGTCGTCGGGTATCGGAGCGGCGACCGCCGAATACCTCGCTGCCGCCGGCCATCCCGTCGCTCTCGCGGCGCGACGCGTCGACAAGCTCCAGGAACTGGCCGACCGGATCGCCGCCGATGGCGGAGAGGCTGTCGCCGTGCCGCTCGACGTCACCGACGAGGCGTCGGTACGTGACTGCGTGGCGAAGGCACAGGCGGCTCTGGGCCCGATCGAGATCGCGGTCGCCGGCGCGGGCGACCTCGACATCGGGCTGTCCTACGAGATGAGCGAGGCCGACTTCGCCTCTCAGATCGACATCCACCTCGTCGGGGCGCACCGGCTCTACCGCACGATCGTGCCGGGCATGATCGAGCGCGGTCGCGGCGACTTCGTCTTCATCGGATCCGACGTCGCGGTGCACCCGCGTCCGTGGTCCTCGGCGTACGTCGCTGCGAAGACGGGGGTCGACGGTCTGGTCGCCACCGCGCAACTCGAACTCGAGGGAACCGGCGTACGAGCCAGCATCATTCGGCCGGGCCAGACCATCACGGGTATGGGTTTCAACCTCGCGCCCGACGTCATGGAGAAGATGCTCAACTCGTGGATCACCCACGGATTGGCCAGGCACGGCAATTTCCTTGCGCCCGAGCACATCGCTCAGGCGATCTCTGCCATCGTCGGCATGCCACGTGGTGCCCACATGCGTGTCGTCGAGGTGGAGGCCGAAGGCGCGATCCCACGTGACAAGAGCGGCGAAGGAGACACGAAATGACCACACTGACAACGCCCAAGCGGGTGTCAGGGGGCGACGGTGAGCACGGACACCTCGACGAGCTCGCGGCCGATCCGATCGGCCTGTTCTGGCGCGTACGCGACGAGTGCGGCGACGTCGGGCAGTTCCAGCTCGCCGACCGCGAAGTGGTCCTGGTCTCCGGTGCCGCGGCCAACGAGGACTTCTTCCGTGCGCCAGAGGAGGATCTCGATCAGGCAGCGGCCTATCCCTTCATGACACCGGTCTTCGGCGAGGGAGTGGTCTTCGACGCCAGTCCCGAGGAACGGTCCAAGGCGATCCACAACGCTGCGCTCAAGGGCCCGCACATGAAGCAGCATGCGGTGACGATCCCCAACGAGGTCGAACGCATCATCTCGCGGTGGGGCGACGAGGGCGAGATCGACCTGCTGGAGTTCTTCGGCGAGCTCACGCTCTACACCTCGTCGGCGTGCCTGATCGGGCGCAAGTTCCGTGAACAACTCGACAAGCGCGTGTCGGAGTTGTTCCACGATCTCGAGAAGGGGACCGATCCGATTGCGTACGTGGACATGTACGCCGACATCGACAGTTTCCGCAAACGCGACGCGGCGCGGGCCGAACTCGTCGACTTCATCCAGGGTGTGATGAACGAGCGCATCGCGCATCCCACCGAGGACAAAGAGGATCGCGACCTCATGGATGTGCTCATCCAGGTCGGATTCGACGCGAACACCATCACCGGGATGTTCATCTCCATGATGTTCGCCGGGCACCACACCACCCAGGGCACAGCGGCCTGGACCCTGATCGAGTTGCTGCGCAATCCCGACTACATGAGGCGGGTGTACGACGAACTCGACGAGATCTACGGCGACACACCCGCGGCCGAGCGACCCGAGTACACATTTGCCCACACCCGGCAGATGCCGCAGTTGGAGAACGCCTTGAAAGAGGCGCTGCGGCTACATCCACCCCTGATCATCCTGATGCGTCTCGTGCAGCAGGATTTCCAGATCGAGGACTTCGAGGTGCGGAAGGGTCAGACGATCGCGGTGTCGCCTGCCGTCTCCAACCGGCTACCCGACGACTTCCCGAATCCCGACGTCTTCGACCCCGACCGGTACGAGAAGCCGCGTCAGGAAGACCTCGCGAATCGGTGGACGTGGATCCCCTTCGGGGCAGGCAGACACCGTTGCGTAGGAGCGCAATTCGCGATCATGCAACTCAAGGCGATCTTCTCGGTGCTCTTCCAGAACTACGAGTTCGAGATGTCGCAACCCTCGGACACCTACCGCAACGACCACTCGAAGATGGTCGTGCAACTGCAGCAGCCATGCTGGGTGACCTATCGCAGGCGGCAGAAGTAAGAGGTGACGCGCATGCGTATCGAGGTTGATCTCGACATCTGCCAGGGTCACGGCATGTGTCAGATGGAAGCACCGGACATCTTCGAGGCCGAGGTCGATCACGTCGAGATCCTCGACCCTCGGCCGGACGAGAGCAAACGCGCAGAGGTGGAGGCGGCAGTGCAGTACTGCCCCACACAGGCATTGCGCATCGTCGACGACAGCGATGAGTGAATACCGACAGCGACGAGTGAGAACAGGTGGCGACGCATGACACAGACAGCGAGAAGGGGTGACGTGATGGCATTCGACAGGGCCGAACTCGAAGAGATGAAGGACCGGTGGCTCGCGGCGAACATCGAGGCCGAGAAGGCGGGGGACTGGACACCGCTCGCCGACTTCTACACCGAGGACGCGACATACGGGTGGAACTACGGTCCCGACAAGGACTTCATGGCGATCGGCCGTGACGAGATCCGCGACATCGCGCTCGGGCAGGAGATGGAGGGACTCGAGGGGTGGACCTATCCGTATCAGGAGTGGGTGATCGACGACCGGACGGGTTCGATGATCGGTTTCTGGAAGCAGGTCTACGAGCGCAAGCGTGAGGACGGCACCAACTACGCACTCGAAGGCATCCAGGGAAGTTGGTTCAAGTACGGTGGCGACTTCCAGTTCCGTTGGCAGCGCGACTTCTTCGACTACGGCAACGTCTCGGCATTGTTCATCGAGCTGCTCAAGGACAATGCGATGAGCGACGGGATGCTCAAGCGGATCGAGAAGGCGACCGGAGATCAACCGGGCTGGTACCCCTTCGGCAAAGCGCCGGTCGAGTTCTGGTGACCGAAGAGAAGACACCGTCGACGATGACGCCAACAGCCCACACGTACTCGGATCTCACCCAGCAGCAACTCGCCGTCCTCGTGCCCGAACTACTGCTGTCGGGACAACTGATCGACCGCAGCGGAATGGCGCATCTCATCAGCGCTTTCGGGCGGGAGACGATGGCGCAGGTCGCGATCGAGGAATGGATGGCCTCGAGTCCGGTGTACACGCATCGGATGCGTGAGGCGCTCGGCGTCGACGGCGACGGCGTCGCCGACATGTTCAAGTGTCTTCAGCTCGACATCGGTGCGCCACCGCAGTTCATGGATTTCCGCTACGAGATCGACGACGACTACCACGGCTCGTTCGTGCTCAATCACTGTGGTGCACTGATGGACGTCGAGCCACTCGGTGACGACTACGTCACCGCGATGTGTCACGACATCGAGGATCCGACATTCGACGCCACCGCGATCGCGACGAATCGTCGTGCCCGTATCCGGCCAGTTCATCGGCCACCCCGCAGGCCCGCCGATCAGCATCCGCATTGTGCGTGGACGGTGACGATCGAACCGGATCGGGACGAGCTTCCGTTGCCGCCGGATGCGGAGGAGATGTTCACCAGGCGTGCGGCTTCGGTGGAGCTGAGTGCTATCGACACCGCCGCGACCGACGGCCGCGTCGACTACCGCGGAGATCTCTGCGACGACCTGCAGTTCCGCGAGTGGTCACACTCCGCTCTCGTCCGAATCGCGGAAGAGGTCGCATTGCAACATCAGCTGCTCGCGCTCGGCTTCCTCGTCTCGCTTCGGCGATACGCGCACGGCGTCGAGCAGGTCGACGAGATCTATCGCAAACAACTGACCGGGATCGCGGGACTCGCTGCGGACCGTCTGCGATCTGCTCTACGACTGTCACCCGGCGCGGACGGGCTTGCCACCGTGCTCTCGCTCATCCCGGTGCTGGGCCCCGTGCAGTACACCGGCGTAACCGCAGAAGTCGTCGACGATGGTGTGCTGTTGCGCATTCCGCACCACTCCGACGCGCAATCGGACGGTGGCTGGCTGAGCCTGTTCGACGTCGATCACCTCGAACCGCTCTCGGCCATTGCGACAGGAGTGGATGCGCACTGGGCTGTCGACGCGGCCACCGACACCGGCGACCTGCTCGAGGTGACGTTCGCGCAGACCGACGACGTGCATCCGGAGAGTGGCGAGGTCGCCATCGCGCGATTCAGCTCCGGCGCATCGTGGGAGTTCGTCGACAGGGGTCGTTCGTTGCCCATCACTCCGATCGGCAGTCCGGTCTGATGTCAGCGCGTCGCGTGGATGACGCCGCCTGATGCCCGCAGACGTGCCGATCGACGCGCACCTGTCCGGACGGGTCGCGATCATCGCGGGGTCGACCCGAGGAATCGGTCTGGAAGTGGCGTATGCCCTTGCCGGGCGCGGTGTCTCGCTGGTGGTCAACGGTCGTGACAAGTCCGCGGTCGACGACACCGTCACCGAGATCACCGGCGGCGGCGGATACGCGGTGGGGGTCTGTGGGTCTGCGGGTGACGAGGGCGTCGCCGAACGGATGGTCACGACGGCGCTCGACACGTTCGGCGCACTCGACGTCGCCGTCAACTGTGCAGGCATCGCGGAGCCGCCGGGGTCGACGGTACTCACCATCGGAGTCGACGAGTTCCGCGAACAGGTCGACGCGCATCTGATGAGCGCCTTCTTCCTCACGCAGGCCGCGGCCCGGGTGTTCGTCGAGCAGCAGGCCGGATCGATCGTGCTGACGGGATCGGCGGCGTCGCTCGGGACCTTCGGCGGTAGCGGCTACCCCGCGGCCAAGGGAGGCGTCAATGCGCTGGCACTTGCCGCGGCAGGGGATCTCAAGGGCTCCGGTGTGCGCATCAATGTGGTGATGCCCGGCGCGAAGTCGCGATTGTCTTCGGGACCGGACTACATTCGACACATCGAACGCCTGCATGAGCGCGGAATCCTCGACGAGTTCACCCGCGACGCCGCGCTCGATCCCGCGCCACCGGAGTACGTGGCCCCGCTCTACACCTTCCTCGCAAGCGACGCCGCTGCCGACATCACCGGACAGATCTTCACGGCGTCGGGTGGCTTCATCGGACGATACGAACCCGCTCAACCGACCTTCGTCGCCTATCGCGACCACAAGGACTCCGGGCCGTACAGCTTGGTCGAGCTCGCGGGCCTGCTCCTGAAGTGACCGTCAGCTCGTGCCGGGTGCACCGATACCGACACATCCCATACCGGCGACCCGCAGTGTCTGGGACCGGGATTAGGCGGCTCTCAGGTGAGTCGACGTTCTACGGAGCCGGGGGTCGATGCTGCCGATCGACGCCGCGCGGCGCGGTCCACCCAGAACCGGGCACCCTCGGCGATGGCCTCGGTGACCGGCTGCGGATGCCAACCGAGTTCGCGAACGGCCTTGTCGTGACTCATCTCCGGAATGCAGTGCATGAGGCGGACCGTTCCGATGCGGAGTCGTCCGGGGGATCGCGATAGTGTCGACATCGCCGATCCCGCTGCGCCGGCGGCATAGAGCGCGGCGCGGCCGAGGACCGGGCGCGGCGGTCTACGTCCCGCGGCTGCAGCAGCGATCCGGATGACCTCTCCGAGATCGATCGACCGTTCCGAGACGATATAGCGTTCACCGTTGTGCCCGTGTTCCGCGGCGAGGATGAGCGCCTGTGCGGCGTCGTCGATTCCCACCGATTCGCATCGCATTCCACGTATGCCGAACGGTAGCTTGCCGAGTGCGGCGCCCGCGACGAACGACCCGTGCGGGGTCGGAGCGATGTCACCCGCGCCGTAGGTGTTCGACACGCACATCGCCACGACGGGTACCTCGTGCTCGTGCGCGTATCCGAGTGCGAGGCGTTCGGCCGCGACGCGTGATCTCACGTAGTCGGTTGCTCGTCGTTCCCAATTGAACTCGGTCGATTCGTCTGCGACCCCCGACACCGGGACACCTATCGTGGCCATGGTGCTGGTGAAGACGAAGCGGCGCAGCGGCATTCGCGCTGCAATCTCCAGCACCGAGCGAAGGAGCTCGACATTGGTCGCATACAGCGGAGCGGGGTCGAGCAGCCAGGCCCTTGTGTCGACAACGCAGTGATAGACGTCGGTGCATCCCGACATCGCCTCCGCGACCACGTCGGCGTGGTTCAGCTCGCCCACACGACGCTCGACGTCGAGGTCGTCGGTCGCGCGCGTGTCGCTGGTGGCGCGAACCAGGATGCGTACCTTCTCGCCCGACGCGACGAGCCGGCGCGTGAGCGTCGAACCGAGAAATCCGCTCGCACCGATGACAAGGCTCGTCATCGCAGACGCTCCGGGGCGAGATCGGCAAACGCTGCAGCCGTTCGGTCGAGCATCACCCGGAACATCGCGTCACCTCGTTCGGTCGGCTGCGCCGCCGCGGCGCCGAAGACGATGATCAGCGGGGCCTGGATGAGGTTGCCGATGTAGTCGCGCCAACACGCGTCGAGTGTGTAGTTCGGGTTGTGCAGTGCGTGGTGGTATGCGGCGACGATGTCTCGTTCGTGCGCGCGGCGATCCTCGGTCGTCAGGCTGGTCGCGAGGAGAAACGCTATGTCGCGCATCGGATGTCCGGTGGTGATCGTCTGCCAGTCGAGTATCGACAACGAGCCGTCGTCGCGGAACATCACGTTGTCGACGCGGAGGTCTCCGTGGATGAGCGCGAAGTGCTCGGGAGCCCTCCGCAGCCACGGTGCCGCGTCGCGGATCATCGCGTCGACGGTGGCCGACTGCGGGCCGGTGAGTTCGCACCGGGCGCGGTACACGTCCGCCATCGGTTCGAGTAGCGACTCCATCAGGTCGCAGTCGGTCGGGGTCGGTAGCGGAAAGTCGTCGAGGAGTGACGCGTCGTTCCAGCGTGGGCCGTGCAGGCCCGCGGCTGCGATGGCGACCGCACGCACCTGGTCGGGGGAGCATGCGGCGATCTGGTCGCCTTGGCGTGCGTCGGCGATGTCTTCGAGCAGCAGGACGAACTCGCTTCCGGATTCGGATGAGACCGCCGCGAACGCCGAGGGCGTCGGCACGCGGAAGGTCGAGACGAGTTCCTGATAGAAGCGGACCTCGTTGCGGAAGGCGCCGGAACCGAATTCGCGCTGTTCGACGGGACCGGTCGCGAGCTTGGCGACCATCGTGTCGGGAAGCCCGCATGGTTGTGCGTAGCGCAGGGCCAGCCGATACGAACTGGCCATCTGGCCGGTGCCGACGGGTGCGGCCTCGACGTCGACGACTCGCGCGTCGTCGTGGCCGTGTGCGGCGAAGAGTTCGGTGAGCCATTCGGGACTCAGACCGTCGACGTCCGTGGGGATTCCGGTGGGTAGCGGGGTGCTCACAGGTCTGCTCCTCGTGCTGTCATGAGACCCGGATTGGCGGGCAGTTCGCGGTGATCAGGGGACCGGAGTGTACGATAGGCGCTCACCACCGGCTGTAACTCGCTCGGTGTCGCGCCGTGGAGCACCACGGAGTCGACGCCGAGGTCGAATTGATGAGCAACGGCTGCCGCACAGTTCTCGGCCGAACCGACGGCTGAGTCGGCCACCCAGTGCGGGGGAATGACGTGTGCGAGTTCGGCGAGTTGCTCGACGGTAGCTGTGGCATCGATCGGTCCGGTGGCCCCGGAGAAGGCAGTCGTCGCGCGAATCCGGTCGAGATCGTCGGTGTTCCACTGGTTTGCCCGCATGAGCACATCCGGGTAGCCCTGCAGATACGTGGCGAGGCGGCCGTAGAGCCTACGCAGGCGGTCCTCCTCGGAGAGCTCGTCGCCGACCGTCGCGATGACCGACCAGATCCGGATCGCGGCGGGGTCGCGCCCCGCGCGCTCGGCTGACGCCCTGACCGTGGCGACGGCTTCCGACGTCGCGGCGTCACCGAGGAACGTGTGCAGGACGACCCCGTCGGCGATGCGACCGGCCAGTTCCAGTGTGCGACGGCTCATGGTCACCAGCAGAATCGGAACGTCGTTGACGGCGGCACCGAGATTGAGCAGGGGATACGAGCCAGCCGGTCCGGTATGTCCGAGGATCATCTCGCCGCGCCAGAGTCGGCGCAACACGTCGACGATGTCGGTTAGCTGTGCGCTAGTCACCTCATCGATGCCGAGAACCTGCCACTGGGCGGCGATACCCCGACCGAGCCCCAACGCGAACCGGTCGTTGGTCAACTCGGCGAGGGTCGCGCCCATCGTGGCGGTGATGATCGGATGTCGTGTGTTGTGATTCGTCGCGGCAGTCGCGATCCCCATTCGCTTGGTCGCCGCGCCGAGTGCACCGCTGAGCACGGCGGCATCCTTGATGTTGAATCTCTCGGAGACGAAAGCAGTACCGAGTCCGATGCTTTCGGCCAACGCCGCCTCCTCGACGAGCCGGGCGGGGGCGACCGGATGCCGCGACAGCGCGTAATAGCCGAGTTCGGAGAGCATGGTCGACGCCGACCCGTATCCGTCAGACGCCCGCCGGAGCGCTCGACCGGTAGTCGGTCGAGCGCGGCTCTCGCACCCAGAGCGTGCCGTCGCCGGCGTCCACGCCTTCCTTCTTGAGTTGTCGTTTGACGATCTTGTTGGTGGCAGTCGTCGGCAGATCGTCGGCTATCCGGACATACCGGGGCCATGCCTTCGGCGACAGATCGGGTTGTGCGGCAAGGAATTCAGCGAACTCGTAAGGGGTGAGCGAACTGTCGTCGGTGAGGATGACAGCGGCCATGACCGCATCGCCGACCTGCTCGTCCGGCACCCCGTACACGGCGACCTGACTGATATCGGGGAGTCGCAGCAGTATGCGCTCGATGGGGCCCGCGGTCATGTTCTCGCCGTCGACACGCATCCAGTCTCCGGTACGACCGGCGAGGTAGAGCCAGCCGTCGGCGTCACGGTAGGCCAGGTCGCCCGACCAGTACATACCGTCGCGGAGTCGTTCCGATGTCGTGGTCGGATCGTTGTAGTAGCCGGTGAACATGCCTGCGCCGGAGGTGTTGACGATCTCCCCGATCGCGTCGTCGGCGTTGGTGAGTGCGCCCGTGTCGTCGAATTCGGCTGCGGGACACTCGGTTCCGGTTGCGGGGTCGTAGACCGCCACACCGGGAAAGCCCTTGCCGACCGACCCGCGCGGAGTGCCCGGTTCGCGTGTGATGATGATGGCCAACTCGGTGGAGCCGAAGCCGTCCCAGACCTGGCAGTCGAAACGCCGCGAGAAGTCGTCGATGTCGCGGTCGGACGCCTCGTTCCCGAACGCGGCACGCAACGGGTTGTCGGCGTCGTCGGTGCGCTCCGGGGTGGCGAGGATGTAGGCGAGCGGCTTGCCGACGTAGTTCATGTACGTCGCGCCGTAGCGTCGGATGTCGTCGAGGAAGCGCGACGCCGAGAACTTCGCGGGCACCATCGCCGCGCCCGACACGGCTGCCACGCAGTAGCCGCCGAGAAGTGCAGCGGAATGGAACAGCGGCATCGAGAGGTAGCAGATGTCGTCGGAGGTGATGCCGAAGCGCTCTGCCAGCGGTGGTCCGGCGAACGGGATCAGCATGTGCGCCAACTGGACCGGTTTGGGATTGCCGCTCGTGCCCGACGTGAAGATGAGCATGAATGGGTCGGTCGCGGTGGGCACGGAGTACGGAGTCAACTCGTCGGCGTCGAGTAGTTGTCGCGACCACTCGGGCGACGACACGTCGATCACCGCGACGCCGGGAAGGTCGAGGCCGTCGAGCAGGGGTAAATGTTCGGCGTCGGTGAGCAGGATCTGGCAGTCGCCGCGCGCGATGTCGCCGGCCAAGGCGGCGCCGCGTCGGGTGTTGTTGATTCCGACCGTCACGTACCCGCCGAGCGCACCCGCCGCCAGGGCGATGAGCATGGCCGGACTGTTGTCGAGGAGCACACCGATGTGCATCGGTCGGTCGCGGTCGGCGCGCCCGAGGACCACGGCCGCGGTGCGTCGTGCGTCGTCGAGATACTCGCGCCAGGTCCACCGATGGTCCTCGTGCAGGATCGCGAGCGAATCGTCGTTGCCACGGTCGATCAGGAGTTCAGTCACGGTCTGCGCCATGCGCCAAATCTAGAACCTGTTCCATAAAGAGGTGTACAGATTCGCGAAATTGTCTACTGGCGTCGTCGAACGCTGTTCGACGTGGACTTTCAGCGCGAGATGGTGCCGCTGCCGGGGCTCAGTGTGTAGGTGTTGCCACCCTGTCCGACGACGCTCGTGGTGAACGAGATCGAGCCGGCACCGGTTCGCAGTGGTGGACTGAGTGCCGGCTTGCCGCCCGTGCATGCGGGGAACGTCGTGGTGCCGCTCTGCTTGGTCGTGCGGTTGTGCCACTCGAACCCGACGACAGCCGTGCGCAGCGCCTGGGTGCACGCGTTGCCCGGCATCGGTTCGAGCCACACGCGGAGCGTGTCCGGGTCGGGCGATGCCGCGGCGATGGGAGCGACGAACGCCGCGAAGGGGATGTCACCGCTGGTCGCGACACCCGCGTTCGGCGTCTGCGAGATCGACGACGACGGTATCTGCGGATCGACGGCGGGGGCCGCATGCGCAGTGCCGCCCGTTGTCAGCAGCGTCGACGCCGACACCAGCCCAATGGCTCCTGCCGCGAACACGGCGCGTTGAAGATTTCGTCCCACTGGTACCACCAGCCCCTTCTGTCACAGATGCGGTCAACGGTACCAGCGGTGTGCCGACCGGGCCAGGCGCGGGCGGGGGTTGGCGCGGGCGGTGCGGCGCGGCGGGTGCGCCGCGTGCAGAAAGTAGGGGAAGGGGTCTTTCCGTGGGTTTTGTGCGTTTCCGTGGGAGGTTTCGCGGGGAAGGGTCGGGAAGTAGGGGAAGGGTGCGGGGCCGGGCGCAGGAAGTAGGGGA
>NZ_BAFB01000011.1 GCF_000248075.1 Gordonia otitidis NBRC 100426 | reverse complement strand
CGCGTTGGCGCTCGAGGTCGTCGAGCATTCGTGTCCACCTGTCCGGCACAACGGCCCCTCCCCACGACGTGTGGGCAGATCATAGCCGTCCCGGCACGGCCACACGTCGACTCGACGCAGGCCTGTGGACAACGGTTGCGCGGCCACCGGTGTCGTCGAGCGACCCCCAGGTTCACTCGGGCTGTGTCGATGAATCCACGAGCAGGTCGGGCCGACGCTCGCGCGTGCGCTGCAGCGACTGTTCGTGACGCCACTTCTCCACCCTCGCGTGATCACCGCTGAGCAGCACAGGCGGGACCTCGAGTCCACGCCACTGCACCGGTCTCGTGTAACTCGGCCCTTCGAGCAGGCCGTCGGAGAACGAATCCTCCTCGTGCGAGCGCGGATTGCCGAGCACGCCGTCGATGAGGCGCACTGTCGCCTCGATCATCGCCATCGCGGCCACTTCCCCACCGATCAGCACGAAGTCGCCCAGCGAGACCTCCTCGACGCGGACCCGGCGCGCCGCGTCGTCGAAGACACGCTGATCGATTCCCTCGTACCGACCGCACGCGAAGACCAGGTGCTTCTCTCGGCTGTACCGTTCGGCGGTCTCCTGCCGAAACGGCACACCCGCGGGAGTCGGCACCACCAGGAGCGCGTCGTCGGGACAGACGTCGTCGAGACATGGGCCCCAGACCTCGGGCTTCATCACCATGCCGGGGCCGCCGCCATACGGCGAATCGTCGACCGCGCGATGGACATCGTGCGTCCAGTCACGCAGATCGTGCACGTCGACCTCGATGGCACCCTTGTCGATCGCCTTGCCCAGCAAGGCGATTCGCAGTGGATCGAGGTACTCGGGAAAGATCGAGACCACATCAATACGCATCGGGCCTAGGCGTGCGACGGCCGGGGCGACGGTGTGCGCCGTCGTGGGTTCGCTGTGTTGTGGATCGCTCATGACTCGTCGTCGATCAGCCCGTCCGGCGGATCGATCACGATGCCGTCGACACCGACCGTCGGCACGATCTCGCGGACAAACGGCACGAGGACCTCCGACCCCGACGGCGTCGTCACTGCGAGCACGTCGTTCGCGGGGAGGTGCAGGATCGCACTGAGCACCCCGACTTCGACACCGTCGACGGTCGTGACCGCGACGCCCTCGAGTTCGTGGTCATAGAACTCGTCGGGGTCGTCACCAGAGTCGACGTCGGCGCTGTCGATGAGAAACAGCGTGCCACGCAATGCATCTGCGGCAGTGCGGTCGGACACCTCGGCCAACGACAGCAACAGCCGCCCGGCATGCTGCCGGGCGGCTGTCACCGTGTAGTTCTTCTCGTCGCCTCCACGGCCCGGCCGTCCACGTACGACGGTGCCGACTGCAAATCGTTCCTCGGGAACGTCAGTACGGACGTCGACGACGACTTCACCGCGGATTCCGTGCGATTTCGCGACACGGCCGACCACGAGGTCCATCGTGGGAGCCGGTTCAGCGGTCGGTGTCGACGATGTCGACCCGGACGCCTCGGCCACCGATCCCGGAGACCAGGGTGCGCAGGGCGGTGGCCGTACGGCCGTTGCGACCGATGACCTTTCCCAGGTCCTCCGGATTGACGTGCACCTCGACCAGACGACCGCGGCGACCCGTGATCAGCTCGACGCGCACGTCGTCGGGGTTGGCGACGATCCCGCGGACGAGATGCTCGACCGCGTCGGCGACGACAGCGCTCACGCCTCGTCCTTGGCGTCAGCGGCGGGAGCCTCGTCGGCGGCAGGAGCCTCGTCGGCCTTCTTCGCGGCCTTCTTCTTGGGGGTGATCGCCTCGGCGACCGGCGCACTGTCGGCGGCTGCGAGTGCCGCGTTGAACAGGTCGAGCTTCGACGTCTTCGGCTCGGCGACCTTCAGCGTGCCCTCGGCACCCGGCAGACCCTTGTACTTCTGCCAGTCACCGGTGATCTTGAGGATCGCTGCGACGGGCTCGGTCGGCTGCGCGCCGACTCCCAGCCAGTATTGCGCGCGCTCGGAATCGACCTCGATGAGGCTCGGCTCTTCCTTGGGGTGGTACTTGCCGATGGTCTCGATCACGCGGCCGTTGCGGCGGGTCCGCGAGTCGGCAACGACGATGCGGTACTGAGGGTTGCGGATCTTGCCGAGCCGCGTGAGCTTGATCTTGACAGCCATGGTGTTTCTCCAGTGGTCACTGCGCAATTCAGCAGCCCGCCCGATGTGGCGGACCCGGTTTTGCGATCTATTCGGGTGTGACCGTCGGGCGGTGCGTGACCGGTCCGACGAACCGAGGATCCATTGTGCCAGACGGGAGCCCCTGGAAAAAATCCCGTCAACCGGCAGCCAGAGGGTCGACGGACCCGACGATGAAACCGCTGACCGCGGGCGCTGTCGTATGGAACATGCGATTGCCCACCCCGCGAAAGGCAACCGCATGCCCCATACGAGCTCTGCGCGGTCCAACGGGAGCCCGGGCCACCACAGCGACATCGATGTCCACAGCACGAACATGGGTGTGCTGCAGCGCCGAACCGGACCGCGTACGCGCGTCGATGCAACGTGATTGCCACCCTACTAGGGGGTAACTTCGCAGACCATGGCGTCGTCAGTGGCGTACCTCACACCCAGGGGCTGTCCTGCATCAGCTGACTCACGGCGCACCGCAGCCGGAGACGCGGACGCCCTCGCTCACCGAGGCAGCGCCCGGGGTCGCTTCAGACGACATGAACACCGGCGCACACGACGGCGCGCGGCCTGCGGAGCGTCGACAGGTCGGTCCGTGGATCGTCGTCGAGGACGAGGAAATCGGCACGGTCGCCTTCCTCGAGGGTCCCCGCTCCGAGCCATCGTCGAGGCGCGCTCGTTGCCGTGGCGAGCGCGCCGATGGCACCGAAACCGATCTGGGCGAGGCGTTCGATCTCGTCGACGATGCGCCCGTGCTCGATGAATCCACCCGCATCGGTACCCGCGAACATCGCCACGCCGGCCTCTCGTGCCGCGCCGAAGGTGTCGGGAGCGGCGGCGTGCAGTTTTCGCATGTGTGCCGCGTACGTCGGGTACTTGTCGGCACCTGCGGCGATCTCGGGAAAGTTATCCACTTGGATCATGGTGGGTACCAGAGCGATCGACTTCTCGACGAGTGCATCGATCTGATCCGCGTGCAGGCCGGTGCCGTGTTCGATGCAGTCGACGCCGGCGGCGATGAGGTCATCGAGCGCGTCACTGCCGAACACGTGCGCGGTGATCCGCGCACCGGCGTCGTGCGCGGTGGCGACCGCCGCGTCGAGTTGGGCACGGGTCCACAGCGGCGCGAGATCGCCTACCTCGCGGTCGATCCAGTCGCCGACGAGCTTCACCCACCCGTCACCCGCGGCGGCCTGACGTGCCACCTCGGCGGGTAGCTCGTCAGGATCGTCGAGCTCGACGCCGTACCCGCGCAGATACCGTTTCGTCCGAGCGATGTGCTTTCCGGAACGGATGAACACCGGACCCGCAGTTCCGTCGAGGGGGTGGGTGTCGAGCGGTGAACCGACCTCGCGGATCAACAGCGCACCCGCAGTGGCGTCGGTGTGCGCGAAGGCACGCGCCTGGTCGATGGTCACCCCCAGTCCTGGCGCGATCCCCACGTGGTTGTGCGCGTCGACGAGCCCGGGAATGATCCAGCCGTCGGCCACCACGGTCACAGCGCCCGATACCGGCTCACGGGTGATGGCGTCGCCGACGACCCACAGGTCGACGACGTCGTCGGTCAGCGGGTCACGGCCGTGATAATGACGCGCCGTAGACGAGTCCGTCGTTGCCGGAGCCGTCACGCCGTTACTTCTTCTTCGGCTGTTGGAACTGTGAGATGTCGATTCCCTCGAGCCCGGGCGGCAGCTCGTCGAGGCCCGCGGGCATGCCCGAGAGGTCCGGGAATCCACCGGGCATCCCGGGGAAACCGCCGCGTACCTTCGGTGGCGTCGGTCCGCGTCCCTTGGCCTTGCCCTTCTTGCCCTTGCCCTTCTTGCGGTTGGTCTTGCGCGAGCCGCCGCCCATGCCCATGCGGCCGGACATCTGCGCCATCATCTTGCGGGCCTCGAAGAACCTGTCGACGAGTTGGTTGACCTCGCTCACTGTCACACCAGAACCGTTGGCGATGCGCAGTCGGCGCGAGGCGTTGATGATCTTGGGATTGTCGCGCTCGGCAGGCGTCATGCCCCGGATGATCGCCTGCACACGGTCGAGTTGCTTGTCGTCGACCTGCGAGAGCGCGTCCTTCATCTGGTTGGCGCCCGGCAACATTCCGAGGATGTTGCCGATCGGCCCCATCCTGCGCAGCATCTGCATCTGTTCGAGGAAATCCTCAAGGGTGAGCTCACCCTGACTGATCTTCTGTGCGGCTGCCTCGGCCTGCTGGGCATCCCAGTGCTGCTCGGCCTGTTCGATCAGGCTGAGCACGTCGCCCATGCCGAGGATCCGGCTGGCCATGCGATCGGGATGGAAGACGTCGAAGTCCTCGAGCTTCTCACCCGACGACGCGAACATGATCGGCTGCCCGGTCACCTCGCGAACAGACAACGCGGCACCACCGCGCGCGTCGCCGTCGAGCTTGGTGAGTACGACGCCGGTGAAGCCGACGCCGCTCTGGAAGGCCTCTGCGGTGGCGACGGCGTCCTGACCGATCATCGCGTCGACGACGAAGAGCACCTCGTGGGGCTCGGTGGCCTCCCGGATGTCGGAGGCCTGACCCATCAGCTCCTCGTCGATACCGAGGCGACCGGCCGTGTCGATGACGACGACGTCGTAGTGGTGGTCGCGGGCCTCGGCAACACCGGCGCGCGCGACGGCAACGGGATCGCCATGGCTGACGGTGCCCAACTCACCGGACTGGCCGATGCTCGTTCCCGGGTCTGGCGCGAACACCGTCACGCCCGCGCGCTCACCGACGATCTGCAGCTGCGACACGGCGCCCGGACGCTGGAGATCACAGGCGACGAGCAGCGGGGTGTGGCCCTGCTGCTTGAGCCAGTGGCCGAGCTTGCCCGCGAGCGTCGTCTTACCGGAACCCTGCAGGCCAGCGAGCATGATGACGGTCGGCGGGTTCTTGGCGAACTGCACGCGCCGCGTCTCGCCGCCGAGGATCCCGACGAGCTCCTCGTTGACGATCTTGACGACCTGCTGTGCGGGGTTGAGTGCCTGCGAGACCTCTGCACCCTTGGCGCGTTCCTTGATGCGCGCGATGAATGCGCGCACCACAGGCAGCGAGACGTCGGCTTCGAGCAGCGCGAGTCTGATCTCACGGGCGGTGCGGTCGATGTCGGCGTCGGACAGGCGTCCCTTGCCGCGCAGATCTTTCAGCGCACCGGTCAAGCGATCGGAGAGGGAGTCGAACATTCCCCCAGTGTCCCACGACGCCGACCTGGCGTGCCGCAGCGGTGCGAGTTGCGGTCACCGCGTGTGCGTCAGCCGCAGACGATCTCGGCCCTCAACTGATCGGTACGCCCGAACGCCCGGAGCCGGTCGTACCCGACGCGCCGTCGTCCTTGCCCGAATCAGACCTCGGCTGTGGCGGCGGACATGCCGCGATCACCGCGTCGGCGAGCGCCGTGCGCGCCTGTGGGGTGTCGTCGGCGAGACGCAGACAGAAGTTGTCGACGACGGTCGGGCCGAGGGTGGTCACCTTCGCCCAGCGAACGTCGCCGCCGTGCTGCTCGATCACGGCACTGACCCGACTGAGCAGCCCGAGCCGATCGTCGGTGCGCAGTTCCATGAGCACCTCGTCGTCGGACGGCGCCGACGCCCAGATGATCCGGGGCGGCGCGATGGCGAACAACGCCGGTACAGCGTTCTTCGGGTGTCCGGCGCCGTCGACGGCCGGATCGGTACTGCCGGCAGCGGCCGCAGCGCCGGTCCCCGGGACGGCGTTGACGGTGCCGATCGTCGGAATGGGTGAGCTTCGTTCCCGCGCGTCGAGCCGTTCGATCACGTCGATCTTGCCCTCGACCGCGGCGATCAGCTGCTGCCGGAGCAGACCGGCTTCGGGTGGCGAGCCGAATGTCGGAACCACGACGAATGTGTTGACCGCACGGCGTTGGCCATCCGAGGTCTCCATGGTCTGGACAGTCGCCGAATGCGAACGAAGGCCGTTCAGCGCGACCACCCCCGCCATCTTCGAGAGCAGCCCCGGGGCATCTGGCGCGACCATCACCACAGTGAAGGTGTGCGGACCCTCGCCCGGAGTGAGACTGACCGCGTACGGTCCGCTCTCGGCGAGCGCTCGCGCCTCCGCATTCAGCGGCTCCGGTTCGTCCGGAGCTTCCCCATCGATCAAACGCAGGGTGCGGCGCACCAGATCGTTGATCAGCGAGGCCTTCCACTCCCCCCACACCCCGGGTCCTGTGGCGCGCGAATCCGCCTCGGCCAACGCCGCGAGCAATTCCAACAGCACCCGGTCGTATCCGAGTGTCTCGGCCACCTCGGCGGCTGTCGCCGGATCGTCGAGGTCGCGTCGTGTCGCGATCGACGGCAGGAGCAGGTGATGGCGAACCAGATCCGAGAGCACGTCGACATCCTGCGGCCAGAGTCCGAACCTGTTGCCCACCTGCACGGCGAGTTCGGCGCCGACGATGCTGTGATCGGCGCCACGGCCCTTGCCGAGATCGTGGATGAGCGCCCCGAGCACCAACAGGTCGGGACGTGACACACGGGTGGTCATCGAACTCGCGTATGCCGCGGTCTCGACGAGATGCCGGTCGACGGTCCACGTGTGCACCGCGTCGCGTGGCGGCAGATCACGTACCGCACCCCATTCCGGCAGCAGCCTGCCCCACAGGCCGGTGCGGTCGAGCGCTTCGATGGGATCGATCATGTGGTGCCCGGAACCGAGCAGCACCAGCAGATCACTGAGAGCCTCGGCGGGCCACGGCTCGCGGAGTTCTGGTGCGTAGTCGGCGAGCCGCGACAGCGTCGACGCACTGATCGGGAGCCCGGTCCGCGCGGATGCGGACGCCACGCGCAGGATGAGCCCCGGGTCCTTGCTGGGAATCGCGTTGCGCGCCAGGACGATCTCGCCGTTGTGCTCCACCACGCCCTCGTCGAGGGGCCGCCGGATCGGCGAACGTCGCAGCTTGGAGAGGCCGCGGCGCGGAAGCGCATTGCCCGCCGTACGCAGACCGACGTCGATGGAGTAGCTGATAGTTCGAGCCGAGTCGCTGATGACCCGCGCGAGGTCGAAGCGATCGCCGATACGCAGTGACGCGCCCATCTCGTCGGCATCCTGGGCGCGGACCTGTTCCCGCGGGCGTCCCGCGATCCGATGCAGTTCGGTACGGATGTCCAACAAACGGTGATAGGCCATCTGCGGGCCGGCGTTCGGTGAGTCAGGACGCAACCCGCCCATGCCATCGGTGAGTTGGGCGATCGCGAGGGCACCGAGGAGTTGGACGTCGCGGAGGCCGCCGCGGCCGTTCTTCAGATCCGGCTCGGCACGATGCGCGATATCGCCGGCACGACGCCACCGATCCTGGGCGTGTTCGACCACTTCGGGGAATCGGTGCCGTATCTCGGTACGCCATTGCTGCCGAACGCCGCCGATCAGCAATGCGGAGAGATCCTCGTCGCCGACGATGTGCCGCGCCTCGAGCAGACCGAGCGCAGCGGTCACGTCCTCGGACGCCACCTGCAGCGCCTGCGGAACGGTACGCACGCTGTGGTCGAGCGGAATGTTGGCGTCCCACAACGGATACCAGAGCCCGTCGGCCACCTCGGAGAGCCGGTCGGCCGAGAGGTCGTCGTGGAGCAGGATCAGGTCGAGGTCGGAGTGCGGCAGCATCTCTCCTCTGCCGAGTCCACCCACCGCGACGATCGCGAGTCCGCTGTGCGGCCTGATCCCGAGCTCTGCCGCCTTGCTGGTCAACCAGAACTCGTGCAGGTCCACCAGGACCTGCCGCAATCCGGCGGCGTCGAGTCGACCGACCCCGGTCGCCTCGGTCAGTTGCTTGCGTGTGCGTGCCAGGTCGGTGGCGGCGAGAGGGCCACCGCCTGGTCCCATGCCAGATCGTGGCCCTGCACCCGACGAGTCGTCGGACGCAGGGCCACGGTCGGAGTTGACGAAAGGCAACGGGCCTCGCTACAGCGCGTCGGCGCCGCGCTCGCCGGTTCGGACGCGAACGACCGACTCAACCGGGGAGACCCACACCTTTCCGTCACCGATCTTGCCGGTTCGCGCGGCCTCCACGATGACATCGACAACCTTGTCAACAGCTGCGTCGTCCACGACGACCTCTACTCGCACCTTGGGCACGAAGTCGACCGAGTACTCGGCACCTCGATAGACCTCGGTGTGGCCCTTCTGGCGGCCGTAACCCTGCACCTCGCTGACAGTCATTCCCAGAATCCCGGCCTGCTCGAGGCCGGCTTTGACGTCCTCAAGCGTGAACGGTTTCACGATTGCGGTGATGAGCTTCATTAGTTATCCCTCTCCACAGGAATCAGCGTAGTAGTGAATGACCGGGGATTCATGCCAGTTCGTACGCACTCTCGGCATGTTCGGCCTCATCGATGCCGCTCTTCTCCTCATCGGGCTTGATGCGCCAGCCGAGCGGCTTGAGCACCAGAGCGATGATGGTGGTGAGCACACCGGTGAAAGCCAGTGCGAATGCGGCGATCACGATCTGCACCACGAGCTGCTTGTAGTCGCCGCCCCAGAACAGGCCGGTGTCCTTGGCGAGGAAGCCGATGCCGATGGTTCCCCACAGGCCTGCGACCAGGTGCACGCCGACGACGTCGAGCGAATCGTCGTAACCGAACTTGTTCTTCAGACCGATGGCGAGTGCGGCGAGGATGCCTGCGATCACACCGAGGATCAGCGAGCCGACCGGGGTCAGCGCACCACAGGCAGGGGTGATGGCCACAAGACCCGCGACGATGCCCGATGCGGCGCCGACGCTGGTCGGATGCTTGTCACGCACCCACTCGACGGCGAGCCAGCCGACCATCGCGGCCGCTGTCGCGGCGGTGGTGTTGACCCAGACCTTGCCCGCGGTCATGTCGGCGGCGAGTTCGGAGCCTGCGTTGAAGCCGAACCAGCCGAACCACAGCAGAGCTGCACCGAGCATCACGAACGGGATGTTGTGCGGGCGGTAGGCGGTCTTGCCGAAACCGACGCGGGTGCCGACGATCAGCGCAAGCACCAGGCCGGCCATACCGGCGTTGATGTGGACGACCGTGCCACCGGCGAAGTCGATCGGCGCGACGTTGGCGGTGCCGTCCGAATTGGTGCCGAACATCCAGGAGGCGAAGCCCTTTTCGGCGTTCGACATCAGACCGCCACCCCACACCATGTGGGAGAGCGGGAAGTAGACGATGGTCGACCACAGCACCGAGAACACCAGCCACGTGGAGAACTTCACGCGCTCGGCCACGGCACCTGAGATCAGGGCCACGGTGATCACGGCGAACGTGAGCTGGAACGCAAGGAAGACGATGGCGGGCAGATGGGTGTCAACGCCCGTCCACAGCACGTAGGTCGGCTTGTCCTCGGTTCCCGCGGTGTTCATCAACTGGTCGGAACCGAAGAGCGAGAACGGATTCGAGAAGACTCCCCAGATGTCGGAGTCACCGGTGACGGTGTTTCCGAACGACTCAGAAAACCCCCACAGAACGTAGACGATGCTGACGGTCGCGACCGAACCGAACGACATCATCATCATGTTCAGAACCGCTTTACCCCGAGACAGCCCCCCGTAGAAGAAGGCCAGCGCCGGAGTCATCAGTAGAACCATCGACGCGCTGGCCAGCATCCACGCTGTATTGCCGGCGTCAGGCTCTCCGAAAACACTATCTGGTAGTGCAGAGACCACTGTAGAAAACCTCCTCAGAGCGCGCCGACGGCTCGGCGCCTGCAAAGACTCTGTCGGCAAGTGGTTTCAGCTGTGGTGCTCCCGTGTTTCCACCGTGTGAACCAAAGCCCGATTCACATGTCACCCAGGTAAACCGCCAGGTGAATCGGATAACTCTCCTCGGCCCGATGTGCCGATCACAACAATGCGTCGATGAAGGCGTCCGGGTCGAACGGAGCGAGATCGTCGGCGCCTTCGCCCAGTCCGACGAGCTTCACCGGCACGCCGAGCACCTCTTGCACGTTGAACACGATGCCGCCCTTGGCGGTGCCGTCGAGCTTCGTCAGTGCGACACCGGTGATGTCGACGACGTCGGCAAACACCTTCGCCTGGGCCAGACCGTTCTGGCCGACGGTCGCATCGAGCACCAGGATCACCTCGTCGACGGGCGCCTTCTTCTCGACGACGCGCTTGACCTTGCCGAGCTCGTCCATCAGGCCGGTCTTGGTGTGCAGTCGTCCCGCGGTGTCGATCAGAACGACGTCGACCCCCTCGTCGATGCCCTTGGCGACCGCGTCGAATGCGACCGCGGCGGGATCGCCCTGCTCCTTGCCGCGCACGATGCCTGCGCCGACACGCTCACCCCATGTCTGCAACTGGTCTGCCGCTGCGGCGCGAAAGGTGTCGGCAGCACCGAGGAGCACCCGCCGACCGTCGGCCACGAGCACCCGCGCGAGTTTGCCGGTCGTCGTGGTCTTGCCGGTGCCGTTGACCCCGACGATGAGCACGACCGCGGGCTTGTCGGCGTGCGGAAGCGCATGAATCGACCGGTCGAACTCGGGATGCAACTGCTCGACGAGCACCTTGTGCAGCAGCGCACGCGCCTCGTCGGCGTTGCGTACCGGATTGGTGGCCAGCTCGGTGCGCAGCCGCTCGATCACCGCGTCCGTCGCGGTAGAGCCGAGATCGGCCATCACCAGGGTGTCCTCGATTTCCTCCCAGCTCTCCTCGTCGAGATCTCCCGCACCGAGCAGCCCGAGCATGCTCTTGCCGATCGCCCCCTGCGAGCGCGACAGACGCCCGCGGAGCCGACCGAGCCTGCCTGCGGTCGGCTCGATCTCCTCGCGCGGCGCAGCGGTGGTAGCCGATTCGGCGGTGAGGGTGCCGGCCTCGACGGTCGTCGCGGTCGAGCCCGCGGATTCATCGTCCTCGATCTCGTCGATCTCTTCGATGATCTCGTCGGGGCTCTCCCCGACCGACTCGACGATCTCCTCGAACAGCGGCGTGGTGAACGAGGCATCCGCGTCGTCGACGGGCACCGTCGAACTGGTCAGCGGAGACTCGGCGGAATCCGCGGTGCTCTCGGAGGTCTCCGCAGCCGACGTACCGGCGACGGTCGCCCCGGTCTCTGTCGCAGCGGTGTCTGTCGCAGCGGAGTCGGTAGCAGTGGTCTCGGTTGCCGGTTCCGCGCCCGCGGTGTCGGTGTCGCTGTCGGGCAGGACGACGTTGGTGATACCCCTGCGTTCGGAATCGCGCGGAACCGACGCGTCGTCTCCGACGCCGGGCTGACCGTCCACCTCGGTCCGCTCGGTCGGCGCCACCGGCGGTTGCGGTGGTTCTGCGACCGCGGTGCCCGACGCCGCGCCGCCCTGGCTGAAGCTGAAGCCCGACGACGCTTTGTAGCCGCCCGAGCGGTCGACCTGCGGTTTGGATCCGTCGACCACCTGCGTCTGGCTGTCGTCACGCAGCGAGATCCGTCGACGGCGCGCGAGGACGAGCCCCGCGATGATCAACGCGAGGATGACGACGACCGCGATGACTATTCCGATGATGATTCCGGTGTTCACTGCTTCTCCAGTTCTTCCCGCATATCTCGGGCTGCGTTGTGCATCGTGCTCCCTGGCCGGC
>NZ_BAFB01000012.1 GCF_000248075.1 Gordonia otitidis NBRC 100426 | reverse complement strand
TCATGATTCTCCGCACCGTCTTTGTACGAGTTGTCGGCCGACTCGTGGTCGTCCCACATGCAGATGAAGGGGTGCGCGGCATGTGCACGGGCGAGGTCGGGATCCTGGTGGTATGCGCCCTGCCGGATGCGGTAGTCGGCGAGGGTCACCGTCGCGTGAGTGGGCTCGACCTTGCGCACTGTCTCCCCGAATGCGCCTGTGTAGCCGCCTGATTCGTATTCGTAGGTGTAGTCGCCGAGGTGCAGCACGAAGTCGATGTCGTCGCGATCGGCCATCGCCCGATACGAGATGAAGTGCCCTGCTTCGTAGTTGGAGCACGAACAGACCGCGAACCGGAGCCTGTCGATGTCAGCAGCGGTCGCGGGGGCGGTTGCAGTTCTGCCCACCGGCGACACAGCTCCGGCGGCCGGACCGTCGAGGACGGTGAATCGGTAGAAATAGCGGGTCGAAGGTGCCAGGCCCCCGGCGTCGACTTTGACCGTGTGATCCCGCTGAGCCGACGTCGTCGTGGTTCCGGACGAGACGATGCCGGAGAACGACGCATCGCGTGCGACCTCCCATCGCAGCGTCGACGGGGCGCCGATGCCCGACCCGGGCGTCGCTTGCGGTACCGGGGTCACCCGGGTCCACAGGATCACCCGGTCGGGCAGCGGGTCGCCCGACGCGACCGAATGGACGAAAGCGTTCGTGGCCGGTGTCGCCATCGCAGGGACAGCGGTCGACGCGACGGCCGCCGTACCCGCCGCGACGGACGCCGACCTCAGGAACGTCCTGCGCGACATGTGCGCCGCGGTGGGAGAGAAGGAGGTTTCGACGCTTTTCCGGGGTCTGGGAGCCACGAGGTGTCAGTCAAAACCCGACAGGTGTCCGGATCGGGTGATTCAGGTGAACGCCGGGTGACCACATCCGGCTCTCGCCGACACAACGGAGGGAATGTGTGATCTGGCAGACCCCGCATCCGGCGGTCGGCGCGGGCTCAGGCCTCGCCGCGCTCCCACTGCTCGATGAGTCCCGCCTGGGATTCCTCGGTGAGTAGTCCGTAGAGCTTGAACCGGGCCATGCCGCCGTCGGGGAAGATGTCCATGCGGGCCTCGGTCATCGGTCGGTCGAGATCGATCACGAACCGATGGCGGGTGTCGGGCTGCAGTTCGGTTCGTGGCAGCACGTCGAACCACTCGCCGTCCTCGCCGTCACGTCCGCGGACCGTGGCAGCACCCGGCGCATTGCCGATGAAGTAGCTGGTGTCGAGTTCGACGAGACTGACCCGACCCTGACCGGCGAGACGTACCTGCACCCAGTCGTTGCCGGAGTCACGGCGACGACTGGTCTCCCAGCCCTCACCCATGTGGCGGGCGCGACCCGGCATCAGCAGGTTGTTCGGAGAACTGTAGAACATGTTCGAGCACGCGGTGATCAGGCCGCCGTTCTCCAGCGCCGCGAGGTCGAAGTGACCGTAGCGGAAGAAATGCGGATTGGGCACACCGCGGCCGTGTACGCGGAACCGCGCGATGCCGCCGTCGGGGTGCATGGTCAGCCGGACGTGCGTGAAGCGGTCCTTGGCGTCGACCTTGAACGGGTTACGGGTGTCGCCGTCGACCGGACTCTTCTCGACGATCGTGGTCCACTCGGCGTCGTCGACGAGTTCCTGTGCCGACACCACTCCCTCGACGGCGGTGGCCTCCACCGAGATCTCCGGCGGGTAGTTGCCCTTGAACCACGAGGTGTCGACGACGACGCCGTAGATCACGCCGGGAGCGCCGAGCCGGATGATCGCCTGGTCGACCCCGTCCCGGCGACGCCTGCGGGTTTCCCAGCCGTCGTAGATCTGACCCTTGTGCCCGAACGTGGCCGGACGATATTCGGCCGGACCGGTCGTGATCAGATTCTGCACCTCGGCGAACAGGTCGTCGTTAGTCCACACCACCGCGCCACCGAGGTCACGTAATGCCAGATCGGGCATCGAGGTGAAATGGGGACGACTACCGCTGGGTGGTGGGGGCTGAGGAGTCACGGATGTTCATCCTAGTGGGCTGTTGCCTGGCACCGAATTCGAGCGCATACTTGCGGGCGACATTTACTTGTAACCCGCAACTATTTGCGGAGGATCGCACATGTCTGTTTTGTCCATTCGATACTGCCCACGGGCTTCGAGGGGTCTGCGTGCGTGACGACGACGGTGGGAGAGGATGAGCGTACTCGAGCCGGAGTCAATCGACCAGCTCTTCGATACCCTCGCCCGCTATCTCCGGATACGCGATCGGGCGGTCCACACGACGTTTCGCACGCCGGACGGCGAGTTCGAGACCGCCGCGTTCCGTGGGTTGTTCCACCTCGACCGCCACTCGATGCGGTCGAGTGAGCTCGCCGCAGCGCTCAATGCCGACCCGTCAACCGTCTCACGGCATGTCGCGCAACTCGTCGAACTCGGTCTGGTGCGACGCGAGGCCGACCCCGACGACGGCCGCGCCACCCTGCTGGTGATCACCGACGCCGGCCGGGAGCGGGTGCAGGGCATGCGGTCGATGCGGCGAGAAGCCTTCAACGGCGCGATGTCGGACTGGACACAAGAAGAACTGTCGACGCTGGTCGGATTGCTCGACCGGTTCGTCGACGCCGCGGAGCAGCTCATCGTGCCCGCACATGACGACGCCAAGGGGCACGAGAACGTGAAGGGATCGAGATGACAGACGGGACACAGGCCACGACGCCGTCGGGTGAACTGGCAGGGGCCGGGCTCACACACCGGCAGATCCTCACGATCCTCGCGGGTCTGATGCTCGGCATGTTCCTGGCCGCGCTGGACCAGACGATCGTGTCGACCGCCATCCGCACCATCGCCGACGACCTGCACGGCTACGACATGCAGGCGTGGGTGACGACGGCCTACCTCGTGACGTCGACGATCGTCACGCCGCTCTACGGCAAACTGTCGGATCTCTATGGCCGCAAACCCTTCTTCCTGCTTGCCATTTCGATCTTCGTCGTCGGATCCCTACTGTGCTCGATGGCGACGTCGATGTATGAACTCGCAGCGTTCCGTGCGCTCCAGGGGCTCGGTGCGGGTGGGTTGTTCACCCTGGCGCTGACCACCATCGGAGACATCGTCCCGCCCCGCGAACGAGCCAAGTATCAGGGCTATTTCCTCGCGGTGTTCGGTACGTCGAGCGTGTTGGGGCCTGTCCTCGGTGGATTCTTCGCGGGCCAGTCGTCGATCCTCTGGGTGTCGGGCTGGCGCTGGGTGTTCCTGGTCAACGTGCCGATCGGCATCTTCGCGTTGGTCGTCGTCGCCAAGGTGCTCAACTACGACCAGCAGAAGGGGCAGAACGGCCGCACCGACTACTGGGGTGCCTTCGCGCTCGCCGTCGGTATCGCACCGCTGCTGATAGTCGCCGAACAGGGCCGCACCTGGGGATGGTTCTCGGGATGGTCGTTGCTGTGTTACGCGATCGGCATCTTCGGCATCGTGCTGTTCGTCTGGATCGAACACAAGATGGGCGACGACGCTCTGATCCCACTGCGCGTCTTCAAGAATCCGGTCTTCGCACAGGGCATCGTGATCTCGATGGTCGTCGGTGCCGTGATGTTCGGCGGGATCTCGATGCTGCCGCAGTACTTCCAGGTGCTGCGCGGATCGTCGCCGATGGTCGCCGGACTGCAGATGCTGCCGATGGTCCTCGGCCTGATGTCAGGGTCGATCGCCTCGGGCCAGATGATCTCGCGCACGGGCAGATACAAGGTGTTCACCATCGTGGGTGCCGTGTTGATCACGGTTGCCACGTTCCTGCTGCACCTGGTCTCGACCTCGACGCCGGTGTGGATCGTCATGCTCATGGCGTTCCTGCTCGGCTTCGGTCTCGGCAACCTGATGCAGCCGATCACCCTCGCGATGCAGAACATTCTGCCGCCCAAGGACATGGGCCTGTCGACCGGCACCGCGACCTTCTTCCGTCAGATCGGCGCAACTCTCGGTGTGGCCGTGTTCTTCTCGCTGCTGTTCAGCCTCATGGGTCCGAACATCTCCGACGAGATGGTCTCGGCGGCCAAGACCCCCGAGTACCGGGCTGCAGTCGTCAAGGCCGCGGGCAGCGACGACCCGCAGGTCAGTGGATTCGCCAAGAGTCTCATCGCGGCGTCGCAGAACCCCGACGGTGCGGGCGGGTCGTCGGACTCGGTGATGAGCGATACGTCGATCATCGAGAACCTGCCTGCCGAGCTGGGAGATCCGATCAAGGAGGGCTTCGCGAAGTCGATGGACTCGGTCTTCCTGACCGTGTCCATCGTCTCACTGCTCGCGATCATCGGAACCGTCACGTGGAAAGAACTGCCACTTCGACGCGGGACGCCGACGCGCGAGCCCGCGGCCGGCGAGTGAGCTGAACCGACCCCTGAACCGACGAATCCACCTCATCTGTGTCTATCAACCTTCGGCGGTGCCGAAGGTGACGCGCGACAGATGAGGTGGATTCGCTCGAGGATGTGGCGGCAGTGCGCCGATCAGTGTCCGGGGAACCGATCGACGGCGGCCTGCGCGACCTTCTCGGCCTCGGCCTTGCCGACCCAACCGCCGGGGGTGACCTCTTTGCCGGGCTCGAGATCCTTGTAGTGCTCGAAGAAGTGCGAGATCGCGTTCAGTTCGTACTCCGAGACGTCGCCGACGTCCTGGATGTGATCCCACCGGACGTCCTTGGCGGGAACGCAGAGCAACTTGTCGTCGCCGCCCGCCTCGTCGGACATCGTGTACATGGCAACGATGCGTGCCTTGACCACCACACCCGGGTACACCGACTCGGGGAGCAGGACCAGCGCGTCGAGCGGGTCGCCGTCCTCTCCGAGGGTGTCGTCGATGTAGCCGTAGTCGGCGGGGTAGCCGAAAGCGGTGTAGAGGTAACGGTCCAGGAAGACCTTGCCGGTCTCGTGGTCGACCTCGTACTTGTTGCGACTTCCCTTGGGGATCTCGATGGTCACATCGAATTCCACGGTTCCTCCTTGATCGTGGCGCCTCGGGCGGGAATCGGTGCGCCTTCGGCGGGTGTCGGCAGCCACGGTCCGGCTGCGCGAATCGCCTCAACGATACTGTGGGGCGTCGGAAGAGATCGGGCGAGACCGGAGGTCGAGTGGGCGCGAGGAAGCAGCACGGTCGGGTGCGGGGTCGTCGGCGCGCGCTCGTGTGGACTCTGGTGTCGGTGATCGTGCTGGCCTTGATCGCGTCGAGCGCGTCGTTCGTGGCGTTTCGCATGGACTCCGCCGACGACCTGCCCGCCGGTGTGCCTCCGCGCCCTGCGCCGATCACGGCGACACCCGCGATCAACCCCGTGTCCACGCAGGCTCCGCAACCGACGGCCGACGGAGTGACCAGGCAGATCGCCGCGGCCGCCCGCGCGCCGCAACTCGGCGAGTTCACCGGTCAGGTCAGTGACTCACTGACCGGAGCGATCCTGTGGTCGAAGAGTCCGAACACCCCGCGGGTGCCCGCGTCGAACACCAAGATCCTGACCGCGGCGGCCGCGCTGCTCGGCCTACCCCACGATGCGCGCTTGACGACGAGCGTGGTGGTCGGCTCCGACGGACAGGTCATCGTCAAGGGCGCGGGCGATCCGACGCTCTCGGCTCAGCCGACGCGTGCGCAGACCTTCTACACCGATCCGGGCAGGATCAGCGATCTCGCCGAACAGATCCGTAAGTCCGGCGTCACGGTGACCTCGGTGGCCGTCGACACCAGCGCCTTCAGCGGTCCGACGATGGACAGCAGCTGGAGCAGAGCCGACATCGCCGGCGGCGACATCGCGCCGATCGAATCACTGATGACCGACGGTGCCCGCATCGATGCACTCAACGAGTACTCACCGCGCGTCGACGACCCGGCGATCACCGCGGGAGAGCAACTCGCCAAGGCACTCGACGTCGATGCCCCGGTCCGCAGTGTCACGGCACCAGCGGGCGCCCGGACCATCGCTTCCGTTCGATCGGCACCCCTGGTGACCAGGGTCAACGACATGCTCCGCTACTCCGACAACGTGCTCGCCGAAGCCCTGGGCATCGAATTGTCTGTCGCCCGCGGCGGCCCCGCGACGCTGGCGGGTGGCACGTCGGCCGTCACGCAGACGCTCGCCGACAACAAGTTCGACGTCGCCGACGTGACGTTGCGCGACACGTCGGGCCTCTCGTACCGCAATCTCGTTCCCGCGGCACTGCTCGACAAACTCATGGCCAGCGCGAGTGGACCCACCGGCGCCGACCAGCCCGTCGACACCAAGATCCGGCCGATGCTCGACGGACTGCCAGTCGCAGGCGGCACCGGCACGTTGGCCGATCGGTTCACCGTCGGAGAAAACCCCGGCGCGGGCTGGGTGCGAGCGAAGACAGGAACACTGACCGGCGTCAGTTCGTTGACCGGCATAGTGCAGACGGTCGACGGTCGGGTGTTGTCGTTCGCGTTGATCTCGGGAGGAACTTCTCCCGCGGACGCGCGTCCGGCTCTCGACGCAGTCGCAGGCAAGTTGAGGGAGTGCGGATGCCGATGACCGAGTCGACCGACGACGAGGAAAGTGGTCTCGACGAGCGCGGTGAGTCGATCGGCGCGCGGATCGACTGGTCGCTCGCGGCATCTGTCGGGAAGCGGCTGGTGCGGCCGGGGCCCAGGGTCACCGAGTACACACTGGCAGCCGCTCAGGCCGAACTGGCCGACGCCGCGGTGCGCGCCGAGGCTCCGGTCCGCGAGGTCACCGGACTCGCGGACGGTCTGCAGGTCCCGAGCGCGCTCGTTCTCGACCGTCGCGGCTGGGTCGACGCCGCGTCGCAGTCGATGCGTTCGATGCTCGACGGTGAGAGTGCCTCCGGCGGTGGGCTTTCCGGCAAGGTTGGGGGTGTGCAGGCGGGTGGCCTACTGGCTTTTCTCGCCGGCGCGATCCTCGGACAGTACGATCCGTTCACGTCACACGACCCAGAGCCCGGCGAAGCGGTTGCTGCGGCCGACACCGGTGTGCTGATGCTGGTGACGCCGAATATCATTGCGGTAGAACGCAACCTGCGGGTCGTGCCGTCGGATTTCCGTCTCTGGGTGTGTCTGCACGAGGTGACTCACCGTGTGCAGTTCTCGGCCAACCCCTGGCTGCGGCAGTACATGCTCGACAACGTCGCGGTGCTCACCACCGACGCCGGCGAGTCGGTGACCGACGTCGTCGCACGGATCAATACGGCGGTTCGCGGTGCCGGCGCCGGGAGCGGAGCGAGCGGGCCGAATACTACCGGTGCCAAGCGGGAGAAGGGCATCATCGGTGTGATGCAGATGCTGCAGACGCCCGAGCAGTACGAGGCGTTCACGCGCATGATGATGTTGGGCACCCTGCTCGAGGGGCACGCCGACCATGTCATGGATGCGGTCGGTCCGTCGCAGGTTCCGACGGTCGAGCAGATCAGGGCCTCATTCGACAAGCGACGGACGGCGCCCAGGAATCCGGTGCAGCGCATCATCCGCGCGCTGATCGGGATGGATGCCAAACTGGCGCAATACATTCGGGGTAAGGCCTTCGTCGACGAGGTGGTCGGCACCGTCGGAATGGAGCGCTTCAACACCATCTGGACGAATCCGGAGACGTTACCTCGACCGGACGAGATCGACGAGCCGTCGCGATGGATTGCACGCGTGCTGTGACCCGCGCGGTCGCTGAGTTCGCGACCGCACACCTCGCGGGCGGCACGCAGGTCTGCGTGGGCCTGTCGGGCGGGCCGGATTCTCTGGCACTCACCGCCGCCGCGCTGCGGGCGGGGCTGACGGTCCGTGCGCTCATCGTCGACCATGCGTTGCAGCCGACCTCGGCCGCCGTGGCCGCCGATGCGGCGCGGACCGCTGCGGATCTCGGTGCGTCTGCACAGGTCTTGCGCGTGAGCGTCGGAACCGACGGCGGCATGGAAGCCGCGGCGCGCGACGCGAGGTACGCGGCGCTCGAGGATGCGCGCGACGGGCTGCCGGTACTGCTCGCGCACACCATGGACGACCAGGCCGAGACCGTGCTGCTCGGTCTCGGCCGCGGGTCGGGGGCGCGCTCTCTCGCGGGGATGCGCGCCTGGCGCGCACCCTGGGGACGGCCGCTGTTGGGTGTGCGTCGGTCAGAGACGGTCGGGACCTGCACGGAACTGGGGTTACCCGCGCACGCCGACCCGCACAACCGCGATCCGCGATTCACCCGCGTTCGGTTGCGGGCCGAGGTGATTCCGCTGCTCGACGACGTGCTGCACGGTGGGGTGGTGCAGGCGCTGGCACGTACAGCCACGGCGCTGCAGTCCGACGTCGCGGCACTCGACGAGATCGCCGACGACGCCTTCTCGAGGTCGGCGCGGGGAGGCGGAGCAGACACCGAACTCGACGTCGATTCAGTCGCCCGACTGCCGGACGCCGTGCGAACACGGGTGGTGCGGCGCTGGTTGCTCGAGGTCGGGGCGACCGAACCGACGACGCGGGTGATCGAGGCCGCCGACGACGTGGTGCGCGGGCTACGCGGAGGACAGGTGGCCGTCGGGGGCGGGCCCGACCACCGGCTGGTGGCGGTTCGCGTCGACGACGTCCTGCGGGTCCGCGGCATCACCCGGTGAGCGGGGGGTCAGCGGGTGTTGCCCGACGCGGACGCCGACTTGACACTGGCGCGCACCCAGATTCCGGTACCTGCCACGGCCACGATGAGCGCGGGCTTGTTCAGGATCAGTGCGAGTGCGCCGAGCAGGACCACGTTGTTCGCCAGGTAGACGGGGCCCATGATCAGCACGTGGGCGAGGCAGAACAGTGCCCACACCAGCGTGAGGCGCCGATGGAATCGGACCCGATCGGCGGGGTCGGAGAGTTGACCACTCTGCGGCTCGAGTCGGATCTTGCGGCAGATGGGCAGTGAGAGCGGTGACGGGGTTGCCAGACTGACACCGAAGACTACGGTCAGCGCTGTGTACAGGATCAGCGGCGGCAAGAAGAAGTCTCTGCCCTCGCCGGTGGCTGCGGCCATGGCTGAGAACACGAGGATCAAGCCCGCTGAGATGGCGACGGTCAGGGGCTTGTCGCCATGCCAGAGTCGGAGACCGGCGATGACCGCGGCAGTCACGATGGCCGCGACGATTCCGACAACGATGTTGCCGAGTTGGTAACCGATGATGAAGGCGAGGATGGGTGCGCCACCGTCGATGAGGTGTCGAACGGCGCCCACCTCGCGGATCTTCGTTCGCATCCAACGTAAGGCCCCGATGGTCTCGTCAGTGGTGTCCGGTGGAGGGCTTGCTGCGGCAGTCATGTTGTGTCCTAACGATGGTATGGGAGGGGAGAGAGGGATGGTTCACAGTTGTGCTGCGACTGCGCGGCCCGCAGTCCGGCCGGAGAACAGGCATCCACCGAGGAAGCTGCCTTCCAGAGCGCGATAGCCGTGCATTCCGCCACCGCCGAACCCCGCGACTTCGCCCGCCGCGTACAGGCCATCGACGGGAGTTCCGTCCGTTCGTAGTGCCCGTGCGCTGAGATCGGTGTGGATGCCGCCAAGGGTCTTGCGGGTCAGTAGGTTGAGTCGAACCGCGATGAGGGGACCAGCCTTGGGGTCGAGAAGTCGATGCGGCGACGCAACTCGCGTGATCCTGTCGGGAAGGTATCTGCGCGCGTTGGCAATTGCCGCCATCTGGTGGTCCTTGCTGAACTTGTTGTCGAGTTGACGGTCGCGGGCGGTGACCTCGTCTCGAACGGTCTCCACATCGAGCAACGCCGAGCCGGTGAGGTCGTTCATCGCCGTGACAAGGTCGTCAAGGTTGTCGCGCACCAGGAAGTCGACGCCTCGCCGGGTGAATGCCTCGACAGGTCCGGGAACCCCACCGCGGGCTCGTGTGGTCAAGAGCTTGAGATCTTTCCCGGTCAGGTCGGGGTTCTGTTCCTGGCCGGAGAGACCGAATTCCTTTTCGATGATCTTCTCGGTGCAGATGAACCAGCTGTAGTCGTGCCCGGTGGCCAGAATGGCCTCGGTGGTGCCGAGGGTGTCCGAGCCCGGGTAGATCGGGGCGGGCAGACGTTTGCCGGTGGCGTCCAACCACAGCGACGATGGTCCGGGCAGGATTCGTATCCCGTGGTTGGGCCAGACCGGGTCGTAGTTGGTGATGCCTTCTGTGTAATGCCACATGCGGTCCTGATTGACCAGGCGCGCACCCGCTGCTTCACTGATCTCGAGCATTCGGCCGTCGACATGCGCGGGAACACCCGACAGCATCCGCTCGGGGACGGGTCCGAGCCGTGCGGGCCAGTGTTTCCGGACCAACTCCGGGTTTCCCCCGATACCGCCCGAGGTGACGACGACTGCGTCGGCGCGAAACTCGAACTCCGACACGATGGTCCGGTTGGAAGCGACGCCCCGCGCGGTAGGCGAGTCCGCGAGTACTCGGCCCCGAACGCCGGTCACCGCTCCGTCGCGTGTGGTGATCTCGTCGACGCAATGCCTGTGGGCGAAGCGGATTCGTCCGCCTGACGCCGCGATACGACTGGTGAACGCCTCGACCAGTGCGGGACCGGTGCCCCAGGTGATGTGAAAACGGGGCACCGAGTTCCCCGGCCCCAGTGCCGTTGCGCCACCCCGCTCGGCCCAGCCCACGACCGGAAAGAACGAAATTCCCAACTCGGAGAGCCACTGTCGCTTCTCCTCGGCGGCGAAGTGGACGTAGGCCTCGGCCCAGCGCCTCGGCCACGCGTCCTCGTCCGGCCTGTCGAAGCCGGCGGTGGCCTGCCAATCGGTCCACGCGAGGTCGAACGAGTCGTGGATGCCCACGCGGCGTTGTTCGGGACTGTCGACGAGGAACAGACCGCCGAACGACCAGAATGCCTGGCCCCCGATGTTGGCTGCGTTCTCCTGGTCGAGGATCAGGACGGACTTGCCGGTGGCCGCGATCTCGGTGGCGGTGACCAGACCCGCCAGTCCTGCTCCGACGACGAGGACGTCGGCCTCTGGTGAATGTGTCATGGGATCTCTCTACGTGTGCTCGGTGGTTGTCTGTGTGTGCGAGTCGGGAAGGTCGTCTTGCACACGGTGCGGTGTCAGACCGCGGGCGGCGGGGTCTCGCCGGGGGTACCGAGGGTTGCTGCGACAGCGGGACCACCGAATCGCTCGACGAGTGCGGCCTGGTCGGCTTTGGCCTGTGCGTCTACATCCGTTGGGTTGCAGATGGATTCGATCTCGGCGAGGAGCGCCGCGAGCGTCTCCCGGTAGGCCGGGTCGTGTGCCAGATCCTTCGTTTGGTTCGGATCGGTTGCGACGTCGTAGAGTTCGTCGTCGTACCCCACATAGTGGTGCAGGACGTAGTCGCCCTTGCGCAACAGGAACGCGCCGCTGGCCGCCCCCATCGCGTGGTACTCGCTCATGACGGCACGCTCGGGATCGGGTGACTCGGCGATCTGTAGGAGCGATGTGCCTGGCCGCGGTTCGCCGGTCGCGGCGACTCCGGCGGCGTCGAGGATCGTCGGGTAGAGATCGAGGAGGCTCGTCGGGGTGGAGTTGACCGTGCCTGCTTCGACGCCTGGTCCCGCGATGATCAGCGGCACTCCGGCTGATTCGGTGTAGAGCAACGACTTTCCCCACAGCCCACGGCTCCCGACCATGTCGCCGTGGTCGCTGGTGTAAATGACCAGTGTGTTCTCGGCCTGTCCGCTGGCATCGAGTGCGTCGAGAATGCGTCCGACGTTGTGGTCGAGATAGCTCACCAAACCGTAGTAGGCGGCAGCGGCGCGTCGACGCTCCTCCTCGGTGTTGGCGTCGTCGAGGCCGGGTAGGACTCCTGCGAAGGCCTCGACCCACGGGTGACGGGCGTGACCGTGCTCGGGCCGCATGGTCGGGGTGGGCATGTCGTCGGGGTTGTAGAGTTCGAAGAACTCGGGTGGTGCGAGGTAGGGGAAATGCGGCGCGAGCAGTCCCGAGTACAGTACCCACGGTTCGTCGTGGTTGTGCTCGTCGGCGAGCCACTCGCACGTGCGGTCGGTGACCGCGGCGTCGTAGCGTGTGTAGTCGGATTCCGCACCACCGGAGAAGGACACCATGAGAGGCGCATTGTCTCTGCGCGGCAACGGATCTCGTACTGATCCCCAGATCTGTCCGACACCGTCCTTGAGGTGCATCGGCAGGTGCTGCACGTCGAATCCGGTCGGATCGTTCTCGTTGCGATAGTGCAGCTTTCCGATCGACTCGACACGCCGCCCCACCTTCTGTAGCTCGTGTCCCCAACTCTCGACAGCGCCGTCGTATCCCATGGCGTTGTCCCAATACCGCGTCTGGTGCGGGTACAGGCCGGTGGCGACCGAGGCGCGGGACGGCACGCAGATGGGACTCGCGCAGTAGGCATCGCTGAATCTCGTTCCCCGCGCGGCGAGGCGGTCCATGTTCGGTGTTGCGACGAGCGGGTTGCCTGCCGAGCCCATGATCTTCGGATTGTGCTGGTCGGACATGATCAGCAGCACGTTCGTGGGGGTGGAGGACATGGTTGTCTCACTTCCTTTTGTGGGGCGTGGATTGCGGGTTTTCAGGTCGTCGGTGGAATGACCGAACGGAAAGAGAAGTGCGTGTGTATCAGCGGGCGATGCGGAAGCCGATGTTCCCGCTGCTGCCGTCGGCGGAGTTCGAGGTGCGCGCCGAGACTCGGTAGCGATTGCAGTAGCTGTCGTGGCACATGTGTGAGCCGCCGCGCATGGCGTATCGGGACTCCGGCGCTTCATGTGGAGTGCCGGAGTGGTCGACGCGCCATGGGTCGGCCGTCCATTCCCAGACGTTGCCGACCATGTTGTAGAGGCCTAATCCGTTGGGCTCGAACGCTTCTACCGGCGCCGTCGATCGGTATCCGTCGGCGGCGGTGTTGCGAGCCGGGAAGGAGCCCCGCCAGATGTTGCACCGAAAGCTCTCGTCCTCATCGAGCTCGTCACCCCACGGATAGCGCGCTCTGCTCAGCCCGCCTCGTGCGGCGTACTCCCACTCGGCTTCGGTCGGCAGGCGCACACCGGCCCATCGGCAGAAGGCGCGGGCATCGTTCCATGAGACGTGCACGACGGGATGGTCGGCTCTCTCGCTGACATCGCTGCCCGGACCTTCTGGTGCCCGCCAGGTGGCATCGGTGACCGCGCACCACCACGGGGTGCCCTCGGGTCGGGGCGAGGCGCGTCTCAGTGCTGCGGGAAGAAAACCGGCGAACACGAAGGACCACCCGAAACGCTCTGCGTCGGTGACGTATTCGCTGTTCGTCACGAACTCGTCGAACTCGGCGTTGGTGACGGTGTGTGCGGAGATGGCGAACGCGTCGACGGTCGTCGATCTGATCGGACCTTCGCCGTCGGCGGCGTGGCTCGACGGTCCGTCGTCACCCATCCAGAACTCCGCGGCAGGCAGCGCGATCAAGCGGTCGAGAGCCAGCGCATGGTCTGTCGTTCGAATTCGTTGCGGTGCTTCGTGGTCGCTACTGCTCGGCGGTGAAGGTCGACGTCCGGGAGCGCAGCATGTGCTGGCGTCCCCGTCCGGTCGGTCGGACGCTGTGCGCATGTCTTCTCCGAGTACGGGTGTCATCGAGAAACTCTCCGTCCTGTGGTCTAGCCGACGACTGCGACAATCGCGGTACAGGTGCAGGCGACGGCAACGAGTGCCGTGATGGTGGCGAGGTGGAAGTGGGTAGGTGCCGAGATGCGCTGCATCAGCACGCGACTGCGTCGGAAGCAGATGAACGCCAACACGACGACACACGCAGCGGCCGCGGCGACGCAGAATGCGGCAGCGACCGGGGCTCTGACGACAGCGGCGTGCGCGAGCAGGAAGACTGTCACTACGGCGGTCAGCGTCGTTCGACGCCAGGCAAGCGCGGTGCGCTCGACGGCAAGGCCGGGATCCGCGGGCCACGGCGACTGTGTCGTCATGACAGAACCAGCGCGAGAACAGCCGCGATCGCGATGAGGACGACGCCGACGGCGACGAGCGGCACGACCAGATTCCCGGGGAGTTCCGTCCCTTGATGCATTGCCCGGTTGACTCGCCTCCACTGTCGAAACGCCAAGCAGCACAACACAAGGGCCAGGACTGCGCACGACAGGGCTATCGCGCGCCGGTAGTCGGCTGTCGCGAACTGCGCTGCGAGCGACTGGAGGGCGACGCCGCCCGCGAGCAACCCGAGCGAGGTACGGATCCATGCGAGGAAAGTGCGTTCGTTCGCGAGCGTGAAGCGATAGTCGACGACATCGGCGGCTGCCTCATCGGTTGCCGTGCCGTCATCGCTGCCGCACTGCTGCGCAACCATGGCTCACCTCAAAGAAAGAAGACTGTGTGTATGAAACAAGACGTTATGACTGGAAACATACGCGATGTCCAAGCCGAGGACAAGAGTCGTGGATCACCGGGACGGGCAACTATGAGCTGCGCCATAACTAGCCAGGCTGATATGTCCGCAGATGGTTGCCGGTAGCGATCGCGCAGTGGGTGTTGTCGCTTCGCCGGGTCAGAACGCGGCGCACGATGGACACGGGCGGCACCCGGTCGAGAGTCCGACCGGTCAGCGAGTGACCCGCTTAGGGAGTAACCCCGTCAGGAAGTCGGTGGCTGGGCGCCCTCGGCGTCGAATCCGGACGCCCAATACCGACCATGGAGCGAGAGGTTGAGGAGTTCGTCCGTGATGTCGTCGATCGGGGCTCGGGGATCTGATTCGAGCCACCACGCGAGAACGGTTGCGATTTCGCCGACCCAGGCGCGCGCGAGGATCTCGGGGTCGATGCGCATACGCACGCCTTCTGCGTCGGATCGGTGGGTGAAGTACTCGGTCACGCGGGCGGAGCGATCGTCGACGAAGCGTCGCAGCCCGAGGCCGTCCCCCTCACCGCGCAGGATGACGCGGTAGGTGTCGCGCTCCTGTGCGGCGTGGTGGAACAACGCGGTGATCGCTTGCCCGGTGAATCCGCGCCCGTCCTTGCCGAACACCGGTTCCAGACGTACCTGCATGTCTGCGATGACCTCGTCGACTATCTGCTCGAAGAGTGCATCTTTGTCTGTGTAGTGCGCGTAGAAGGTCGCGCGGCCGAGGTCTGCTCTGGTGGTGATGTCCTCGACGGTGATCGACGAGTATCCGCGCTCGAGCACGAGTGAGATGAAGGCTTGGCGGAGTTGCCGACGAGTGCGTGCGATCCGGCGATCTTGAGACGCCACGAATCGCGACCACCCTTCATTCTTCTCCGCAGTTCTCTGCGGTATCCGTCCTCGGCCGATGCCGCGATTGACGTCGGCGCGCCTGACCACTCACCGGCGTCGACGTCGGTGTGGCCAATACTAGGACGCCGGCCGATGCGACGTTCAGCTACCCGCGGGCTCGCGCGTCGCACCGGCCGGAATCGGGGGCCCCTCGGCTCAGACCGGCGACGTGATGGTCTGGAAGTACTGAATCGCCGCCACGATGAGCGTTCCGCCTCCGCCGAGGATCACCCCGACGATCGAGCCGACGCCCGCGCCGATCGGGATACCCGCGAACACGCATCCGAGCGGTGTGAGGGTCACGCCTGCGATGGCGCAGCCGGCGATCCCTCCCACCACGGCGCCGATCGCGAGACCGACGAGCGATGAGATGGTCATTCCCGCGTTGAGGACACCGTTGAAGCGGTCGAGAGCCTCGTTGTCACGCTGCTGCCGTGTCTGCTTGGGCGGGGCCTGCTTGGCGGCGACCTGTCGCACCGCATTGACCTGTCGAGGGTCGAGCGGATGTGCGCGCGAGACGTCGCGAGACGGAGTCAGCGAGACGGATTTGCCGGAAACGGCAGCGTCGATCGGATACTCGAGGTACTCGCTGCGATACCGCAAACCCATCCGGAATAACGCCTGGCCTGCGGAATTCTTGACGACGACGTCATTGCCTTCGCGTGAGATCGAACCGTCGGAAACCGACAGATTCACTCCCGTGGGGGTCTGTGACAGTTGATAGTGCACCGAGGGGGGCGGAGGGGCGGCCTGAGCGATCGAGTGCACCAGGGGGATGGTCAGGACCGCCGCAGCGAGGACCGCGATCAGTCGGGTGAG
The DNA here is from genome assembly GCF_000248075.1 of Gordonia otitidis NBRC 100426. GTDB lineage: Bacteria > Actinomycetota > Actinomycetes > Mycobacteriales > Mycobacteriaceae > Gordonia > Gordonia otitidis. The sequence continues at coordinate 26,904 of NZ_BAFB01000012.1, read as the reverse complement.
AGTGATTGTGGTGGAGGGTCTTACGAAATCCGGCAGTACCGAGTGGTGCGTGGGTGTCGAACCGCGTCGTTGATGGTTCATCGGTGTTCCGTCCATATCCTCGATCCGATTGGTGGCGGATTCGGCGTAAGATCCCGCGGCCCCGAGCGGTTTTACCGATCTGAATCCCGGAACATCATTGTTTAGATGCATTAATAGAATTGATCGACGATGTCCCGAAGTGGATTCTCATCGGAAATACGGGAATGTGCGGGAAACCCGCCGCAAAGGTGACGCCTGATACGGTTTGTTATCTCCCCGTGATACGAATGTCCTGTTAACGGAGGATGAATGTCGTCCGATCGGGGGATCGTTCTCGACCTATTTGTTCGTTGTCGGATCGCCCCGATCTCGAGGCGCGGGTCCTCGGGTGGATGGGGGAGGCTTCGGCATCGCTCGGCACCGACTGCGACCCGCGGCTACCCGACATGTCAAGCTGGTATCCGTGCATTCCGAGATCGAGATCGAGCACCACTACGGTGACGACATCGAGGCAGTCCTCATCACGGAGGAACAGATCAAGGCTCGAACCGCCGAGCTGGCTGCGTCGGTGGCGGCGCGCTACACGGACCTGCAGGACGATCTCGTCCTGATCGGTGTCCTCAAGGGCGCGATCATGTTCATGACCGACTTCGCCCGTGCGCTGCCCATCCCCTCGCAGATGGAGTTCATGGCGGTGTCGAGCTACGGCTCGGCGACCTCCTCGTCCGGTGTGGTGCGCATCCTGAAGGATCTCGACCGTGACATCGCCGGCCGGGACGTGCTGATCGTCGAGGACATCATCGACTCGGGACTCACGCTGTCGTGGCTGATGAAGAACCTCGCCACGCGGCAGCCACGGTCACTCGCCGTCTGCACGTTGCTGCGCAAACCCGAAGCGGTCCGATCCCCGGTCGAGGTCGCCGACATCGGGTTCGACATCCCCAACGAATTCGTCGTCGGATACGGCCTCGACTACGCCGAGCGCTATCGCGACCTGCCCTTCATCGGCCGCCTGCGGGCGTCGGTGTACGAGAAGTGACGTCCGGGGAGCGCGGACGATCGCACACGCCGAGCCGACGGTGAGGTCGAAACGACGACGGCCGACGATTTCACCGCGGGGAACGGTTTCACCTGCATGATCGTTGACCGGTAGCCTCTATGTGTACGACCGAACCCTCGGGTGGCGTTCACATCGTTGGAAAACCGATGGGAAGGACAGTGGTAACGGCGCCGGGCGGCCCCACGCAGAGCCTGGACCTCCACCAATGCGCATGAACCAGAACCGAAAGACAGTCTTCCGCAATCTCGCGATCCTCGCGGTGATCGTGCTGGCCTTGTGGGGCTGGTACGCGCTACGCGACGGTGATCGCGGATACACCGGGGTCGACACCTCTGTCGCGCTGACTCAGCTCAACACCAAGAACACCAAGTTCATCCAGATCGACGACCGCGAGCAGCAACTGCGGATCGAGACCAAGGAGCCGATCAAGGTCGACGGCCAGGACGTTTCGAAGATCACGACCAAGTACCCGGCGTCCGCGGGCGAGCAGGTCTTCGACTCGGTCAAGTCGACGGGGGCCGGCTACCAGACCAATGTCACCCAGCAGTCGGTGTTCTGGCAGATCATGATCTTCCTGCTGCCGATGCTGTTGCTGTTCGGGCTGTTCTTCTTCGTCATGAACCGCATGCAGGGCGGCGGCAAGGGTGGCGTGATGGGCTTCGGCAAGTCCAAGGCCAAGCAGCTGTCCAAGGACATGCCCAAGACCACGTTCGCCGACGTCGCAGGCGCCGACGAAGCGGTCGAAGAGCTCTACGAGATCAAGGACTTCCTACAGAACCCCGCGCGCTACCAGGCGCTCGGCGCGAAGATCCCGCGCGGCGTGCTGCTCTACGGCCCGCCCGGAACCGGTAAGACGCTGCTCGCGCGAGCCGTCGCGGGTGAGGCGGGCGTGCCGTTCTTCACCATCTCGGGTTCGGACTTCGTCGAGATGTTCGTCGGTGTCGGCGCGTCGCGTGTGCGTGACCTGTTCGAGCAGGCCAAGAACAACAGTCCCTGCATCATCTTCGTCGACGAGATCGACGCGGTGGGCCGTCAGCGTGGGGCAGGCCTCGGCGGTGGACACGACGAACGCGAGCAGACACTCAACCAGCTGCTCGTCGAGATGGACGGCTTCGGCGACCGGTCGGGTGTCATCTTGATCGCGGCCACCAACCGCCCCGACATCCTCGACCCGGCGCTGCTGCGTCCCGGCCGTTTCGACCGACAGATTCCGGTCGGCAACCCCGACATCGCCGGGCGTCGCGCGATCCTGAAGGTGCACGCCAAGGGCAAGCCCATCGCAGAGGACGCCGACCTCGACGGCCTCGCCAAGCGAACACCGGGAATGTCGGGCGCCGACCTCGCCAACGTCGTCAACGAGGCCGCGCTCCTCGCCGCCCGCGAGAACAAGACGGTGATCACCGCCGAGATGCTCGAAGAGGCTGTCGACCGCGTGATCGGTGGACCGCGCCGCAAGAGCCGCATCATCAGCGAACACGAGAAGAAGGTCGTTGCCTACCACGAGAGCGGTCACACGCTCGCGGCATGGGCGATGCCCGATCTCGATCCGATCTACAAGGTCACGATCCTCGCCCGCGGACGGACGGGCGGCCACGCCCTCGCCGTTCCCGAGCAGGACAAGGACCTGATGACCCGTTCGGAGATGATCGCTCGCCTGGTCATGGCGATGGGTGGTCGTGCGTCGGAGGAACTCGTCTTCCACGAGCCGACGACCGGCGCGTCGTCGGACATCGACCAGGCAACCAAGATCGCCCGCGCGATGGTCACCGAATACGGCATGAGCGCCAAGCTCGGTGCTGTCCGCTACGGCCAGGAGCAGGGCGACCCCTTCCTCGGACGCAGCATGGGTGCACAGAGCGACTACTCGGCCGAGGTGGCCAGCGAGATCGACGACGAGGTACGTCGACTCATCGAGGCCGCACACACCGAGGCCTGGGCAATCCTCTCCGAGTACCGCGACACCCTCGACATCCTGGCCAGTGAACTCCTGGAGAAGGAGACGCTGACCCGCAAGGATCTCGAGCGGATCCTCGCCAACGTCGAGAAGCGCCCGCGGATCACCACGTTCAACGAATTCGGTGAGCGCACCCCGAGCGACAAGCCCCCGGTGAAGACTCCCGGGGAGCTGGCGATAGAACGCGGCGAGCCGTGGCCACCGCCACCGCCGGAGCCCGTGCGTGAGCCCGTCGGTGCCGGGAGTGCACCGGGCGGAACACCGCCGTCGGGGTATGTGGGTGGACAGCAGCCCTATTACGGAAGTCCGTATCCGACGCCCGGGCAGGGCTATGCACCTCCCTATCCCGAGCAGGGGAACAACCCCCCTGGCTCCCAGGGAAGTGGAACGCGACCCGATTACGGCGCACCCCGCGACTGGTCCGCCCCCGGGTGGCCGCCCCAATCGGGTGGTTACCAGGCAGGCGGCGGCTACCAGCCGGGGGGATACCGTCCCGACGGTCAACAGCAGGGCGGCTACCAGCCCCAGGGCTACCCGAGCGGCGGAAACCCGAACGGCGCCAACGGTAATCAGCAAAACGGCCACGAGTACGGCCCCTATGGTGGTCAGCACGGCACCGGTCACAACGGTGGAGGGCAACACCGCGACGACGGTGAGGGGTCGCCACGCAACGGTTCACACGGAGACGGAGCCTGAGGGTCGGATCGATGACAATCAGCGAGGGTCACGACATTGCGACTCACGAGGACGCATCGCACGCGACGACGGTCGACGGCGGACGCTTCTTCGATCAGCAACGCGCCGAGGCGGCGGTACGCGAGTTGCTCATCGCGGTCGGCGAGGATCCCGACCGCGAAGGGCTGCGTCGCACGCCGACTCGTGTCGCCAACGCCTATCGAGAGATGTTCGCGGGCCTTTACACCGACCCGTCGGAGGTGCTCGCGACGATCTTCGACGAGGACCACGACGAACTGGTGCTGGTCAAGGACATCCCGATGTACTCGACGTGTGAGCATCATCTGGTGTCGTTCCACGGCGTCGCCCACGTCGGTTACATCCCCGGACCCACCGGCCAGGTGACCGGACTGTCGAAGTTGGCGCGGGTCGTCGACCTGTACGCCAAGCGCCCGCAGGTGCAGGAGCGACTGACGAGTCAGATCGCCGATGCCCTGGTCAATCGGCTCAATCCGCGGGGTGTGATCGTCGTGATCGAGGCCGAGCACCTGTGCATGGCGATGCGGGGCATACGCAAGCCCGGTGCGCGCACCACCACATCGGCGGTGCGTGGCATCTTCAAGACCAGCGCCGTGTCACGCGGCGAGGCACTCGACCTCATCACCCGGTGACCGACGACCCGGTCGACGCCGGAACCCGCGATTCCGCGCGTACGCAGGTGATGGGGATCGTCAACGTCACCGCGGACTCGTTCTCCGACGGCGGCAGATATCTCGACCCCGACCGGGCCGTCGAGCACGGGCTGCGTCTGCACGCCGACGGCGCCGACATCATCGACGTCGGTGGCGAATCCACCCGACCCGGCGCGATCCGAGTGGACGAGGCCGTCGAGATCAAACGTGTCGTACCGGTGATATCAGCACTCGCCGACGAAGGTGTGCAGGTGTCTGTCGACACGATGCGCGCCGCGGTCGCGGAGGCCGCCATCGATGCGGGGGCGACGATCGTCAACGACGTCTCGGGCGGCCGTGCCGATGCGGGCATGGCGTCACTCCTCGCCGAGGTGGGGCTGCCCTGGATTCTCATGCACTGGCGTCCCGCGGCAGCCGAGTCCGATGCCGGGCGTCGATTCACTCATCGCGTCGACGACACCGGCGGATACCGCGATGTCGTCGCCGAGGTCAGTCGTGAGCTGCTGGGCCAGGTCGACGCCGCGGTCGACGTCGGCGTCGATCCCGACAACATCATCCTCGATCCCGGACTGGGATTCGCCAAGACGGCGCAACACAATTGGGCGCTGCTCAATGCGCTGCCGACCCTGGTCGGCCTGGGTTTCCCCGTGTTGGTCGGGGCATCGCGCAAGCGTTTCCTCGGAACCCTGCTCGCCGTCGACGGCGACGCCCGCCCGCCGGAGGGACGCGAGATCGCGACCGCGTCGATCAGCGCGATTGCCGCGATCCACGGCGCGTGGGGCGTGCGCGTGCACGACGTCGCGGCGAATCGCGACGCGGTCACCGTGGCAGCTGCATGGCGCGCGGGGGGCCGCGACCGGCACACCGTCCATGGGGAGCAGCAGGATGGCTGACCGAATCGAACTGCGCGGCCTGCGCGTGCGGGGCAACCACGGTGTCTTCGACCACGAGCGGCGCGACGGCCAGGACTTCGTCATCGACGTCACGCTGTGGACCGACCTCCGTGCCGCGGCAGAGTCGGACGACCTCGCCGACACCGTCGACTACGGCACACTCGCGCAGCAGGTTCACGACGTCGTCGCAGGAGAACCGCGCAACCTCATCGAGGCCGTCGGCGGAGAGATAGCCGAGCAGATCATGCTCGACGACCGCATCCACGCCTGCGAGGTGGTCGTACACAAGCCTTCGGCGCCGATCCCGTTGGATTTCGCCGACGTCGCCGTCGTCACCCGGCGGTCCCGGAAGTCCGCGGGTGGTCTGCGGTGACGCGCGCCGTCCTGTCCGCGGGCACCAATCTCGGCGACCGTGCAGCCCGACTGCACGAGGTCGTCGATGCGCTCGCCGGCGACCTCGTCGCAGCGTCGAGTATCTACACGACGGCCCCGTGGGGTGGCGTCGAGCAGCCCGACTTCTACAACATCACGCTCATCGTCGACGGCCCGGTCTCCGCACGCGACTGGTTGCAGCGGGGATTCGACCTCGAGCGCGCCGCGCACCGAACGCGTGAGGTCCGTTGGGGTCCGCGGACGCTCGACGTCGACGTGATCTGCGCGAGCGACGAAGCGGGGACGCCGATCATCAGCGCCGACGAGGAGCTGACCCTGCCACATCCCCGCGCGGCGCAGCGTGCCTTCGTGCTGGTGCCCTGGCTGGAGATCGAACCGGATGCGACGCTGTGGACGCCTGACGGCCCCCGCTCGGTCGTCGACCTCGTCGAGGCCCTGCCCACCGCCGAGCGCGAGGGTGTTCGCAGGCTGACGACGAACGGCGGACCCGCCAGCAGCGAGGCAGTCGGATGACCGCGCCGAACCCGTCGACGCCGCCGGAGTCCGACGAGCCGGGGCTCGGACCCACCCGGCCTCGCGACCTACTCATCATCGCGGTCTTCGTGGCCCTCATCGCCTGGATACTCGTTCGCTACAACTACTCGGCGCTGCCCCCGTTGCCGCTGCTGGCCGGACTCGTGCTGTACGTCCTCGCGGCGATCGAGACGGCCATAGCCTTCGTCGTGCGCGCACGCGTCGCCGACCGTCAGGTGGGCCGCGCCCGTGGACAGTTGCACCCGCTGACAGCTGCGCGGGTGTTGGCATTGGCCAAGGCGTCGGCCATCCTGGGCGCCGTTGCCGTCGGTGTGTGGGTGGGCATGCTGGTGTTCCTGTGGAGTCAACACGGCGTCACCTCCGCCGAACACGACAAGCCGGGCGCGATCGTCGGAGCGTTCGGGGGCCTTGTTCTCGTCGTCGCGGCGCTCTGGCTCGAGTACTGCTGTCGAGCACCCGACGACCCGACCGACCAGACGACACAACCGCGTGCGGACGGGCATCCCGGACCCGCGTGAGCGACCGACATCCACATATCAGCGTGCGAATCATGACTCTCCGCACCCGCCTCGCCGTCGCGCGGGCCGTCAGAGGGTAAGTTCACGGTCATGACGACCTCGACTGGCCGTGCCGCCGACTCACGCCGTTCCGGTCGCGTCGGGCAATGGCTGGTGGGTCTTCTCATCGTGCTGGCCGTGGTGGCCAGTGTGCTGATGCTCTTCACCGACCAGATCTCGGTGCTCGGATCGCTGGCGGTGATCGCGGCGCTGTGGGCCGCGGTGATCGCAGCGATTCTCATCACGAGGTACCGCCGGCAGGCCGAGAGCGCCGAGAGCAAGAGCCGCGATCTCCGACTGGTCTACGAGTTGCAACTCGAGCGAGAGATCGCTGCGCGTAGGCAGTACGAGCTCGACGTCGAGTCGACGATCCGCAAGGAGATCAGCGACGAGGCCGGCGTCGAACTCGCCGAACTCAAGGCGCAGGTCCTCGCACTTCGTTCGAGTCTCGAGATGCTGCTCGGCGAATCGTTGCCCGATCAGCGCGCAGCACTACCGAACGAAAAGCTCCGTGAGTTGGCGTCGGGTCTCGGCGGGCTCGGCGCGCAGTCTGGCCGTTCGCAGCCCGACTACGGCAGCGGTTCGGTGTATCCCGGCACCTACGGCTCGACCGATTTCACCGCCCACGACGACGGGGCCCTCGCCGCACGCGATTTCGAGCAGACCGCACCCGGCGCAGAACACCGACGTCGCGATTCCCGGCCGTTCGATGCTCCGAGGCGTTTCGGCTCCGACGTCGACCCCAACGAGTTGACCGAGGTTCTGCCCGTCGTGCAGGGTGATGCGCCGATTTCGGGCCGGATCGCCACCGAGGTCCCGCTCGATGAGATCCGCGCCGACGAGGTCGAGGCTGTGGGAGTCGACGAAGTGATCGCCGACGAGGTCCCCGAGGACGCGACAACCTACGCCGAGACACCCACCGAGGACTCTCACGCAGGCGCAACGGAGTCTCGCGCGGGCGAAACCCCTCACGACGACAGTGCACGCGGCGATGCGTCCGCAGCGGACTACGTAGCCCCCGGCGACGTCGCCGAGGAGGTCGTCGTCGACGTCGTCGAAGAACAACCGTCGCCGCGGGCCCCGTACACCTCCGGAACTCTTGACACCGCCGAGTCGTCGACGCCTCAGTCGGCTGCCGACCAGGGACCGACGACGTCGGCGCCGTTCTCCGGCGGGTTCTACGTCGGGCCGTCCCGAGCCGCCACGTCGGAGCCGTCGGAGCCGGGAGCCACCGAAGCCGATGCCGAGGTCGCAACCGACGTCGAGGTCGCATCGGAAGCCGAGGTCGCACCTGACGTCGAGGTCGCACCCGAGACGTCGTCGGGTCGGCACGAGACCGGCGACGACGCGACTCGCACCTATGGTGGCGGCCGGCGGCGTCGTGATGAGGACGACGACCACGACGCGGCGCACACCGCAGGGCTTCCGGTTGCCGAGTTGCTCAATCAGCTTCGTCAGTCCCCCAGCGGTGGGGGCGGCGGACGTCGGCGTCGCGAGGACTGACGTCGGCAAGTGCCGCTCCACCTCGTCGAGTGGAGTCGATGCCCCGCCCAGGTGACGAGTCTCACAGGCATTGGCTCGGCGGCGCGTCGAGCGCCTAGCATTGCGGTGCACGTCCGGTACCCACGCCAGAGTTGGGACTGGAACGACCTGGGAGGACACCGGTGACCTCACCGAACGGCGAATCCGCCGTGCCCTCGACCCCTGATGGCGGGTCGAATGAGAGGCGCAGTGACGCGGGGCGTCTGGGGCATTCCTCCTCCGCGGAGTTCGCCGGGGTCAGCAACCCACCCACGCCCGCCCGTCTGACTGTCGGAATCGTCTCGGCTGGGCGAGTCGGGACGGCACTCGGTGAGGCCCTCGAGCGGGTTGGTCATGTGGTGGGCGCAGTTGTCGCTCGATCTCCCCGGTCCCGTCAGCGCGCAACGCAACGGCTCCCCGAATCGCAGATACTCGACCTCCCCGAGGTCGTCGCGCGAGCCGAGCTCCTCATCATCGCGGTGCCTGACGCCGACATCCGCGACGTCGTCGCCGACATCGCCGACAGTGGACGGTTGCGTCCGCGCACCCTCGTCCTGCACACCGCGGGTGCACACGGTGTCGAGATCTTGGCGCCGCTCACCGCCCTCGGTGCGCTTCCGCTCGCCGTACACCCCGCGATGACGTTCGTCGGATCCGACGACGACACCGCCCGACTACAGCAGGCATGCTTCGGTGTGACCGCTGCCGACGAGGTCGGTCTGGCCATCGCGTCGGCGCTCGTGCTCGAAATGGGCGGCGAACCCGTGCGCATCGCGGAGGCCGACCGAACCCTGTACCACGCCGCACTCGCACACGGCGCGAATCATCTCGTGGCACTGGTCTGCGACGCTGTCGCTGCGATGAACGCAGCCATCGAGGGTACGGCGGGCGAGGCGAGCCGTGATGCGGCCACCGTCGACGGGAACTCCGAGCGGCTTGCCGAGCGCATCCTCGCCCCATTGCTCACTGCGGCATTGCGCAACGTGCTCGACCTGGGGCCGGATGCACTCACCGGACCGGTTGCTCGGGGCGACGCCGGTGCCGTCGCCGATCATCTCGCCGAGCTGCGTGCGCTGCCGGGCGGCGACCGTCCCACAGCGATTGCCGAGGCCTACCGCATCCTCGCGCGGCGGGCAGCCACCTACACCGATGCGCCCCAGCCGCTCATCGAGGTACTGGAGCGACGAGAGTGACCACTTCGACGTCGACTACCCGGATATCGACTACGACTGGGGCGCAGGGTGTCCCGCGTCGTGTGAGAGGAGAACGATGACCGCCCCGCTGAGCCCGGACGCCTACACGCGAGGTGAGCTGACGGTGCATCACGATCCCACGACGGTGCACCGGGTGAGTCAGGCGCTGCGGCGTGCCGGCAGGCGTGTGGTGTTGGTGCCGACCATGGGCGCCCTCCACGCGGGCCACCTGCAACTGGTCGACGCTGCAAAGAGTGTCGGCAACGCGGTGGTCATCGTCTCGATCTTCGTCAACCCGTTGCAGTTCGGCGAGAACGAAGACCTCGACGCGTACCCACGGAGCTTCGACGACGACGTCGACTTGTTGCGTTCTGCCGGTGTGGAATTGGTGTTCGCGCCGACTGTCGCCGACATGTATCCGCTCGGTCCGCGCACCACGGTGGTGCCGGGGCCCGCGGGAGAGATACTCGACGGCGCGGCTCGCCCGGGACATTTCGCAGGGATGCTCACCGTCGTGTGCAAGCTGCTCAACATCGCCACGCCGCATGCCGCGTTCTTCGGCGAGAAGGACTATCAGCAACTGGTGCTGATCGCGCAGATGGTTGCCGACCTCAACCTCGACGTCGACATCGTCGGTGTTCCGACGGTGCGCGAGGCCGACGGGCTCGCGTTGTCGTCGCGCAACCGCTACCTGACGCCCGAACAGCGCGAGATCGCCACCACGTTGTCGGCCGCGCTCACCGCAGGCGCGCACGCGGCCCCCGGCGGTAAGAGCGCGATACTCGCTGCCGCACAAGCGGTTCTGGCGACATCGCCCGAGCTCGAACTCGACTATCTCGCACTCCGCGACCGTGCTCTCGGCGAAGCGCCGGAGAAGGGCGAAGGTCGACTACTCGTCGCCGCCCGACTCGGCCGGGCACGCCTGATCGACAATGTCGGTGTGTCGATCGGGATCGATCCGGAAGACATCGGGAACCCCGATGCGTACTGACCCCGACGATCGGACGACGAGTGCCGGTCGGGCTCGCCGCGACCACCCCAACAGACTCTGCAGCCCGCCCTCCACACAGCAGCAGCCGCTGCGCGTCAACACAGAGGAATGACAGCATGTTTCGCACCATGATGACGTCGAAGATCCACCGGGCGACCGTCACCCAGGCCGACCTGCACTACGTCGGTTCGGTCACGATCGATGCCGACCTTCTCGACGCCGCAGACCTACTCGAAGGCGAACAGGTCACCATTGTCGACATCACGAACGGCGCGCGGCTCGAGACCTACGCCATCGCGGGTGACCGTGGCACCGGCGTCATCGGGATCAACGGTGCCGCAGCGCATCTGGTTCATCCCGGTGACCTCGTGATCATCATCGCCTACGGAATCCTCGACGAGGCCGAGGTGCGTGAGTACAGCCCGCACGTCGTCTTCGTCGACGAGGCCAATCGGGTGCTGGAGAACGGCTCGGACCCCGCGCACGCACCCGGGGGCTCGGGTCTGTTCGACCCGCGTCACCCCGAAGCGGATTCGGCGCGAACCGATTTCGCCGAGACCGGGGTGTAGGTTCGCGCAGATGTTACTCACCGTCGAGGTCGGGAACACGAACATCCATCTGGGGGTGTTCGCGGGTTCGGGTGATCACGCCGCTCTGGTGCGCGATTGGCGGATTCACACCGACCCGCACCTGACCGCCGACGAACTCGCCATGACGATCCGGGGTCTGCTCGGCGGCGACATCGAGCAGATCACGGGCGTTGCCGCGTTGTCGACAGTGCCGTCGTTGCTGCGTGAGCTGCGCGTGATGGTCGCGAGGTACTACGACGGCGTCCACCACGTCCTGCTCGAACCCGGTGTACGAACCGGAGTGCCGCTCCTCGTCGACAACCCCAAGGAGGTCGGCACCGATCGCGTTGCCAACTGTCTCGCCGCGCACCATCTCTACGGAGGCCCGTGCATCGTCGCCGCATTCGGCACGGCCACCGTGGTCGATGCGGTCTCGGCGAAGGGGGAGTTCCTCGGTGGCGCGATCGCGCCGGGAGTGAATCTGGGCGTCGAAGCCCTCGCCGAGCACACCGTGACCGTGCGTCGGGTGGAGTTGATGCCGCCACGTGGCGTGTTGGGCAAGAACACCGTCGAGGCGTTGCAGTCGGGCATCCTCTACGGCTTCGCGGGACAGGTCGACGGTCTCGTGGACCGTATCCGCCAGGGCGTCGACGGATTCGACGCGCGCGACGTGACGGTGGTGGCCACCGGGTCGCTGGCGCCGCTGATCTTCCCGGAGAGCCGCACGCTCACCGAACACCACTCGTATCTGACCCTGGAGGGTTTACGGCTGGTCTCGGAACGAGCCAAGCAGCAGGGACGAGCCCGCGGTAGTCGTTGAGTCACTGTCACCCCGGGTCCGGGGATGGCGGCCATTCGGCCCACGAGGCGCACAACCCTGCATCGGTCTGGCCTCGGGCCGCGAGCTGTGGCACACTTGTCGCCGTGATCATGAGCTGTGAGGAGTGTTGTCAGGGCTGAGTCCGCTTCATGCGGCCGCCCTTCGTCGACGCCCCCGCTCGTTTTCGATCACTCGAGGTATCTCTCTCATGACCGCATCGGTCCAGTTCACCCAGCACGTCCACGCACCGATCTCGGCTCACGCCCCCAGCGCCCCGCTATCGGTCCAACCGACCGCATATCGCGCCGCCGTGGCGGCGGGTGCTGTCCCGGTCGACATCCGCAGCCACCGCAAACGCTCACTCGACGGTGCGTTGATCGGGGCACTCGCCGTCGAGGCAACCGAGGTCCTCGACCTGCTCACGCCGGGATCGCCGAAGGCTCTACAGACGGCCACACATGATCGACGCTGGATTCTGGTCAGCGACGACGGACATGAGGCCGAGTGGTTGGCGTGGCACCTACAGGCACGTGGAGTCACCGGTGCCGTGTTCGTGGTCGGCGGGTTCACGCGGCTACGCCGCGACCGCATCAACGGCAGCATCAGCCCCGCCGAGCTGGCGATGTTCTCAGCGCACTGACGGTGCGGTGGGTGCGGTGACAACACTCGCCGCAGGGCGCGATTTTCACCGACCCCACGTCGGCCGATAGTCTTCGATGCGTGAGCGAACCCGTGACCACGACGAACGCGACGGATGACGACCAGACGCCCGAGCAACTCCGCATCCGGCGCGAGAAGCGTGAGCGCATCCTCGCCGAGGGTGGGCAAGCGTACCCGGTGTCGATCGGACGGACGCACAGCCTTTCCGAGATCCGCGCCGCCCACCCGGACCTCGAGGCAGGCACCGAGACCGGGCTGCAGGTCGGGGTCGCCGGTCGTGTGATCTTTCTGCGCAACAAGGGCAAGTTGTGCTTTGCGACGTTGCAGGAAGGTGACGGCACTCAACTGCAGGCCATGATCAGCTTCAACGGTGTCGGTGAGGAGTCGCTCGCGCGATGGAAATCCGACGTCGACCTCGGTGACATCGTCTACGTCCATGGCGAGGTCATCAGCTCCCGTACCGGAGAACTGTCGGTGATGGCCGACGACTGGGCGATGGCATCGAAGGCGTTGCGGCCGTTGCCGGTTGCGCACAAGGAGATGAACGAGGAGACGCGCGTCCGCCAGCGTTACGTCGACCTCATCATGCGTCCCGAGGCCCGCGAGATCGCACGCACGCGCATCGCGGTGATCGCCGAGCTGCGCAAGGCGCTCGTGACGCGCGGGTTCCTCGAGGTCGAGACCCCGATGCTGCAGACACTGCACGGTGGCGCGGCCGCTCGCCCCTTCGTGACTCATTCCAACGCATTCGACATCGACCTCTATCTGCGAATCGCACCGGAACTGTTCCTCAAGCGTGCAGTGGTCGGCGGTATCGAGCGCGTCTTCGAGATCAACCGCAACTTCCGCAACGAGGGCGCCGACTCGACGCACTCGCCCGAGTTCGCGATGCTCGAGACCTACCAGGCCTACGGCACCTACGACGACGCCGCGACCATGACCCGCGAGATCGTCCAGGAGGTCGCGCTCGGCGCACTCGGCACGCTCACACCGGAGATGCCCGACGGCAGCACCTACGATCTGTCGGGCGAGTGGACCTCCCTGGAGATGTACCCGTCGTTGTCGGAGGCGCTCGGTCAGGAGATCGTGCCCGACGGCGGGCCGGAGCACCCCGGCACAACCGTCGACGAACTCCTCGCCATCGCCGAACGCGTCGGCCTCGAGGTGCCGAAGGACAAGGGGTACGGACACGGAAAGCTCGTCGAGGAACTGTGGGAGCACATGGTCGGCGAGAAGCTTTCGCAGCCGGTGTTCGTGCGCGACTTTCCCGTCGAGACGTCGCCGCTCGTCCGCGCTCATCGCAGCGTGCCAGGCGTCGTCGAGAAGTGGGACCTCTACGTTCGCGGGTTCGAGCTGGCCACCGGCTACTCGGAGCTCGTCGACCCGGTCATCCAGCGTGAACGGTTCGTCGACCAGGCCCGCCTCGCGGCCGCAGGTGACGACGAGGCCATGCGGCTCGACGAGGAGTTCCTCGCCGCGATGGAGTACGGCATGCCTCCGACCGCCGGCACGGGCATGGGTATCGACCGGTTGCTGATGGCACTGACCGGCCTTGGAATCCGCGAGACCATCTTGTTCCCTCTGGTCAAGCCGATGCGCGACTGAGCTGACGCCAACGCGGCACTCAGTTCGTGACGTCGTCGAATCCACACGCGGCGACCACGGTCGCGATGTCGCCGGAGGACTCGACCCGCCGCCATTCACCACTGGGCGGTTCCAGGGCCGCGGTCTGCCTGCGGGCGACGTCGGCGTCGGCGTCGGAGGCATCCGCCTCGCGGTGCTCGATTCGTGAGATGCGTTCCCCCTCGGACAGTTCCAGCCAGATGCCGGTGAAGTCGACGCCCGCGTGGCGGGCGACGTCGGCTATCGACGCGGACTGGTTCGTCCGACCGAACACGGCGTCGGCGATCACGCTCATCCCCGCGGTGAGGTCGTCCTCGGCAACACGAAACATCCCGGTGTAGACCGCAGCCCGAGCTGAGTCCGTGTACGCCGAACGTGGGAGTTCGTCCTCGATGCTCACGCCTGCGAGCCTCTTGCGGAGCACGTCGGTCCGCAGGATGCGCGCGCCGGGTGCGGGATCGACGCTGCCGCCGATCGCTCGCGCGATGGTCGACTTCCCGGTCCCCGACCCGCCGCCGATCGCGATGAGTCGGGGTGTCCGGGACTCTGTGAATCCCCGTGCGAGAGAGAAGTACTCGTGTGCCCGTGTGACGTCTCCCTCGGCGGCCGCGACATGTGCACGAACCGTCGCACGCACCGCAAGCATCACCGGCAAGAGGCAGAACGCGCGCTCGTCATCGGTCCGACCGTCGACGTCCGCGTGGTCGAAGTATGTGTTGACGACGACGTTGGCCTCGTGGCGCAGCCCACGCGCCCAGAGATCCATCGCGAGAAACGCAAGGTCGTACAGAACATCGGTGGTGGCCATCTCGGCGTCGAATTCCAGGCAGTCGAACGGAGTCGGCTCGCCGTCGATGATCGCGACGTTCGCGAGATGCAGGTCGCCATGGCAGCGGCGTACTCGACCGGCACGCGCCCGTTCGTCGAGCAGTTCGCGATGCTCGGTGACCAATGCCGTGATGCGGTCGGTGAGTTCGGTTGCCGCAGCGGGGTCGATGATCTGCGGGAACACCGACATACTCGCGAGATTCCCGTCAACGACGTCCTGTAGTCGTTGTGCCCCAAGCGGATCCTCACTGATTTCCGACGTGCGATGGAGCGCGACGATCCGCACCGCGAGCCGCTGCAGCAACTCGTCGCTGAGACCCCCTGAATGCGCGTGCGTGATGAGCAGCGCATCGTCGTCGAATCGCTTCATCTCGAGCACGTGGTCAACGACCTCGCCGGAGCCGTCGAGCGAGAGCGCACCGGTCGCGCTGCGGCGGATGGTGTGCACTGCCACGTAGAGACCAGGTGCGAAGCGGCGGTTGAGCCGGAGCTCGTCGTCGAGCGCGTCTCGACGACGTTGTGGGGTGCTGAAGTCGAAGTAGCGCAACCGAACCGGCCGTTTGAACTTCCATGCGCGGTCGCCGTTGAGAATGATCACCGCACCATGCGTGACGATTCTCCGCGTGGGAGTGGCCGGATCGATGACGCCGACCCCGGCGAGCAGTTCCTCGGTTGGCTCCGTATCGGTCACGAGTCCACAGCCTTCTCGACGCTGCGTCGGTACTCGCCGGGAGGCAGTCCGAGCGTGTGACGAAAGTCGGCCGAGAAGTGTGCCTGGTCGGTGTATGCGAGATCTGCGGCGACCTCGGCGAGGGTGATCTCGGGATCGGCGCGCAGACGCTCAGCGGCCTCCTGCAGTCGGTATCGCCGGATAACCGCGAGCGGCGAGAGCCCGATGTACCGATCGGCCACACGTTGGACGCTGCGCACGGACATCGACAATCGGCGGGCGAGATCGTCGACGCGAATGATGCTGCGGTCGCCCGCTATCAGGTCGACCATCTCATTGGCGAGTAGCGCCGAATCCGGCGCTCTCGTCGTCCGCTCGCGCAGCCACGACGAGAAGCGAGACGCGGCTTCGGCGATCTCTGGCGATCCGACACTCATTGCGGCAGAGATGGAGTCGAACAGCTCGGTGGCGTGGTACTGAAGGGCGTCGTCGCGCAGTTCCCGCGGGGATATGTCGAGCGCCGCAGCGCCTGCCGGCCGCAGCAGCGCACCCACTGCCCACCCCGTTCCCGTCAGATCCCGATGCGAGCATCGCGTCGTCGGACCGACGATCGTGACACCTTCGGGTTCGACGACGAGGTTGCATGCGGGAAACGGCAGGACATTCTGCCGCGAGGTCCTGCCCGGCGCGAGATTCCACTGCGGTATCCAGAACCATGCGACGATCGGTGCGAGGTCGTCGGCCGCGGCGAGGCGGTCGAAGGTGGGGAGGCGGGCGGGGTAGAGCACCCCGCGCGTGTCGGGGCCGCCGGTGTGGTGCGCTCCGCGGGCGGGCATGGACTCCACGATAGTCGTCGCAAATCTACAAGCCTTGTGGCGCGCGTCATCCCTACCGTGACGAGCATGACATCACACGAGAACGCCACCGGACAAGAGAACGACACCGGCTCCACTCTGCACGGCGCCACCGGCGCGCACACCACCGACGGCATTCCACATGGGCTCACGAGTCTGACCCGTTCCTCGTCGTACCGCGCGCTCAGCAGGCAATCGACTTCTACGCCAGCGTGTTCGGCGCACGTGTCGTCGACGTGACCGAATTCGACGGTGTGGTCGCACATGCCGACCTCGACTTCGGTACGGGCCACCTGCAACTCGGTGAACCCAACGAAGCGTACGGGCTGATACCGGCACCTGACGGCCCCGCGGCCTGCTACTCATTGGGGTTCTACTGTGCCGACGCCGACGACGTGGTCGCTAGGGCCGAGGCGTCCGGCGCGACGATCCGTGAACCGCTCACGACGTTCGTCTCGGGCGACAGGTTCGCGTCGGTGCTCGACCCGTTCGGCGTGCGCTGGTCGGTGATGACCCGCGTCGAGGATCTCTCCGAGGAGGAAAGCGCCCGCCGCGTCGCGGAATGGGCAACCGCGCAGGCGAAGTCATGGTCCGGGGACACGTCTAGGTCCCGACGGCGTGTCAGTGCAGTTCGCGTTTGAGGATCTTGCCGGACGCGTTGCGTGGGAATCCGTCGACGAACACCACCGAGCGCGGCACTTTGAAGTTGGCCAAATGTGTGCGGGCGTAGGTGAGTACGTCGTCCTCGGTGAGCGTGGCGCCCTCGCGAAGGGCTACGAATGCACGGCCGACCTCTCCGAGTCTGTCGTCGTGCACCCCGATGACAGCGGTTTCGGTCACCCCGTCGAGGCGGGCGAGCGTCTGCTCGACCTCGGCGGGGTAGACGTTGAAGCCGCCGCAGATGTACATGTCCTTGAGTCGGTCGGTGATCCGGAGATTCCCGCGTTCGTCGATGACCCCGACGTCACCGGTGTGCAGCCAGCCGTCGGCGTCTATGGTCGCGGTGGTTGCTGCTGGATCGTCGAGGTATCCACGCATGACCATCGCTCCGCGGGCGAGAACCTCGCCCTGATCGGACACTGCGATCTCCATCCCCTCGAACGCACGCCCGCATGTCGTGGCCACCGTGACATCGTCGTCGTCCGGTCGGCAGGTGGAGATGAACCCACTCGACTCGGTCTGTCCGTATGCGGTGATCACCGTGTCGACACCGAGGTCGCGTTGAATGCGTTCGACCAGGACCACCGGCACGATAGCTGCGCCGGTGACCACCAGCCGGAGCGACGACAGGTCGTGATCGGGACGTGATGGATCGTCGAGGATGGTCTGGAAGATCGTCGGCGCTCCAGGGAAGACGGTCGCACGCTGTGATTCGACGAGCCGCATGGCGTCGGCGGGGGAGTAGACCGCGAGTGGAATCATCGTCGCGCCGAACAGGATCGCCGGAAGGATGCCCGCCTTGTATCCGAAGGTGTGGAAGTACGGGTTGACCATCAGGTAGCGATCGGTTGGGCTCAGGCGTCCGTTGGCCCCCCATGCGCGCGAGCCCGCGATGGTCTGCTGATGCTCTGCCAGAACACCTTTCGACTTCCCGGTGGTTCCCGAGGTGAACAGGATGTCGGAGATGTCGTCTGGTGCGACAGCTGCTGCTCGACGATCCGCCTCCGCACGTGTCTGCGCATTCCCACGCGCCAGGAAGGACGACCAGTCGACGGCTCCTTCGGGCGCATTGGTCGACTCCCCGAGCGGCACGCGGACGACGAGTTCGGGCAGCGATCGACGATGCTCGGCGAGCAGGTCGTCGGCATGATCGACTCCGAGAAAATCTCCGGACACGACGACCGCCGCGACCTGCGAGCGCTCGATCACGTCGACGGCCTCGGTGGTCGTGTACCGGGTGTTGAGGGGCACAAGCACCCCGCCGGCGTACTGGATGCCGAGCGCCGCGATGGGCCAGTGGTAGCTGTTAGGCGACCAGATCGCCCCCCGGTCACCAGGGCTGAACCCCGAGGCGACGAGCGCTGCGGCGAAATCGCGTACCCGCTCCAGCAGGTCCGCATAGGTCAGCTCGACCGTCTGGCCCCACTGGGTGTCGACGACGGCTTGTTGAGTCGGCCACGTGCGTGCCGCGTGCGCCAGCGCCGCCGGTGTCGACTGGGCGCTCCCTGCTGCCGAGCGTGCGCTCTCTGCCGCCGAGCGTGCGCCTTCTGCCGCCGACTGTGCGCCTTCTGCCGTCGAGTGTGCGCCTTCTGCCGCTGACTGAGCGTCGCCGCCGTTGGTCACCGTCGCCTCCATGTCCCAAACCTAGCAAATGCTTGGTAGGTTATGCTAGCGACCATGACGTCGATCAACCTCGCCGATCGGACCGTTGACCTGGGTGAATGGGCTCGACGTACCCCGGACGCCACGTTTGAGTTCACCCGGGCCGTTCGCGAGTGGCTCGCGCAGAATCTCGTCGGCGAGTTCGCCCTCCTCAAGGGCAGGGGCGGTCCGGGGAGTGAGCACGAGTTCTTCGCCGAGCGTCTGGCATGGGACCGGCACCTCGCGGCGTCGGGGTGGACATGCCTCGGGTGGCCCACGAGGTACGGGGGCCGGGGCGCGACACTCGAGCAACGAATCATCTTTCATCAGGAGTATGCGCGTGCGAATGCGCCTGCGCGGGTGAATCACCTCGGAGAGGAACTTCTCGGCCCGACGCTGATCGAGTTCGGCACCGAGGAACAGAAGCAGCGCTTCCTCCCCGGCATCGTCGACGTCACCGAGCTCTGGGCGCAGGGATACTCCGAGCCGGGCGCGGGGTCTGATCTGGCAGCGGTGTCCACCACCGCACGGTTGGCCGACGATGGTCGCTGGCACGTGAACGGGCAGAAGATCTGGACCTCGCTCGCTCACGTCGCACAGTGGGTGTTCGTCGTAGCGCGCAGCGAGCCGGGCTCGTCGCGGCACACGGGTCTGAGCTTCCTCATCGTGCCGCTCGATCAGTCGGGCGTCACGGTTCGTCCCATCCAACAGTTGACCGGCACGTCGGAGTTCAACGAGGTCTTCTTCGACGACGCGACCACCGAGGCCGACCTGATCGTCGGTGCGCCGGGCGAGGGTTGGGCCGTCGCCATGGGACTGCTGCAGTTCGAACGCGGCGTCTCGACACTCGGTCAGCAGGTGGGATTTGCCCGCGAACTCGACGCAGTGACCGAGATGGCAAGGGCCAACGGCACGCTCGACGATCCCGAGATCGCCACACGCCTCGTCCGAGCCCGGATCCGGCTACGTGCGATGAGGGCCAACGCTCAGCGGACCCTCGACGGGGACGCGGCGTCGTCCGGCGGCACGTGGGGTGCGGCCGCCGCTGCCGGCGCTGCGTCGGTCGCAAAACTGTTGTGGGCCAATTGGCATCGCGACCTCGGGGAGCTGGCAATGGCCGTGGCGGGCCCCGCGTCGTTGATCGGGCCAACAGAAACGGTCGAGGGGCGCCGTAACGAGATCGCCGATCCGGAGCATGTCGAACTCGACGAGTGGCAGCGGTTGTTCCTGTTCACCCGCGCCGACACCATCTACGGCGGCTCGAACGAAGTGCAGCGCAACATCATCGCCGAGCGTGTTCTCGGCCTTCCCCGCGAGGCACGAGAATGAGATCGGCACAGCGAGGCACGAGCATGAGATCGGCACAGCGAGGCACGAGCATGAGATCGGCACAGCGAGGCACGAGCATGAGATCGGTACAGCGAGGCACGAGCGTGCCGACAGAGGAGGTTCACGCGCAATGACGCAGACGACATCGGGATCGCTCGATCGGACACGATCCCCGTTGGGTACGCCCCCCGAGGAAACACCCGGCCACGGATTGCTGTTGGGACGCAAGGTGGTCGTGACGGCCGCGGCGGGTACCGGTATCGGATTCGCGACGGCGCGCCGCGCGCTGCTCGAGGGTGCCGACGTCGTGCTGAGTGACTGGCATGAGCGTCGACTCGGCGAGGCGGCGGACGAACTCCGCAGAGAGTTCGACGGTCAGACCGTCGAGCAGGTGGTGTGCAACGTGCAGTCCACCGACGACGTCGACGCGCTGATCTCGGGTGCCGCAGACAGACTCGGACGTATCGACGTGTTGGTCAACAATGCGGGCCTCGGTGGCGAGACACCGGTCGCCGACATGACCGACGAGGAGTGGGACCGCGTCATCGACATCACGCTCACCGGCACCTTTCGCGCCACCCGCGCAGCGTTGCGCTACTTCCGCGCCGTCGAACACGGCGGGGTGATCGTCAACAACGCGTCGGTCCTCGGCTGGAGAGCCCAACGCGGACAGGCGCATTACGCTGCAGCCAAGGCGGGAGTGATGGCGCTGACGCGGTGCTCGGCCGTCGAAGCAGCCGACGTCGGTGTGCGCATCAACGCCGTTGCACCGTCGATCGCGAAGCATCCGTTCCTCGCGAAGGTGACCAGCGACGAACTTCTCGACGAACTCGCACAGCGCGAGGCGTACGGCCGAGCGGCCGAAGTGTGGGAGATCGCAGCCACGATTGCGATGCTCGCCAGCGACTACACCACGTATCTCACCGGCGAGGTGGTGTCCATCTCCAGTCAGCGCGCCTGAGCGGCGTCAACCTTCCATCACCACAGGAGTTTTCATGAGCACACCGCAGGCATACATCGTGGATGCGATCCGCACACCGGTCGGCAAACGCAACGGGTCGCTGGCGAAGACGCACCCGGCCGACATGGGCGCGCACGTCATCCGTGCGTTGGTCGAGCGCACGGGACTCGACCCGGCAGTTGTCGACGACGTCGTCTTCGGGTGCGTCGACGCCATCGGTCCGCAGGCCGGCAACATCGCACGCACCGCGTGGCTCGCGGCCGGGATGCCTCTCGAGGTGCCCGGGACGACCGTCGACCGGCAGTGCGGCTCGAGTCAGCAGGCAATCCACTTCGCGGCGCAGGGCGTGATGAGCGGGACCCAGGACGCCGTGGTGGTCGGTGGTGTGCAGAACATGAGCGCCATCCCCATCTCGCAGGCGATGATTGCCGGTCAGGAGTTCGGATTCACCACGCCGACAGCGGAATCCGTGGGCTGGCGCGAGCGATTCGGTGATGCCGAGGTCTCCCAGTTCGTCGGGGCGGACCAGATGGCACGCACGTGGGACATCAGCCGCGAGGACATGGAGGCCTGGGCGCTGCAGTCTCATCAGCGGGCGAAGGCCGCCATCGCCGCAGGGCGGTTCGACGACGAGACTGTCGCACTGGGCGATTGTGTGGTCGACGAATGCCCGCGCGAGACGTCACTGGAGAAGATGGCCGGACTGGCTCCCCTCGCCGAGGGGTCGCGGCTGACGGCAGCGGTCGCGTCGCAGATCTCCGACGGGGCGTCGGCCGCTCTGGTGGTCAGCGAGAAGGCACTTGCCGAGTACGGACTGACGCCGCGCGCCCGCATCCATCACCTCTCGGTTCGCGGTGACGACCCGGTGATGATGCTGTCGGCTCCCATTCCCGCGACCAAGTACGCCCTTGCCAAGGCCGGTCTGAGCATCGACGACATCGACGTCGTCGAGATCAACGAGGCATTTGCCTCGGTGGTCCTTGCCTGGTTGAAGGAGACCGGTGCCGACCCTGCGAGGGTCAACCCGAACGGTGGCGCGATCGCGCTCGGACATCCACTCGGCGCCACAGGTGCGAAGCTCTTCGCGACTCTGCTGAGCGAGTTGGAGCGGACCGGCGGCCGCTACGGTCTCCAGACCATGTGCGAGGGCGGCGGCACCGCGAACGTCACGATCATCGAGCGCTTGGGCTGACAGAACTGACAGACGAGGCCCGGACCCCACTCTCGCCAAGATGTGACCGGCGACATAGCATGGTGATACGCATGTCGGGTGTCGTCTCACGCGACGGTGCCCCGACCATCAGTGAACCGGCAAGGAGCCATCATGACCAAGCCTGCGGATGCGACGACCCGAGCCGGAAGGCGCATCGAGAGAGGCGTCTCGTCCGAGGCCCATACGATGACCGAACTCCTCGAGATCCAGCAGGCCGCATTCCTGCGTGACGGCATCCCCGACGCCAATACGCGCATCGACCGCATCATCCGACTCGGTTCGCTGCTGCTCGACAACTCCGACGAGATCTGCGCCGCCCTGACAGCCGACTTCGGTACTCGTCCAGCCGAACTGAGCATCACGGCCGATGTCGCGGGATGCCTGATCGACATCACACATCAGCGGCGTGGCGTGAAGGAGTGGATGAAGGAGACGCCGTCGGCGCGAGTGCAGGGACTGATCGGATTCAAGCAGCGCGTGCGTCACGACCCGCTAGGGGTCGTCGGCATCATGGGGCCGTGGAACTTTCCACTCCAGCTGACGTTTGTGCCCGCCGCGTCGGCCTTCGCGGCGGGTAATCGGGTGCTGATGCGACCCTCGTCGATCACCGCCCGCACCACCGAGCTGATCGCACGACTCGCGACCGACTACTTCTCGATCGAAGAGCTCGCGGTCATCACACCCACGCACGGTTCGGGTTCCGACTTCGCGAAACTCACCGTCGACCACATGTTCTTCACCGGTTCGCCCGAGGTCGGTTCGTCGGTGGCGCAGGAAGCGGCCAAGAACCTCGTCCCGGTGACCCTCGAACTCGGCGGCAAGAATCCTGCGGTCGTCGACGTCTCCGCCGACATCGGCAAGGCCGCGAAGATGCTCGCCGACGCCCGTATGGCCAACGGTGGTCAGGTGTGCCTGTGCCCGGACTATGTCTTCGTCCCCGAGGCTGCGCTGGACGAGTTCGTCGACACCGTCATCGGGCACTGGACCGAGAACTTCCCGACGATCTACGACAACCCGGACTACACCTCGACGATCAACCAGAAGAACTACGACCGCATCGTCGGCCTGATCGACGACGCCGTCGAGCTGGGGGCACAGAAGCGGCAGGTCATCCCGGGTGGGGAGCAACTTCCGTCGGCGGAGCGTCGCAAGATCCCGCCGACACTGCTGACCGGGGTGAAAGCGGGTATGAAGATCGCCGAGGACGAGGTCTTCGGACCCGTGTTGAGTGTCTACCCGTACCGCGATCTCACGGAAGCGATCACACACATCGCGTCGAACCCGCATCCGCTGACGATGTATTGGTGCGGCGACGACAACGACAACTTCAAGCGTCTCGCCGACAACACCAGGAGCGGCTCGATCAACGGCAACGATTTCGCGCTGCACATGTTCGGTGCGGAGTTGCCCTTCGGCGGTGTCGGCCGCAGCGGCATGGGCGCCTACCACGGCAAGGCAGGCTTCGAGACCTTCAGTCATGCACGCGCAGTGGCATTTTCGACGATGCCGGTCACGGTCGCAGAGATGATCTCGCCACCGTTCACCGCGCGCGACAAGCGCATGGCGAAGGGGCAGCTCAAGATGTGGAGCGCGCTCACCAAGCGCGCGCAGAAGAAGGCGCGCAAACGCTGAGAGCGCGGTGCGTCGACGCGCAGTAGTCGGGCGCGCCGGTTGTCATCGATCGTCGGTGCGAGTGGGTACCCTCGCCGACGTGACCTACGACGATGCGACTTATCACAGCGACGACACCGAGGAATACGGCTTGCCCGAGGAGTCGTCTGTGACGCACATACTGGCCTTCCTTGCGTGGTGTGCGCAGCGACGTCTGCTGGCCGATTACCATGCCACGGAATCGATTGCGCTGATCGAACGGACATCGAGTCCTGTGGAGATCGCGGAGACGTACTTCGATTGTCAGATCGACCCGTCGATGCTCACCGAGGAGGGAAACCGGTTCGCGCAAGAGCGGTACGGCGACTACCTCGACCGGATCGAAGCCTTGCCAGCGGTCGCAGAGTACGAGTCGCTCTACCACCTTCCGACGACGTGGCAGACCGTCGACCTCTACCTTCCTGTTCTCGACGATCTCTTTGCGCGGTGGAGCCGGACGTGATGCTCAGCGGATGAGCCCGCGTTCGAACGCAACCCGCACCGCTGCGGCGCGATCGGTGACGCCGAGTTTCGGGTAGAGCCGCAACAGGTGCGTTTTCACCGTCGCCTCGCTGATCATGAGTTCGGCGGCCACCTGCCGGTTGGTGCCACCACCGGCGATGGCACGCAACACTTCTCGCTCTCGTGCGGTGAGGGTGTCGGCTCGGTTGCGGCCCATCAGGCTGCCGGCGACCTTCGGGTCGAGGACGCTCTGCCCTGCTGCCGCTCGGCGCACCGCCGCGATCAGGTCGTCGCGGGGCGTCGCTTTGAGGAGATACCCGTCGGCGCCCGCATCGACGGCGGCGTGGATGTCGGTGTCGGTGTCGTAGGTCGTCAGCACCAGGATGCGCGGCCACTGGGTGTCGGCGGCGCGGAGAGCGCGAATCGCGTCGACACCGTCGGAGCCCGGCATCCGCAGGTCCATGAGCACCACATCAGGTGTCGCTGCAGCGATTCTGGCGAGCGCCTCGTCGCCACTCGAGGCCTCGCCGACGACGGCCATGTCGGGCTCGCGCTCGAGCATCCCCCGGATGCCGTCACGGACGACCGGATGATCGTCGACGACGACGATGCTGATGGTTCTCGGCCCCGAATTCATGCGCGTGCTCCCGGCGTCGCGATCGGAATCGATACCGACACCACACAACCCGACCTCGGCTCGGATTCGACGACGACACTCCCGCCGAGTAGTTCGGCGCGCTCGCACATGCCCGTCAGCCCGAACCCGCCGTGCATCGAACGCTGCACCGCACCGACGTCGAAACCGCATCCGTCGTCACGGATGTCGAGCAGCAGCATGTCGTCGAGATAGGTGAGCGTCACCACGACGTGCCGGGCCCCCGAGTGCCTCGCGATGTTCGCGAGGGATTCCTGGAGGATGCGCAGCACCGAGTCGTCACTACCCGCGAGTTCGCGGGCGTCGCCATCCACCCGAAGCACCGCCGAGACCCGAGTGCGTTGCGAGAACGCGGAGAGCTGCTCGCGTACGGCGGTCGGCAGCGACTGTGCGTCGAGTGTCACCGGGCGGAGAGCGTTCACCGCGCGTCTCGCCTCACCGAGACCCTCACGCGCCAGGGCTTTCGCGTTCTCCAACCGGTCGTGCGTCGCGCGCGACAATTCGTTCTCGTCGACGGACTCCAATTGGGTGACCACGGCGACGAAACCCTGTGCGACGGTGTCGTGCAACTCGCGGGCGAGTCGGGAACGCTCGTCGCGGATACCGGCCAGACGCGCCTGCTCGACGAGCTCGGACTGCAGATGTGCGCTGCGCGAACGCTCCGCGAGTAGTTCTTCGGTGAGATGATTGCGGCGGATCACCGACGTCTCGCGCGCCTCGATCACGGCCACGAAGGCGACACCGATCACCACGTTCAGGATCCACGCGAGGATCGACGCCCATAACGGGTCGGCCAGGTTCTGCCAGCCGTAGCGCTGCGTCGCAGTCATGAGCACACAGGACACGCTGATGGACAACAGCATCGGGAAGCCGGTGAACAACGACGCGTAGAGCATGTAGCCGGCCCAGGAGGCGATACCTGCTATCGGTGTCGCGGCGATGGCCGTCGCGATCAGGGCCGTGTTGACGACGACGATCGCCACGCGCCGCCACATGGCACTGATGTCGACGCGAATCCAGAACTCGGTGAAGACGATCAGCGCGAGCATCACCGACGCGCTCACCAGATGCCGCGTGAACGACGCCGGGACGAGCTGTGCCACGACCAGCGAGACGACGTAGAGGGCGCGCAGGGTCCACACCTCGGCGGCCGGTGGCACGATGGTGTCGGGCCAGGTCAGCTCGGGTCGGTTGTCGCGCCAGAGACCCTGCGGTTCGCGCCCTGGGTCACGGCGGAACAGCCCGCGTGTGAGCGCCGTGGTGGTGAACGGGCTGGTCACTCCCACTTGAAGGTCCGGATCGCGATTGCGGTGGTCACTACGCCCCACACCAGTAGTGTGCCGAAGTACCCGACCGGGGGCCACCCCGTCGTCGCGGTGTCGACAAGGGTCTGCGTCCCTGCGCCCGAGGGGGTCAGGTTCGAGATGACGTTCATCCACCCCGGCATCGTCGACCGCGGAATCCACAGTCCGGCGAAGAACATCAACACGAAGAACACCGCGGTGCCGAACCCGGCCGCGACCTTCGCGTTCCGGAACAGCGAGGCGATCACCATCCCCAGACCGAGAAATGCCGAGCCGGTGAGGACGTAACTCACGACGAATCCGACGGGATGTCGCGGCCACTGGCCCGAAATGATGCCGGGCACCACGACGATCACGGCGAGACAGACGATCGAGACGGCTGAGATCAGCACGAACTGAGCGATCAGCAGCAGTCCTGGTGACGCAGGAGTGGTGCGTAACCGCTTGAGAATCCCCATTTCTCGGTACCGCGTCAGTACATCGGGCAACGCCTGGACGGCGAGCATCGCGAGCACGAAGAG
>NZ_BAFB01000013.1 GCF_000248075.1 Gordonia otitidis NBRC 100426 | reverse complement strand
CTAGCTGTACTGACCCGGGACGTTAGGTACGGCGTTCGGCGAGTCGACGTGACATAGGGAAGACCTCCGAGTGAGGTGTGGAGCTGTCTAGGAACCGCTCCTCAACCCGGAGGTCTTCGTGTCTCACCGTAATTCACCGTTGTCCCCGACTGGCCGGTTGCGTCTGGCTCGGTGTGTTGTCGAAGATGGGTGGCCCTTGCGCCGCGCGGCTAACCGGTTCAACGTGTCGGTCACCACGGCCAAGCGATGGGCGGATCGCTACCGCGAATCGGGGCCGGCCGGGATGGGTGATCGGTCCAGCCGGCCCCGATCGTGTCCGCATCGCACCCGCCGGCGCCGGGAACGCCGAGTCGTCGGGTTACGCGTCTCCCGTCGCTGGGGGCCGGCCCGGATCGCGTTTCACCTGGGCTTGAACGTCTCCACGGTGCACCGCATCCTGACCCGGTACCGATGCCTGCGGTTGTCGTGGATCGACCCGGCGACCGGGGCGCCGGTACGTGCCCGCCGGCGCGAGGTCCGCCGGTATGAACGTGAAGCGCCCGGAGACTTGATCCACGTCGACATCAAAAAGCTCGGGAGAATCCCCGACGGAGGTGGACATCGCGTACACGGCCGCGCCCAGGGCGCCCGCAACTCCAGTGCCCACCGCGAGCCTGGGCGAACCCGCAAAGTTGCTGGCCGCCCGAACCTGGGGTACGCGTATCTGCATCACGCCGTCGACGACCATTCCCGCTACGCCTACTCCGAGATCCTCGCTGATGAGAAGAAGGAAACCGCGACCGCGTTCATGACTCGGGCGTTGGCGCACTTCGCCTCGATCGGTGTCACCACCGCGCGAGTGATGACCGACAACGGCTCTTGTTACCGGTCCCGGGTATTCCGGGACTTGTTGGACGAAAACGGGATCAAGCACAAGTGGACCAGACCGTACCGGCCGCAAACCAATGGCAAGGTCGAACGATTCAACCGGACCCTCCAGGAGGAATGGGCCTACGCCCGTCCCTACCTCAGTGAAACCGAACGCGTCGCAGCCTTCCCCGAGTTCCTTCGCATCTACAATCACGAACGCGGCCACACCGCACTCCGAGGCAACTCACCCGCCGACCGCGTACCCAACCTGGCGGGTCAGTACAGCTA
>NZ_BAFB01000014.1 GCF_000248075.1 Gordonia otitidis NBRC 100426 | reverse complement strand
TCGAACGACCACATACCCCTCCGCGCCTCATCACAAGACGCCTCAGCAGAGCTGCGCGATGTTCGATATCCGTGAGAAAACCTGCGTTCTCTCAGAACCCCGATAGTGTGCGATAAACGCGCCGGCCTCGCGGCCTGCGACGATCCAATCCCGATCGAATGATTCGACCGAGACCTTGATC
>NZ_BAFB01000015.1 GCF_000248075.1 Gordonia otitidis NBRC 100426 | reverse complement strand
TCACATTCGATACCGACAACATCGGCGAGCCGTCCGGCGTGGTCGCCAGCCCTCGGCGGCGGGCGACGAGGGTTCCCGCCGCGGCGATGAGATGCGCGATGGCCAGCAGCTGCCCGCATCCACTCTCGCCGTGCCGAATAGCGTCGACGGCAAGCGATCCCTGTGAATGCCCGACAACCGCAACAGGTGCGATCAGGTCGGCGTCGAGGCCCTGCTTCTTGAGCGACTCGACGGCTGCGACCTGGCTCAGGAGGACACCTGGTCCACTCAGTGCGAAGTCGGCGAGTTCGGCGTCGGAGGGTATCTCCTCCCCGGCGTCGGCTGCCCTGACCCACGCCAGCGGATGGAATCCGTCCGGTCGAGCGATCTCCAGCGAGTCGGCGACCGGTGCGACCATGCGCTCGGCAACAGCGACCGCGGTCGCGAGCTTGTGTTCGAGGTCGGCATCGACGACCAGTTCGGCGAGCGTCGACAACCACGGACCGCCCTGTCCGCCGAAACTGACTGCGTACCGCTCGCCTGCCGCGAGTCGATCCATCAGCGATTCGGCGGGTCCGCCGGTGGGGCGGGTTCCGTGTGCTCCGGGGCGGAATTGGTCGACGGTCACGGGCTCTCCTCGTGGATCGGGACTCGGCGTGTGTGAGGTGCAGGAGTTCAGGGTCTGGATACGGGCACGGTGTGGCGACCCGGCGGCGGGGGGTCAAACGCCGGGTCGCGCACACGTGGATCACGAACATGCTTGCCCAGCAATACCTTTGACGCTGTGGCGGGCGACAGACGAACCAGCGCCGGTACGTCGTCGACATGAACGTGGAACTCATGATGGCACACAAACGTGAGGGAGTCCTCATGTTGTTTCCGACCGTCAGGTATACCCGCGAGTAGTCCCGCGAGTAACAATGCGAACGCCATGAGGCGTCGTTCGCCGTGGCGACGTTCGACCAGTTCGCAGGGTGTTTCAATCGACAACCCGCGCGAAATGCGGGGCCCGCGACGCCGTTATCTAATCGTTATGTGACGTGGCGCACTGCGTGTCGCGGGCTGCGACATACGCGGACTCGTGGCGCGGTCGAGTCCTCCCCCACGAGTCGTTAGGGTGCAGGGATGAGCGACTGCGTGTTCTGCCGGATCGTCGACGGCTCCGCACCAGCCCGCACGGTGTACGAGGACGACGACGTGGTGGGCTTTCTCGATATCAGGCCGGTGACGCGCGGCCACGTTCTCATCGTGCCCCGGACACACTCGACGGGCCTCGCGGACCTCTCGGTCGACGACGGTGCAGCGGTGATGCGCGCCGGACAACTCGTGGCCACCGCCCTGCGAAACGCACCCCTGCGTCCGGGTGGCGAAGGTGCCGACGGTGCGAACCTCGTGATCAACGACGGCAGAGCCGCGTTCCAAACCGTGTTCCACACACATCTGCACGTGATCCCCCGACATCGCGGGGACAAACTGCGCGTACTCCGGTCGCTGGCGATCCGTCGCGACCGAGATCCCGACTCGACGGCACGCGTGGTGAGCGAAGCGGTCCGCGAACGCATCGAGCAGCAGTGAACACGCCCGAGGGTGACGCGCCCGTGCGGATTCCCCAGGCCGCGGTCGACGTGCTGGCCGGCGCCGAATGGATCATTGTGTTCACCGGCGCGGGAATGTCGGCGGAGAGCGGGGTGCCGACCTTCCGCGACGCCCAGACGGGACTGTGGGAGAACTTCGACCCGGAACAACTCGCGTCCCCTGAGGCCTGGAACGCCGACCCCGCTCTCGTGTGGGGTTGGTATCAGTGGCGCGCACACCTCGTCAGCGAAGCAGAACCCAATGCCGGGCACGTCGCACTGACGGCTCTTGCGGAG
This sequence comes from Gordonia otitidis NBRC 100426, assembly GCF_000248075.1. Taxonomy (GTDB): domain Bacteria; phylum Actinomycetota; class Actinomycetes; order Mycobacteriales; family Mycobacteriaceae; genus Gordonia; species Gordonia otitidis. Next base: position 9,066 of record NZ_BAFB01000015.1, on the reverse strand, counting down.
TCGGCCGACGGCACGGGCGACATGCCGTCGGTGATGGTGGTGACGCAGAACGTCGACGACCTGCACGAGCGCGCGGGCAACACGGTCGTCAGCCATCTGCACGGCAGCCTCTTCGCGCCGCGATGCTCACGCTGTGGCCATCCGTACCAGGGGACCGACGCCGATCCGTCCACGGCGACCGACGAGCGACCCGTCGAACCGCCCGCGTGTCCTATCTGCTTGTCGCCTGTGCGTCCGGGTGTCGTATGGTTCGGAGAGTCACTCCCCGCGGATGCCTGGGCGCGCGCCGAGCAGGTCTTCGACGCCGCAGACGCGATCATCGTCGTGGGGACGAGCGGGATCGTCTACCCCGCAGCGGCTCTGCCCGAGCGGGCGGCCGCACGCGGCATCCCGGTGATCGAACTCAATCCTCAGCCGTCGGGGCTCAGCTCCATCGCCACTCACAGCATCAGGACGACGGCGGCACGCGGGTTACCCGACATCGTCGAGCGGGTGCGCGCAGCACGCGCAGGCAAAGCCGATTAGGTTGGTCGACACGTCCCACAGCCGCAGACGCTATTCGGCTACCGTCAGATCGATCGGCTCCCACGCGGCGACATCGCGCGAAGCGCTCACCGCCACCGACCCCGGCTTGACTCCACGACGGTCGAGGAGTCCGATCACCGTAGCGAGTGCGGTGTCGGCGTCGAGCTCGAACTCCGACTCACGCACGCGCGCGAACTCCCACCCGCAGCGGCGTAATTCGCGCTCCCGCTCCATGTCCGAGCGCGCCTGCGCACCCGTCGAGGTGAATTCGTCTCCGTCGCACTCGACGGCCATCCTGCCCTCCGAGCCCATGACCACGAGGTCGATGACACGGTTGTTGACGACGACTTTCGGGGTCACGTGATAGCCGAGCGCCGCAAGTCGATTGAAGACCCGCTGCTCGAAGAGACTGTCGAACGGTTCGACACGCTCGTCGTCGGGAACATCCGACGGCATCGGTGGGATCGTCGGCCCCTGGTTGGCCTGCAGGTAACCCAGAAGCGAGTAGCGCAGATCGTTGGTCCCGAGGTCGTCGAGTGCGACCGAGTGGAACAACCACATCTGGTCCATGGCACGAGAGGCCGCGACGTTCACCCTGCGCTGCGATTCCGCACGCGTCAACGCACTCAGCGACGCGGGGTCCGAGACCACCATCGACAGGAACATGACGTGGCGCTCGTCGCCCTGGAAGTCAGGCGGCGTTCCGACACGGATGCGGCGTGCACGCCACGTCTGTTCGTCGACCACGTCGCGCAGAACGCGAGTGATCGCGTCGACCTGCTTGCTGCCCTGCAGAGCGATGATGCCGAAATCCATTCCGACGTAAGCCGGATCGGCAAGGCAGTCGAGCACGGTCGCCGCGATCGCGGCCGCTTCGCCCTCGTTCACCAGCGACTGCCCCTGACCGGTCGCCACACCGTCGACGCGTACGGTGCGCAGCGGGTCGAGCCGCTCGGCGCCGAACTGCCGGACCGGCACGAGCGGCGATCCGCTGTAGAACTGTCGCGAGGAGTACTCGATGATCTCGGGCATCGACCGGAAGTGCTCGCGCAACCGGATCAGGTGGCCGAATCGACTGCGCAACAGCGAGAACAGACTCGATCGTGGGGTCAGACCGTCGCGCAGATAGTGCGGGAGATCAGGGAGCTCCGCGTCGAGCTTGGCGAAGGCGTCGTCGAGTGATGTGCCGCTCAGACCGCGCGGGGCGCACTGTTTGTCGTCACCGACCACGATGACCCGTGGTGCAAGCCAGAGCAGGAACGAACTGGTGATGTCGGCCTGGCTCGCCTCGTCGACGATCACCACATCGAATGAGTTCGGTTCGGGCGGAAGCATGTCGGCGACCTGACTGGTCGACATGATCCACGCGGGCACCGCCGATTGCGCCTGTTCCATCGCCTCGCGCGCTGCCGTTCGGAAGCGATTGGCGTGCTTGCCTGATCCCTTGCCCAGATTGATCATGTGGTCGCGGTAGGACTGCAGAGCCTGAACCTGCGCAACGGTGGTGCGCGCCACGCAGGCCCGCCACGCGCGGGCGGTCGCGAGGGCGGTGGTCAACTGGGCGATATCGGCGTCGGCCTCGTCGAGCGCGGAGGCCAACCGGGCCTCTGCGTGCGGATCGCTACGTTCGACCGCCCAGGTGCGTGCTCGGCGCCATTCCCACGCGGCGACCACATCGCGGAGCCGCGCGTCCCAGGCCGGGTCGTCAGGCGAGTCCGCGAGCGCGGCATAGAATTCCGGCGCTTTGGTGCGGAGTCGCAGCGCGAGTAGATCGAGGGCCGCCTGATCCTGCAACTCACCGCGCGCGGCGGTGAAGGCGCGCCGAGCCGTTCGGATCGACTCGGCGTCGGCGTTCGCAAGCGCCGCGACGAGCGCGTCGCCTTCGTGTGAGGGCCCCTTCTCGACCTCGGTGGACAGCCGGTACGCGTGTTCGGCCAGTTCCTGCTCGGCGAGCACAGCGTCGTTGGCTGCGGCGATGGATGCGCCTTCACGTGCGACTTCTGCCACCTCGGCGACGCTGCGCGGCCGAGGGCCGCCGGGGCTGATGTATTCCAGTTCGTGGATCAACTGATCTCGCGCGGAGAGCAGGTCGGACACCCACGAGAGTTGGGTGTCGAGGCGAACGAGTTGGTTGAGCTGTTTGGATCGCGATCCCGAGGTGTCGACCGGGACGTGCAAGTCGGCGAGCACCCGCTGAACCTGATGCACGGCGTCGAGTACCGCGAGATGATCCGCGACGAGTCCGAGGCTCTCGGCATCAGTGGGGCGGCGACCGTCCACGGTGGCGATGACACCCGAATCCTCAACTGCCCGTTGCTGTTCGGATCGCAACAGACGGCCTCGCCAGCGGCCGCCGTCACGGAGGTGCGCGGCGGCTGCGGCGAAGAGTTGACCGTCGCCAGGTCGAGCATTCTCGACCACGACCACGTGCGCCCCGATTGCACGGTCGCGCCGGGCGGCATCGGCGATCACTGACGAGAGTGCGGTCACGCGCGTCCACAGATGCGCTTCCTGGCCCGCGAGCAACCTGTCCGCCATGTCGACGATCAGCGGCGGGAATGTCGCCACCTCACCGGACGCGACAGCGAGGTGATCGCAGATGCCCTTGATCCGCAACAACGGCTCGCTGCGCACGTCCGAGAGAATCGACATGAGCGAGCCGCTGCCGACCATCGGCTCTTCGGGTCGATGTCCGATGCGCTGACAGATCGCGTCCATCGTCATCGTGTCCGGCAGGTACTCGTCGAGATCGGGCAGCCGTTGGGCGAGCCGATCGGCGGTGTCGCCGATTCTGCGGAGCAGTTCGAGTAGTCGGGTGAACTCACCCCGGTCGAGGGGAGGCAACGCACCCTCGAGCGGCCCGGGCAGCCAATCGAACCGGGCTGCGTCGGCATTGCATGCGCGAACCACCGCCGCAGCGGTGCCTCGGTAGTCGCCCGCGACCCACTCGTGCACCTCGGTCTCGGAGGTACGCAGTTCCCAGAGGCCCCGAAGCGCACGTTCTCGTCGGTCGAGTGCCTGTTCGCGACGGAATGCGAGGTCGTCGATCTCCGCGTCGGCGACCCCCGCGGAAAAGCTCGATTTGCGGTCGGCGATCGCCTCGACTCCCGACACCACGGCGTCGTGATTGTCGGTGCTGATGTCAGCCAGCGAGACGGTCAACTCACGCAGTTCTGGTGGGAGGAGGTCACGCAGCACCTGCAAAGCGTTGGCTTTCTCGCTGGTCACGAGCACGCGCTGCCCCTTGGCCAAAAGCGCCGACACCACGTTCGCGATGGTCTGGGTCTTACCCGTGCCCGGGGGCCCCTCGACGACCACACCGCTTTCGACACCCAACTGGGCCAGGACGTCACGCTGCTCGACGTTGGACGCGAGCGGGAACATCGCGTCGGCCACGAGTTCGGTTGCAGGCGTGGTGCCCGGTCGGTTCAGGGCCGCCACCCGGTCGGCGGCTTCGATGGGCGCGACGAGCTGCGCGAGCCCGATCGGCACCTCGGTCTCGTCGTCGCGCAGCGCGGCCAGCATCGCGTCGTAGAACCGCAGCGCCGAACCCGCGCCGCGGTTGCGCAGGACGATGGCGGGCGCCATGTCGACAGTCAGCGACACCTGGTTGTCGTCGACGACGACGGCCTCGCGCCACGCGGCGATCACCTGTTCTGCAGCCGGGTTCGCGACGTTGGTGAGCCCCGCGGCACGGCCTCTCGGTGTGATCGAATCCGAGAGGCCGATGCCGTCGATGGACGCGAGCAGGTGGGTGTCATGCATCATCGGGACGGCGCCGGATCCGAGTGAGACCGTGATGGCGCCGGATTCCGGATCGCGCTCGGCGACGACATCCTGGGTCAGCAGGTGTTCGCGGACAACAGGCTCGGCGTCGTTCTCACGGTCGACGACGGTGACGAGTGCACTGGCAAGGACGAGTTCGAGTGCCTCCGGTTCGGCGATGAGATCGTCGACCATCGCCGACAACTGCTCGTACTGGTCGTCGTCGGGCGAGAGTGCAACGACCGCGCGGCCCGGTGTCGCTCCCGCGCGCACGGATACCGGCGTGGATTTCCCCACCCACAACACGGCGGGATGGGCGTCGACATCGGTGACCGACACCGACCGTGAACGCACCAGGCCGCGGAGGAAGCCGAGCAGTCTCGACACCTGATCCCGACGCTCGTCAGGAGTGTCGTTGGTCATGCGCGTGCTGCCTTCCCGCCTGGTTACCAGAGTTCGTCAACGCTACCAAGGCCCCGGCGAGCCAGCTGTGTTGACGACACCGTCGTGAAAGCAGCTCAGCGACCGGCGGTACCTCGGAGGGCGGGGAACCCGCCGTCGATGTAGTGCACGTTGGTGTAACCCAGGCCTGCGATCTGCTCTGCGATACGCGGAGCCTGCGACCGTACCGACACGACGGCGATCTCGGTGTCGCGATCACTGACCAGCGGGAAAGACCCGGTGGGCGTGGGAGCGAGTCGTGTTGCGACCTCGTTCGGGTCGACGACGACCGCGCCGGGCACACTGCCCTGATGACGGACGACCTGCGGACGGGCGTCGACGACGACGGCGTCGCCGTGCTCGACATGATCGATGGCTTCTGCTGCGGTAATCGCACTCACCACTGACACTGGTGACTCACTCCTGAAATCGAACTTCTGCTTGCGTATGGGAGCCGGTGCGGTCAGAACGCATCTTCCCCCTCAAAAAAGATTACGGAAAGATATCGATCTGTCCACCTCCGCACCACCGGTCAGGTCTCAGGAAAGGGCCGAAAAGGCGTGTGGTGTCAGCCTCGCCCGCGCCCCGCCACGCGCGGATTGCCGCGTTTGCCCCAGCTGTCACCACGCTTGCCGTGACGGTCGCGGTTGAAGCCGCCACCGCCCTGACCATTGCGTTTACCTCCACGAGCACGGGGCGGCCCCTGGTCGCGCCGGATATCGATCGGATTCTTGCCGATTCGCGTATGTCGCAGACGATCCAAGGTGTCGCGGTCGAGATCCTCAGGAAGCTCCACGAGTGAGAAGTCGTCGCGGATGCTGATGTTGCCGAAGTCACCCCGAGTGAGGCCACCCTCGTTGGCGATCGCGCCGACGATCGCGCCCGGGGACACCTTGTGTTTGCGCCCGACGGCGATCCGATAGGTGGCAAACGTGCCCCCACCCGACCGAGGTGCCCGTTCCCGGCGCTCCGGCCGCTCACTCTTCGGCGGGTCCGGCGCCATGAGGAAACCGCCGTCGCGGGTCTCGAGGGCCAGCGCTGCCGCGATATCGGCCATCGCCACGTCGTTGTCACGCGCGTAGTTCTCGATCAACTGCCGGAACATGTCGAGGTTCTCCGACGCCAGGTTCTCGGTGATCGAGTCGGCGAACCGGGCGACGCGCTGCGCGTTCACGTCGTCGACCGACGGCAGATCGATCTCGGTGAGCGGCTGACGCGTCGCACGCTCGATGGCGCGCAGCAGGTGACGCTCGCGCGGCGAGACGAACAGCAGTGCGTTGCCCGATCGGCCTGCTCGACCGGTGCGTCCGATGCGGTGCACATAGGACTCGGTGTCGTGCGGGATGTCGTAGTTGACGACATGCGAGATGCGGTCGACGTCGAGTCCGCGGGCGGCCACGTCCGTGGCGACGAGGATGTCGATCCCTCCCGCCTTGAGCTGGTTGATCGTCCTCTCACGCTGCGCCTGCACCATGTCGCCGTTGATGGCGACCGCCGAGAACCCGCGCGAACGAAGTTTCTCCGCGAGTTCCTCGGTTGCTTGTTTCGTCCGGACGAACACGATCATCGCGTCGAACGTCTCGACCTCGAGGAAACGCGTGAGCGCGTCGAGTTTGCGCTGGTGAGAGACCTGCAGATAGCGCTGCGTGATGTTCTGCGCCGTCGCGGTCTTGGCCTTGACCGTGATCTCCTGCGCGTCGTGCAGGTATCGCTGGGCGAGTCGTCGGATCGCGCTCGGCATGGTCGCCGAGAACAGCGCCACCTGCTTGTCGTCGGGAGTCTCGGCGAGAATGCGTTCGACATCCTCGGCGAAGCCCATCGTCAGCATCTCATCGGCTTCGTCGAGCACGAGGAAATCGAGCTGGGAGATGTCGAGGGTGTGCTTGTCGAGGTGGTCGATCACACGCCCGGGGGTGCCGACGATGATCTGCGCCCCCCGCTTGAGGCCCGCGAGCTGCACGCCGTAACTCTGTCCGCCGTAGATCGGCAGCACACGCACGTCGGGCATGTGCGCCGAGTACTTGCCGAAAGCCTCGGACACCTGCAGAGCGAGTTCGCGGGTGGGAGCGAGGATCAGCGCCTGCGGCCTGCGGATCTGCGGGTCGAGGCGCGACAGGATGGGAATGGCGAATGCCGCTGTCTTACCGGTGCCTGTCTGGGCGAGGCCGACGACGTCGCGGCCCTCCATGAGCGGAGGAATCGTGGCCGCCTGGATAGGCGACGGGGTCTCGTAGCCGACATCGGCAATGGCGTTGCGTACGCGCTCGTCGATGTCGAGATCGTCGAAGGTGATCGACGGTGCGTCGGGGGTCGGGCTGTCGGTCATGGTCTGGGTGTCCCGTTCATCGACTCAACTCTAATCCGCGAGGCCGCTGAAAGCGGCATTCGTGTACGGCGCGGCCGTGACCGGCATCGTTCCACCCGAATGTGACGCGCACCACTACCCTGCTACTCTCGGTGCCAACATTCGCGATCGGCATCACACTCGACCTCGCCTATGTCCGAAATGCCGGATCACACGCTTCAGGGAGCCACCTACATGCAGCAGTACGCCACTCCGTCGGATCTGACCGTCGAAGACAAGGCCACGCTGGTCGACACTCTCCTCCGTTACCGTGACGAGCGCCCAACGCTGCCACTCTTCCGACGCCTGTCGTCGGGCGAGTGGATCACGGTGACCGCCAAGCATTTCGCCGACGAGGTCGACGCCGTCGCCAAGGGGCTCATCGCATCGGGCGTCGAGCCGGGCGACCGCGTCGCCATCTGTTCGGCCACGCGGTATGAGTGGTCGGTGCTCGATTACGCCATCTGGCGGGCGGGCGCCACGACCGTCGCGGTGTACGAGACCTCGGCACCCGACCAGGTGCAGTACCTGCTCGACGACTCGGGCACCGTGATGCTGATCGTCGAGGACGACAACCACCGCGACAAGTTCCGCGAGGTGACCGACGCGCTGCCCGCCGTTCGCGAGACGTTGGTCATCGACGACGGAGCAATCAACGAACTGAGTGCGCGCGGCAAGGACGTCCCCGACGCCGAACTCGATGCGCGACATGCCAATACCGTCTCCTCCGATGCCGCGACACTGATCTATACGTCGGGCACGACCGGTCGACCCAAGGGCGTGGTCCTCACCCACGCCAATTTTCTCGCCGAATGCGCTGCCACCCGCGAGGCCGTCGGATCGGGACTCGAAGAAGGCAATTCGACGCTGCTCTTCCTGCCGCTGGCCCACGTCTTCGCCCGTGTCATCGCGGTGGCGAGTCTCGAGAGCGGAGTCATCGTCGGCCACACGAGCGACATCCCGAACCTCGTCGAGCATCTCGGGACCTTCAAGCCGAACTATGTTCTGTCTGTGCCGCGTGTGTTCGAAAAGGTCTACAACTCGGCCAAGCAGAAGGCGTATGACGGCGGCAAGGGGTCGATCTTCGACAAGGCCGCCGACACCGCGATCGAGTACAGCGAGGCCCTCGAGAAGGGTGGCCCGGGGATCGCGCTGAAGCTCAAGCACGCAGTGTTCGACGCCCTCGTCTACAAGAAGCTGCGCGCGGCTCTCGGCGGGAACTGCGACGGCGCGATCTCCGGCGGCGCCCCGCTCGGCGCGCGTCTCGGGCACTTCTTCCGCGGTGCAGGGGTACCGGTCTACGAGGGCTACGGACTGTCGGAAACGACTGCGGCGATCACCGCCAACAACGAAGAACACCAGCGTGTGGGTTCGGTCGGACGGCCCATCCCTGGTGTCTCCATCGCGATCGCCGACGAGGACGGTGAAGTCCTCGTCAAGGGTCCGGTGGTGTTCACGGAGTACTGGCACAACCCCGAAGCCACCGCGGATGCTATTCGTGACGGGTGGTTCCACACCGGCGACGTGGGCAATCTCGACGACGGCTTCCTCTACATCACCGGCCGCAAGAAGGAGCTGATCGTCACGGCGGGCGGTAAGAACGTCTCCCCTGCCCAGCTCGAGGACTCGATCCGTGCGCATCCGATGATCAGTCAGTGCCTCGTCGTCGGCGACAACAAGCCGTTCATCGCGGCGCTCATCACCATCGACGCCGAGTCGGTTCCCGGGTGGCTGGAGCGCAACGGGCTGGCATCGGACACCTCGCTCTCCGACCTCGCAACCAACGAGAAACTGCGAGCGGAGATCGCCGAGGCGGTCGACGCCGCCAACGCAAAGGTCTCCAAGGCTGAGGCGATCAAGAAGTTCAGCATTCTGGACACGGACTTCACCATCGACTCGGGCGAGCTGACACCGACGATGAAGCTCAAGCGCAACATCATCCACTCGGCTCATCAGAAGGCGATCGCCGACCTCTACACGTGATCGCGCCC
>NZ_BAFB01000016.1 GCF_000248075.1 Gordonia otitidis NBRC 100426 | reverse complement strand
GCCACTCTTCGTCGCGCACGAAGACGATGGAGCCGGGTGAAGCGGTGAAGTGACTTTCTTGTGCGCTAGGCGTTCGACCGGGGGCGTCTGTACTTTGGCTCAACTCACTCGCTCCGTTGCATCGATCAACTGTGTTGTGATGGTACGACGTGATCTGGGCCGCGCGACCACGGGTAGGTGAGGTAAACAACTATGCGTCGCTACTCGTAAGAGCTGGCGCGGCCCACCGACATTGTCGATTGCGCGGTGAGCTGGTCACAGGATTTCGATCACTATGTAGGGAGGACGCAGTTGGCACTTATTCGCTCGCTGGAAGCTGGGAAGGGCGCAGGGAGACCGCCTCAGTCTGAAGTAGACGGAACCTACGTTGTTGTCGACGACCCTAAGCGTGGGCCAATCCTCAAGATCACGACGTATGGCTCGGACTCACGCAAATCAGGGCCGAAGCCCAGTCAAGTTATCGAACTTGACGTACCCATGGCCTCGAAGCTGATGGATATCATCAGGCGCGAGCTCGAGGTCGGTGACTAGGTAGGCCCGCCCTCGTGGCTGGTGTCGGGAGGTAGTTGGGCTCCTCGACGCTCCGTCGATGCACATTGGTTGGCACCGCTCATTGCTCAAGTACCGGAGTTGAGGTCTCGATCGTGCAGCAGCCCATGTGCCAGTGTGCGTGCGCACAGTGAGGTACAAGTAGGGAGCACCCGCGGTGCAGATCGTGGGTTCCACCGAATGTGGTTCACGCACTATCGAGAGCATCGGATTGGCGTACATCGACCGAGGCGTAGCTGCGACTATGGGCCGTAGTCAACGAACGAATCCACCGCGTCCACGGCGCTCGGGCGTGATGGGTACTCGTATGGTGCTCGGTCAGCTCAACGATTCTGGACCAAGGCACCACACGACGAAATGCTGCGCACTGAGACCCAAGATTCGGGCCAGCGGAGTCGCTCGCCGCAACCGCATCGCGGAGAACCGCTACGTCTTCGCCTAGAGCTTCTGCCAGCCAAAGCAACCCCGCGACGCACCGAAAGTGATTGTAGAACGCTCTTGAACTGTCTGACGGATTCCGACGCCCGTACGCACCTGGCCCGTTGTACTCAGATAGCCATCCTAGGATGTGCTCCTTCTGCGTGCGATACCACGCACGACCGCTACTTTGGGACTCATATTCATCGGTAATTTCCTGCTCATCGGGGAGTTTTCGGATTAATGAACAGAGGCGATCAATGGGTATATCGAGCTGCAGTTTCTGATTCACGTCGTTCCTTATCGTATAAACGCGGTCGGCTAAAAGGCAGGAAGGGGATCTCGAACCCGCAGCCGCCAGCGAGGTGTTCGTTTCTCAGCGGGGTTTAGAGGTGGCTTACTGTGACCGGATCGAGTTGGTGGCCTTCAACCACGAAAGGCCACCCGTGCACAGCACCGACCCATTCCTCAGCGAACCCGTCCCGCCCCCAGCGCGCGCCCAGCAGTCCGCCGGTGATGGCCGCGACCGTGTCGGTGTCATCCCCGATCCGGATCGCGGTGTAGAGACTCTCCCTGACATGCGTCGGGCCGTCGTCGGCTGGCGTGTGCAGGATGGATGAGGCGGCTGCCTGCAACGCTGTGACCGTGAAGCCGTTGGGAGTGAAGCGCGCCGGACTCTGGGTCGTGGCGTCAGCGAGCCAGGACCGCCACTGGGATCGACGCTCGTCGGATATCAGGTCAAAGCCAGCCTGAATGTCGACGCGTCCCTCGATGATCGCTACCCGGATTGCTTCGCTCCACAGAACGCACGAGTCTCCTGCGAGTTCGTCAGCATGGGTGAGCGAGGCAACGGCACGGGCGGCCTCGGCGAGCGTCTCGCGGTCGTCGAGGTGAGCCAGCGCTACCGGTCCAGTCCGCATCAGGGCGCCATTACCGGCCGAACGCGGGTGATCGGCGGCGAAGGCGTGCGATTCCTCCCGCATCAACGAGCCCACCGACGCAACTGGCGACTCCCGCAGTCGACGAAGCGTCGCGCTGAGTACCGCTCGCGTCTGGTTGCCGATGTCAGGCGGGTTGCCGTCGAAATCGGTGTACCAGCGCACGAATCCCTGAGCGACAGCGTCGAGGGCCTCCTCCGACGTCAAATCATGCCCATCGGCAACAGCTTCGGCGATCGCCATCGCCATGGAGGTGTCGTCGCTCCATTCGCCGGGGTCGTAGTTGCCGAGACCGCCGCCCTTCATGACTGGAACTTCTTCCGGGCCGAGTCGGGGTTGGAACTCGTAGGGAACACCGAGCGCGTCGCCGATGGCGGTGCCGAGAAGGACCGCGGAGGCGCGGTCAGCTTGCGCGGGACTGAGTTGCATCGGTGGGTAGGCCTTTCGGGTATGGGTGGCTGGTTTCGACACGACGGCTTGGCTGGCGCCTCGCGGTCGGCTCAACCACCGGCGAACTCGCTCGGCATCGGCTAACCACCGCGGAGGTCTCGACAAGCTCGACCACCGGGGCAGCTCGACCATCGGTCCGGCTATCCCCGACGGCCACGCTTACGGTTTCCGAGATGGTACGAGTCGCGCGTCATCTTCGAGACGTAGCCCGCGTCACCTGTGGCGCCAACGGTCCCGAGCTCCTCGATCAGCGACAGCT
>NZ_BAFB01000017.1 GCF_000248075.1 Gordonia otitidis NBRC 100426 | reverse complement strand
CCCCCAGACCTGCCGATGACGCTCGAGCCACAGGTCGACCCGGAGGTCGACCATGTCCGCGGCCCGGACGACGCACGACTCACACTGGTCGAATACGTGGACTTCGAGTGTGCCTTCTGCGCTCATGCCACCGGTGGATGGGACGATCTGCACGATCACTTCGGTGACGACCTACGGTACGTCGTACGCCACCTGCCGCTCGTCGATACCCACCCCCACGCGATGCTCGCAGCACAGGCAGCAGAGGCTGCTGCCCGCCAACAGATGTTCTGGGAGTGGCTCGACTACGTCTTCGCTCATCAACAAGACGGCCTCGAACGACACGACCTACTCAGATATGCCGACGACATCGGCCTCGACACAGCTCAGTTCGCCGACGATCTCGATAGCGACGAGGTCATTGAACGTGTCCGGCGAGACATGCGCAGTGCGCACGCAAGCGGCGCTCGAGAAACACCCACGTTCTTCATCGAGGGTTGCCGAGTACTCGGCAACTACGACGCCCGCACTCTGACCAGAGAGCTCGAGGACAGCCGACGTGCCGCACGTACACAAGTCCCAGCCCTGTGACAGTCCCTGACCCAGCGTGAACGGGCCTGACTAGGGGCGACGAAGATTTGCCGTATCGCAGTTGCACTACCACGCGCGAATCGCGAGAGGTGTCAAGATCACGCCTTCAGAGAATTCGTCGGCGTATCGACTTGGCGTTGATTGCAACGCATCTCGGATACGTGACTCGTACTTGGACAAATAGGCGGTGAGACGTTCCGGCGTGTCACTGACCGGAGCCAGCTGTGCCCTACATTCCATCGTGAGGACACCGTTTCCTAGTGTTCCGTCGCCATCGAGATGGAACGACACCAACGAATTCGACACGATGTTTTTGATCTTCCCGGCCCGCGGCTGACTGATCACGAAGATGGTGTCTCCGTCGAAATGGAACCACACATAGGAACTCTGTGGCTGCCCGTCTCGCCGAACGGTCGTGATCCAGCCAAAATCCGCAGCACGGAGCCTGGATGAAGAATCTCCACTGATCGTGATCACTGTGGCTCCCAAGAATGTTTTCGACGACAAACTCTCATCGTCACGACGCACCCATTTGGTTCTGCCGAGTCGCCCGGGAAAACTCCACCACAAGGGCCGCATCAAATAACGCGAGATCGCCTGCGCTGCGGCCAGTAACTAGCACGGATGAACCACTTCGGTCGACGAACATAGATTTGTCGACCCAACTACCTCCCACGCCGAGGATCTCGGCTTCCAGAGTCGGGTTGGCGGTAACGGTTCTGCCGCTGAGCACATCAGCGCTGACCAGTACGCCCGATGCGTAGTCGATAGCTGCGACGGGCTTACCCGTATCGCAAAACTCTCGGACAAACTTCACAGCGGCATCTTGTAAGCGCAGACTGTCCGGGGTCGCAAGCACGCAAGGCAGCACTAACGCATCGAAACTAACCGGGGTCGCGCCCTGACGGCCATCACTGGGCTCGAAGCTGTCCGCAGCGGGAAGACGACGCAGAGCACGAACAGTGTCATCCCGAATCGACAACAGACACGGTCTGCCGCCTGTCTCCTCGACGATTCGCCAGGACGACGTGAGTTCGGCGTGGTCAACTGCCTCGGGTGCGACGAGAAAAGCAACGGCGGCACCGAGTAATTCATCAGCCATGACTCAAGTATTCCTTCCAGATGCCGCCCGAAGTCGAGGCATCACCCCTGTGACTTCACTCCGA
>NZ_BAFB01000018.1 GCF_000248075.1 Gordonia otitidis NBRC 100426 | reverse complement strand
CCCCCGAACTTCCCGAGCAGAGTCCGCCGCCGAACTCCGCCGAACCCCACACGCCGATCCCCGACCCCGACATCGAGCAGCAAAACCAGCCCGCGGGCCAGGGAGAGCGCGGTCTACAGTATTCGCATGACGATGCACGTGGACGCCAGCAACCCGGACCTCATCACCGTGGACGTGCCGACGCACTGGTACAACCTCGCGGCGGAACTGCCCGAGCCGATCCCGCCGCACCTGCATCCCGGTACCAAGGAGCCAGTCGGCCCCGACGATCTCGTCGCATTGTTCCCGAGCGGTCTGATCGCACAGGAGGTCTCGACCGAGCCGTACATCGAGATCCCCGAGCCGGTGCGCGAGATCTACAAGATGTGGAGGCCCTCGCCGCTGATCCGCGCGCGACGTTTCGAGGAGTCGCTCAACACCGGCGCTCGGATTTACGTGAAGTACGAGGGCGTCAGCCCCGTCGGCTCACACAAAACCAACTCGGCTGTCGCGCAGGCGTATTACAACAGCGTCGACGGCGTCCGCAAGCTCACCACCGAGACCGGAGCCGGCCAGTGGGGTAGCGCACTGGCCTTCGCCGGCGCACAGTTCGGCATCGACGTCGAGGTCTGGCAGGTGCGCGCGTCCTATGAGTCGAAGCCCTACCGCGGCTACCTGATCCGAACCTACGGCGGCACTATCCACTCCAGCCCGTCCACGCTGACGGAGTCGGGCCGCGCGATCCTCGCCAAGACACCAGATACCACCGGCAGCCTCGGTATGGCGGTCAGTGAGGCCGTCGAGGTCGCTGCCAATGACCCAGATGCACGCTACGCGCTCGGCAGCGTGCTCAATCACGTTGTGCTGCATCAGAGCGTGATCGGTCAGGAAGCCGTCGAGCAGCTCGTGGCCGTCGAGCCCGGTGGCGCCGACTTTGTGTTCGGTTGCGCGGGAGGCGGTTCCAACCTTGCCGGGCTGTCGTTCCCGTTCCTTCGTGAGAAGCTGCACGGACGATCCGATGCGCGTGTGATAGCCGCGGAACCGTCCGCGTGTCCTTCGATCACCCAGGGAGAGTACCGCTACGACCACGGCGACGTCGCAGGTCTCACGCCGCTGCTCAAGATGCACACTCTCGGAATGGATTTCGTACCGGACCCCATCCACGCGGGAGGTCTGCGCTACCACGGCATGGCGCCTGCGTTGAGTCACACCGTCGAGCTCGGTCTGGTGGAGGGTGTCGCGATCGACCAGCACGGCGCTTTTGCCGCCGGGGTGCAGTTCGCGCGCACGCAGGGCATCGTGCCGGCGCCCGAGTCCACCCACGCCATTGCCGCGTGCGCCCGACAGGTCGCCGACAATCCTGCCGAGCAGGTCGTCGTGATCGGGCTGTCCGGCCACGGCCAACTCGACCTTCCCGCGTACGCCGAGTTCCTCGACGGGAACATCTGAGCGTGCTCACCGCAGGCGTCGACCTCTCGGCGTCGCCTGCGTCGACCGCCGTTGCCGTCGTCGAGTGGACTGAACGCCACGCTCGACTACTCCAATTGGTCACCCCCGCAGACGATTCGACGATCCGACAGCTCGTCGACGGTACTGATCGATGCGGCATCGACTCGCCGTTCGGATGGCCGGACGGCTTCGTCGAGTTCGTTGCGCGCCACCATCGCGGCACCACACCCACCGACTCCCGACTCGACGACATCGGACGACGACGCCCGCTGGCATACCGACGCACCGACCTGTATCTCGTGGAGCACGGACTCGGCCGCCCCTTGAGCGTGTCGGCAGATCAGATCGCGCATGTCGCTTTCCGGTGTGCGGGGCTGCTCGCGGATCTCGACGTGACCGACCGCGTCGACGGCTGGGCTGTGGAGGCGTATCCGGCCGGCGCGCTGAAACATTGGGGGCTGACGTCACGCGGATACAAGCGGTCGGGCAATCGAGCTGTGCTGCAGAGTCTCTGCGAGGATCTGCAGGCGGCGGCACCGTGGCTGGACCTCGGACCATACGTCGACCTGATGTGTCACGACGACAACGCCTTCGACGCCGTCGTCACCGCGCTCATCGCGCGGGCAGCGAGCCTCGGTGCGACGACGTTACCCGACGAGTTCGACATGCCGGTCGCACAGCGTGAGGGCTGGATTCATGTCCCGAACTGTGCCTTCGACGATCTGAGGTGACGTCTCACCGTAGATCCGTTCACCGTAGATCCAGACGCATGAGGACGCGCGGGTAACCGTTGAGGACGGACGTGGTGTCGGCGACCTTCCGGAATCCCGCGCGTTCGAACATCATCCGAGTGCCGACATAGGCCATGGTCAGATCAACTCGCTCGCCGTTGTTGTCGACGGGATAGCTTTCGACGACAGGCGCTCCGCTGTCCCGGGCGAAGTCGACCGCCCCGGCGATCAAGGGCGAGGTGATTCCCTGCTTCCGATGACCGGGCCGCACCCGGACACACCAGAGCGACCAGGCCGGTAGATCGTCGACGTGTGGAATCCTTCGGTTGCGCGCGAATGTCGTATCTGCCCGTGGATGAATCGCCGCCCACCCCACCACCACGCCGGCGTCATCGTAGGCAAGCACCCCCGGCGGGGTGCGCTCCGCACAGAGCGCTCGGACGCGCTCGCCACGAGCAGGTCCCCGAAGTTGCTGGTTTTCCGCGCCGGAGATGCGGTAGCTCAGACACCAGCACACATTGGCGTCGGGATGCTTGGGCCCGAGTACCGCGGCGACGTCGTCGAACTCGGTGGCAGGCCGGACGGTGACCGGCGATGAACTCGTTCTCTGGACTGACATGGCGTCAGTATGGCGTTGAACGAGGACGGCGACGGTCCTCTGACAAGACCACGCCACCACTTCGACGCAGCGTCCCGGGTGGCGGAACGGCGCGGTTCTGCCAACCGCGGGCGGCGTCACCAGCCTGTTCACGCGCGACGAGGTGGCGTAACACGCAGGGTAACGCCGCGACACGGAAGGCTTGGCAGCATGGCGACATGCTCGTCGACACACCTGTACCCACCACCGCGTCCGGCCCAACGCGCGCGCGAAAGAACATGGCCTACATCCCCGCCGGCATCTTCTGGATGGGATCGGACGACTTCTACCCGGAAGAGCGGCCGGTGCACCAGGTCGCGGTCGACGGGTTCTGGATGGATGTGCACCCTGTGACGGTTGCCGAGTTCCGACGCTTCGTCCGCGACACCGGATACGTGACCACCGCTGCGCGCGAGCCCGACCCGGCCGATTACCCCGATGCCGATCCGACGCTCCTGCGAGCGGGATCGATGGTGTTCACGCCACCGCCGGGGCCGGTGCCGCTCGACGACTATCGCCGGTGGTGGTCGTATGTTCCCGGCGCCGACTGGGAGCACCCGGAGGGCCCCGGGAGCAATGTCGGTGCCAGGAACCGACACCCCGTCACGCATGTGTCCTATGCCGACGCCCAGGCGTATGCCGCATGGGCGGGCAAGGAACTGCCCACCGAGGCGGAATGGGAGTATGCGGCCCGTGGGGGCCTCGACCGTAAGCCGTACGCCTGGGGCGACGAACTCCATCCGCACGGGCGACCGGCGGCCAACACCTGGTACGGCGAATTCCCTTGGCAGAACACCGAAGAGGACGGCTACTCCCGCACCTCGCCGGTCGGGCGCTTCCGTCCCAACGGGTATGGACTCGTCGACGTCATCGGCAACGTGTGGGAGTGGACGTGCGACCATTACACCACCGATCACGCTGCGGGCGACAAGAACGTCGCGCCTGCGAGCACGTGCTGCATACCCCGAAATCCCGTGCAACGCGCGGCCGTCGACACCGGGCACGGCGTCGAGCGCTTTGCACGCCGCACCATCAAGGGCGGATCGCATCTGTGTGCGCCGAATTATTGTGTGCGGTACCGGCCGTCGGCACGACAGAGCCACACCGAGGACGCGTCCACCAGCCACATCGGCTTCCGCTGCATCGTGCGCGAGGGCTGACACGTGACCACCACCATGCGCCCCGAAAACACCATGCGCCCCGAAAACACCATGCGCCCTGAACGCACCATGCGTCCACAACAAACTATGCGTCCAGAACACGACACACCGGCCGACGACGTGGCGTACGGAGCCGACTCGATCACCATTCTCGAAGGCCTCGACGTGGTGCGGAAGCGCCCGGGCATGTACATCGGGTCGACGAGTGCACGCGGCCTGCACCACATGCTGTGGGAGGTCATCGACAACGGCGTCGACGAGGCGATGGCCGGCCACGCGACGCGCGTCGAGGTCACGCTCCTCGCCGACGGAGGCGCAGCGGTCACCGACAACGGGCGCGGGATACCGGTCGCGGTGCACGCCACGGGAATTCCGACGGTCGACGTCGTCATGACCCAGTTGCATGCCGGTGGCAAGTTCGACGTCGAGGGCGGCGCATACGCGGTGTCCGGCGGCTTGCACGGGGTCGGCGTATCAGTGGTGAACGCACTGTCGACACGACTCGAGGTCGATATCAGCCGGGACGGCTACCGATGGTCGCAAACCTACGACAGATCGGTGCCCCGCACGCTGACGCGCGGCTCGGCGACACGCGAAACCGGTACCACCGTACGATTCTGGCCGGACGCCGACGTGTTTGAGACCACGGAGTTCAACCGTGACACGGTAGCCAAACGGCTACAGGAGATGGCCTTCCTCAACAGTGGGCTCGAGATCCTCCTGCTCGACGAGCGCGACGGCGAGCGCAGTCGCTTCTGCTACCCCGACGGACTCGTCGACTTCGTTGCGCACGTCAACCGCAGCAGGACCCCGCTGCATCCGTCCGTCATCGGGTTCACCGGCCACGCCCCTGGACATGAACTCGAGGTTGCACTGCAATGGAATTCGGGGTACTCGGAGTCGGTCCACACCTTTGCCAACACGATCAACACCCATGAGGGTGGAGTTCACGAGGAGGGCTTCCGCGCGGCGTTGACCACGGTGGTGAACAAGTACGCCAGGACGCTGAAGGTCCTCAAGGAGAAGGACTCCAATCTCACCGGCGACGACATCCGCGAAGGACTCGCAGCGATCGTGTCGGTCAAGGTCGCCGACCCGCAGTTCGAGGGTCAGACGAAGACTCGACTGGGCAACAGCGAGATCCGCTCGTTCGTGCAGCGAGTCTGTCACGAGCAACTGGCCGAATGGTTCGACGCCAACCCCGCCGAAGCCAAGACTGTTCTCGCCAAGGCAGCGGCGTCGGCTCAAGCACGTACCGCGGCCCGACGAGCACGGGAACTGGTGCGCCGCAAGACAGCAGGAAGCCTCGGCGGACTCCCGGGCAAACTGGCGGACTGTCGCAGCAGCGACGCCGAGCGCGGTGAACTGTTCATCGTCGAGGGCGACTCGGCAGGCGGCAGCGCGAAGTCCGGACGAGATTCGATGTACCAGGCGATTCTTCCGTTGCGCGGCAAGATCATCAACGTCGAGAAGGCCCGCATCGACCGTGTTCTCAAGAACACCGAGATGCAGGCGATCATCACGGCGCTCGGCACAGGCATCCACGACGAGTTCGACCTGTCGAAACTGCGCTATCACAAGATCGTCCTGATGGCCGACGCAGACGTCGACGGACAACACATCTCGACGCTCCTGCTCACCCTGCTGTTCCGCTTCATGCGCCCGCTGATCGAGCAGGGTCACGTCTACCTGGCGGCACCACCGCTCTACAAGATCAAGTGGCAGAAGGGCCAGCCCGACTATGCCTACTCCGACCGCCAGCGCGACCAGATCCTGGCACGCGGGCGGGATGCGGGAAGAAAACTGCCGTCCGACAGCGCAATCCAGCGCTACAAAGGTCTCGGCGAGATGAATCCGTCCGAGCTCTGGGAGACGACGATGGATCCCCAGACGCGAATACTGCGACAGCTCACACTGTCCGACGCCGCGCTTGCCGACGAGCTCTTCTCGATCCTCATGGGCGAGGACGTCGACGCTCGCCGCGGCTTCATCGTCCGCAACGCGAAGGACGAACGGTTCCTGGACATCTGAATCCACACCACCTGAATCCACAACCAGCTGCATCCACACCAGCTGTATCGACCCCGGTCGCGCGCCCCAATCAGGTGCGCACCGGGGTCGAGTCGTGTCGACGTCAGCGCACAAGTGGCGTTTCTCATCGCTTGCGCCGCGGAAAAGCCGCTGGCCAGCACGTTGGGGCTGGAAATACTGGCGTAACAAACGGATAATTCCATGGCAAATCATCCGGAATGAACGAGCCGCACCATAGTCACATGCCATCGAGACCACGGATAGCTCCGAAAGACTTCCCGCGCCCGCAGGTGCGGAAGTACGCCGGAACGCGCGAGGATGCTGCGCGCTGGGTGCGTGACGTGTTGCGCACCCAGATCCTCGACGGCGTGTTCGGCGGACTGGCGGCACCGCGGCCGCTCCTGCCACCAGAGAACCAACTGGCCAAAGAACTCGGGGTCAGCCGCAACGCCATTCGCGAGGCACTCGATCTGCTCCGCGCCGAGGGGCTCATCACCCGCGTCCAGGGCGCCGGGACCTTCGTCACCGGAGCCAAGCTCCGGCAGCGGATCGATCGACTCGAGGGACTAGCGGAATCGCTTGCCGGCCATCAACTCACCGTGGAGAACAAGGTGCTCTCGGCTCGCGAGTCGGCGGCAACGCCGTTCGTCGCAACCAAACTCGCGATCCCCGAAGGGAGTCCGATCCTGTTCATCGAGCGACTTCGCACC
This sequence comes from Gordonia otitidis NBRC 100426, assembly GCF_000248075.1. Lineage (GTDB taxonomy): Bacteria > Actinomycetota > Actinomycetes > Mycobacteriales > Mycobacteriaceae > Gordonia > Gordonia otitidis. Next base: position 3,486 of record NZ_BAFB01000018.1, on the reverse strand, counting down.
GTCGCGACGGTGCCGTTGTCGCTCGACACCACGTCGCTGCGCCCCGAGGCGATCGACGCCCTCGAGGGAGCCAACCTCGTCGAGGAGGACGTGTTCGGGCTCCTCGAGGAGCGCCTCGGCGTACGGCTCGGACAAGCGGAGAACACCGTCGAAGCCGTTGCGGCCGATACGGGAACCGCACGTCTGCTCGACGTCCGTCCCGGCTCACCAGTGTTGTTGATGCACCGTCTCACCTTTCTCGAAGACGGCACCCCGTTCGACCTCGAATCCGTGCGCTACCGCTCGGACCGGGTCTCGCTCACGTCCGTGACTCCGCGCCTGCAGCGCTGACAGTTACCCGCCTACCAGACCGACTGACCATCCCGCGCCTGTGTGGGACGAGTCGAGAACACCCAATGAAAGAGAAATGAGGATCACCCATGTCCGAATCACCCCAGAAGCAGCCGAACATCGTCTACTTCCACGTCGACAACCTCGGGCTCGGCGAGCTCGGTTGCTATGGCGGCGGCATCCTGCGCGGCGCCGACACCAAGAACATCGACTCCTTTGCGGGCGACTCGCTGAAGCTGTCGCACTTCGTCGTCGAACCGCAATGCACCCCAACGCGTTCGGCACTCATGACGGGTCGCTATCCGATCCGCTCGGGTAACCACACGATCGCACTGGGCGGCAACGCGGGCGGCCTCGTCGCCTGGGAACGCACCATGGGCGACATCCTGTCGGACGCAGGCTACGCAACCGCCTGCTACGGCAAGTGGCACATCGGCGCCGAGGACGGACGCTGGCCGACCGATCACGGATTCGACGAGTTCTACGGTCCCGCACGTACCTACGACGAATGCCTGTGGCCCGACGATCCCTGGTACGACGGCGACCGGGACGGCTGGTCCTACATGTACGACGGCACCAAGTCGGGCGGCGTGATCGCAACCGACGAGCAGCTGACCGTCGAGCTGAAGGGCCGTATGGACGCCGAATACGACCGCCGCGCAAAGAACTTCATGCGCAAGGCCGTCGCCGATGACAAGCCCTTCTTCCTCTACCACAACCACTCGCTTCTGCACTTCCCCATCGAGGTGCGCGAGGAGTTCAAGGGCAAGAGTGACAATGGTGACTGGGGCGACGCCCTGCTGATGCTCGACCACGACTTCCAGAGCCTGCTCGACGAACTCGACGAGCTGGGTATCGCCGACAACACCATCGTTGTCTTCGCGGGCGACAACGGGCCGGAGGATCACCTCGCGGGTCGCGGCACCGCAGGCTTCTTCGACGGCTCCTACTTCAGCTCGGCCGAAGGCGGAATCCGCACTCCGGCGCTGATCAGATGGCCGGGGCGAGTCAAGCCACGTGAGAGCAACGAAATGGTCCACGTCACAGACATGTTCACCACATTGCTGCGTTTCGCCGACTGCGAGATCCCCGACGATCGACTTATCGACGGGATCGATCAGCGCGAATTCTTCTCCGGCGCAGACAAGTCCGCACGCGAGGCGAGCATGGTGTGGCTCAACGACGAACTGCATGCGGTCAAGTGGCTGCAGTTCAAGATCAGCTTCGTGCGCCAGCAGCACTTCCACGACCCGGAAATCCCGCTGGGCTTCGCGCGTATCATCAACTTGCTCGAGGATCCCAAGGAGCGTGAAGCCGTCAACCAGACCTTCGTCCGGTGGTGGGTCATGCAGCACGCGCACCGGGTGATCCGTGAGTACAACGAGAGCATCGAGCGCGAAGAACTGATCCCGCCGGGCGCACCTCTCGACTTCGTGCCCCAGCGCACGTTCGAGACGGTCTCGGCCTGACGTCGACCGCCGGTGGAGTCCCGCTGATGGGACTCCACCGGCGTTCGCGTGCCGTCGGCGATGGTCGACGCCGCAACGGCAACGCCGCCCAGACCGCTCGCCCAGCACGGCGATCAACCAGACGAACGATCAACCACACGAACGAACAACCACACATGAGTCAGATCGACCACATCGAGACCCGAGGAGGAGCCGGCGATGTCCGTGACCGATGACCAGGCATCAACCGTGCCGCGCCGGGAAATTGAGCACCGCAGGCCGCAGATCACGGTGATGGCCGCTCTGCGCGATCCGCGACTGCTGCGCACCGAGGTCTTCGCCGGCCTGGTCACCGCGCTCGCCCTGATCCCCGAGACCATCTCCTTCTCGATCATCGCGGGAGTCGGACCCGCCGTCGGGCTGTTCACGTCTTTCATCTTCGCGATGACGATCGCCGTCGTCGGGGGTCGACCCGCGATGGTGTCGGCTGCGGCCGGTTCGGTCGCGCTCGTCGTCGCGCCGGTGGTACGCGATCACGGCGTCGACTACCTGATCGTCACGGTCATCGCCGCCGGAGTCCTGCAGATTCTGCTTGCATTCGCAGGCGTCGCCAAGATGATGCGGTTCATCCCGCAGAGCGTGATGACCGGCTTCGTCAACGCGCTGGCCATCCTCATCTTCAGTGCACAGATCCCACATCTGGTCGGGGTGCCGTGGCTGGTCTATCCGATGGTCGCGGCGGGTCTGGCGCTGATGATCCTGCTGCCCAGGATCACGACCGTTATCCCGGCACCACTGATCGCCACCGCGTTGCTCACCGGCGCGGCCGTCGTGTTCTCACTGAGCGTCCCGCGGGTGGCGGACGAGGGCGACGTCTCGTCCGGGCTGCCGATACCCGGGTTGCCGAATGTGCCGATGAACTGGGAGACGGTACGCATCATCGCTCCCTATGCGCTGGCGGTCGCGCTGGTCGGATTGCTCGAATCGCTGATCACCGAGCGCATCGTCGACGAGATCACCGATACTCCGTCGAATCCGCGACGGGAGAGTTGGGGGCAGGGGGTGTCGAACATCGTCGTCGGATTCTTCGGCGGCATGGGCGGCTGCGCGATGATCGGGCAGACCATGATGAACGTCAAGACCTGTGGCGCGCGGACACGCCTATCCACATTCGTGGCGGGAGTGGCTCTGCTGTGCATGCTCGCCTTCTTCAGTCCGGTGCTCGCCGCGATCCCGATGGCCGCTCTCGTCGCGGTGATGATCATGGTGTCGGTGGCCACGATGGACTGGCGCTCGATCGCGCCGAGTACGTTGCGCCGCATGCCGATCGGTGAATCCGCGACGATGCTGATCACCGTCGTCGTGACGGTCGTGACACACAATCTGGCGTTGGGGGTGATCGCGGGCGTCGTCTGTGCCTGCGGGATCTTCGTGCGACGGCAGTCGACGAGCGCCGTCGTCAGCGATCACGAGCATCACGATCCGTCCGACGAGTCCGGCGGCGCGCGGTGTGTGCACCGTCTGACCGGATCACTGTTCTTCGCGTCGAGCAACGTGCTCACCGACAGATTCGACTACGCGTGCGCAGCGCCGGATGTCGAGCTCGACCTGTCGCAGGCGCACATCTGGGATGCGACGAGCGTGGCAGCCCTCGACGGTGTCTGTGAACGCTTCCGGCGCAACGGCAAACGCGTCAGCCTGACCGGAC
>NZ_BAFB01000019.1 GCF_000248075.1 Gordonia otitidis NBRC 100426 | reverse complement strand
TCGGTCAGCGCACCGGTCTGCTGCAGGATCCACGCCAGCTCGAAAGCGACTTCCTCCCACTGCTTGTAGCGCCCGCTGACGCCACCGTGGCCCGCCGACATCTCCGTCTTGAGCAGGATGGGGGCGTCGGAGGTGCTCAATGCCTGAAGTTTGGCAACCCATTTCGCCGCTTCGGTGTACATCACACGGGTGTCGTTGAGCGACGTCTCCGCCAGGATCGACGGGTACGGCTGCGCGGTCACGTTCTCGTAGGGTGAGTACGACTTCATGTACTCGTAGACCTCGGGATCGTGCAGCGGATCGCCCCACTCGTCCCACTCGATCACCGTCAGCGGCAACGACGGATCGAGGATCGAGTTCAGCGCGTCGACGAACGGCACCGACGCCAGGATGCCGTTGAACAGCTCGGGCGCGAGATTCGCCACCGCACCCATCAACAGACCGCCGGCCGAGCCCCCCTCTGCCACCATCTGTTGCGGAGTCGTCCAGCCCTTCTCGACCAGATACCGCGCCGAGTCGACGAAGTCGGTGAAGGTGTTCTTCTTGGTGAGCGTCTTGCCGTTCTCGTACCAGTGGCGCCCCATCTCGCCGCCGCCGCGCACGTGCGCGAGCACGAACACGACGCCGCGGTCGAGCATCGACAACCGCGACACCGAGAAACCCGGATCGAAACTCGCCTCGTACGAGCCGTATCCGTAGATCAACAGTGGCGCAGGTGTGGGCCGACCGTCGTCGGCGACTCCGACGCCCTTGCGCCGCACGACCGACAGCGGAATCCGCGTTCCGTCTGTTGCCGTGGCCCACTCGCGGGACTGCTCGTACTCGTCGGGGTCGTATCCGCCGAGCACGGGCTGACGCTTGAGCAGGGTGCGTTCACCGGTCTCGACGTCGAGCTCGAACAACTCGGCGGGCTCGATGAAGCTGCCGTAACCGAAGCGCAGGCGCGGCGTCGTCCACTCGCGGTTGCCCGCGAGCCCGAGTGAGAACAGCTCCTGTGCGACAGCGACTTCGATGAAGTCTTCTGCCACCGGCACTCCGTCGATCCGACGCAGGTCTGCGATCGAGACCCGCGGAAGCGCATCGGCACGGTAGGACAGCACGAGGTAGTCGCGGAAGGCGTCGATGTCCTCGATGCGTACACCGCGTCGATGGCCGATGAACTCGGTTCGGACAGAGGGATCGTCGACGGGGGCGATGTCGATCGCGAAGTCCTCCGCTTTCTCCCCGTCGCGAATGTCGTTGTGCACGATCAGGAAGTAATCGCGGCCGGAGATCTCGGCGTGCTCCACCGAGTATTCGACGCCCTCGACGCGCGGCGCGACACTGCGGAACTCGCCCGTAGGGTCGTCGGCGGCGAGCACGAAGCACTCGGAGGTGATCTTCGAGCCGGTGACGATCATCAGGTACTTGTCGCTGCGCGTGGAGCCCATGCCGACCCAGTAGCGCTCGTCGGGCTCGTGGAAGACCTTGACGTCGTCGGTTCCGGCGCCGATGTCGTGGCGCCACACCGTATCCGGGCGCCACGCGGCGTCGACCGTCTGGTAGAACACGTGCTTGGCGTCGAGTGACCACGACGCCCCTCCCGCCGTGTCGGTGATGACATCGGGAAGCAGGTCGCCGGTCTCGAGGTTCTTGAAGCGCAACGTGTACCGCTCGTCTCCGACGACGTCGGTGCTGAACGCGAGCCACTTGCCGTCGTGGCTGACAGCGAGCGCTCCGAGGCTGAAGAACTCGTGTCCCTGTGCCTCGACGTTGGCGTCGAGCAGGATCTCCTCACCCGGCAGCGGAGCGTCGTCGGAGACCTCCGGCGGCGTCCAGTCGTCGACATCGCCGATGGGGCAACGACATTGGATGCCGTACTGCTTGCCTTCCTGCGTCCGGCCGTAGTACCAGTAGCCGCCACGTCGACTCGGCACCGACATGTCTGTTTCCTTGGTGCGCGACTTGATCTCCCCGAAGATCGTGGCCCGCAGGTCCGCGAGTTGCGCGGTGTGCGCCTCGGTGTAGGCGTTCTCGGCTTCGAGGAAGGCGATCACCTCGGCGTCGTCCTTGTCGCGCAACCACTCGTACTCGTCGACGAAGGTGTCGCCGTGGTGGACACGTTCGGTGCGTACCTTCTTGGCGGCGGGCGCGGTGAGCGCGGCAGCGTTGCCGGGGGTGGTGTCGGTCACGAGTCTCCTATGCGTGGTCGGGCCAGTCTGCGAACGACTTCTTCGAAATCAGTTCGTAGGCTTCGATGTACCGTGCGCGCGTGCGTTCGACGACGTCGGCGGGCAGGCTCGGGGGCGGGTCGTCCGACGATCGATCCCACCCCGAGGCGGCCGACGTCAACCAGTTCCGGACGATCTGTTTGTCGAAACTCGGCTGCACGTGTCCCGGCGAGTACGAGGCGGCATCCCAGTACCGGGACGAGTCGGGGGTCAGCACCTCGTCGGCGAGAACCAGCGAACCGTCGGGCGCCTGACCGAACTCGAACTTGGTGTCGGCCAGAATGATTCCGCGGCCGGCGGCGAGGTCGGCGCCCCTGCCGTAGATGTCGAGAGTCGCGGTGCGCAGCGAATCGGCGAGGTCGGCACCGACGAGCTCTGCGGCCTGCTCGACGGTGATGTTCTCGTCGTGATCACCCTGCTCGGCCTTGGTCGCAGGCGTGAATATCGGCTCCGGCAGCTTGTCGGCCTCGTGCAGACCCGACGGCAACACCACCCCGCATACCGCGCCGGTCTTGTTGTAGTCGATGAGTCCCGACCCCGTCAGATATCCGCGTGCCACACATTCGACCGGCACCATCGGCAGCTTGTGCACCACCATCGACCGGCCGACGAGTTCGGCCGGGATGCGCTCGTCGTCGGGGCCACCGGCGAGATGGTTGGGCACGCCGAGCGCGTCGAACCAGAAGAAGCTCATCGCGGTCAGGATGCGCCCCTTGTCGGGAATCTCCGGCGACAACACGAAGTCGTACGCCGAGATACGGTCGCTGGCGACCATGAGCAGGGTTTCGGAGTCGATCTGATAGATCTCGCGCACCTTGCCCGAGGTCACAAAGGTGTACGAATCGAGAGCTGGACGCATACCTCGACCTTAGATGCTCCGGTGTGGCGACGACGCATGTGGGAGCGTAGAGCGATGGCCTCTCCCGCGATCACCATCACGTACTGCACGCAATGCAACTGGCTGCTCCGTGCGAGCTGGATGGCCTCGGAAGTGCTCAGCACCTTCGGCACCGACATCGGCTCGGTCACCCTGGTACCGGGAACCGGTGGGGTCTTCCGGATCGACGTCGACGGAACGCAGCTCTGGGAACGCAAGGCCGACGGCGGGTTCCCCGATGCAGCGGAACTCAAGCGACGTCTGCGCGACACCGCACTGCCCGACTGGCAGCTCGGGCATTCCGAGAAGAAGTGAGCGGTTTCGACCAGCAGGGCGTGAACTACAGGATCGGTGCGGGTACGTAGTTGGCGGCCTCGGGGTTGTCGGCGATCAGCTTCTCCGCAGCGGCGATGACGTCGGCGACCTGGCGACCCGCGGCACCGACGAACACCTCCTTGTCCTCGAGGAGCGCGTCGAGTTGGGCGCGATCGAGGGGGATGCGGTCGTCGGCTGCGAGGCGATCGAGCAGGTCGGGCTCGCGTCCCTGCTCACGCATCGCGAGCGCGACGGCGACAGCGTTCTCCTTGATCGCCTCGTGCGCGGTCTCGCGACCGACCCCCGCGCGCACCGACGCCATCAACACCTTGGTGGTGGCCAAAAACGGCAGGTACCGGTCGAGTTCGTTCTCGATCACGGCCGGGTACGCACCGAACTCGGCGAGCACGGTCAGGAAGGTCTCCAGCATGCCGTCGATCGCAAAGAACGCGTCGGGCAGCGCGACACGTCGGACGACCGAGCAGAACACGTCACCCTCGTTCCACTGGGCACCCGCGAGCTCTGCGGCCATCGAGCCGTATCCGCGCAGCACCACCTGCAGACCGTTGACCCGCTCGCAGCTGCGGGTGTTCATCTTGTGCGGCATCGCCGACGACCCGACCTGTCCGGGCTGGAATCCTTCGGTGACCAGTTCGTGGCCCGCCATCAGCCGGATCGTGTGCGCGAGCGACGACGGTCCGGCACCCACCTGGACCAGTGTCGACACCACGTCGTGATCGAGTGAACGCGGATAGATCTGTCCCACCGACGTCAACGACCGCGCGAATCCGAGGTGCCCGGCAACGCGGGTCTCGAGTTCGGCGAGCTTCGACGCGTCGCCGCCGAGCAGGTCGAGCATGTCCTGACTCGTCCCCATCGGCCCCTTGATGCCGCGCAGTGGATAGCGGTCGACGAGTTCGTCGACGCGCTGCAGGGCGATCATCAGCTCGTCGGCGGCCGACGCGAACCGCTTGCCGAGCGTGGTGGCCTGCGCAGCGACGTTGTGACTGCGTCCGGCCATGACGGTCGAGCTGTACTGCGCTGCGTGCTCGACGAGACGGGCCAGCACCGCGATCCCGTGCGCGTACACGTGGCGCAGCGACTGCAGGATCTGCAACTGCTCGACGTTCTCCGTGAGGTCGCGGCTCGTCATGCCCTTGTGGATCTGCTCGTGGCCGGCGAGCGCGTTGAACTCCTCGATGCGTGCCTTCACGTCGTGGCGGGTCACGCGCTCGCGCTCGGCGATGGACCCGAGGTCGATCTGGTCGATCACGGCCTCGTAGTCGGCGACCGCGCCATCTGGAACATCGATTCCCAGGTCCTGCTGCGCCTTCAGCACTGCCAGCCACAGGCGGCGTTCGAGTGCGATCTTGTTGGTCGCCGACCAGATCTCGGCGAGGTCGGCAGATGCATATCGGCTGGCCAGAACATTGGTGATGGCAGGTTTCGACACGTCAACAGTCTAATCGTGCGTGCGAGTGCCGCCTCCTACGGGCGCCGGGGTCTCACGATCGGCTCAGAGCGCGATGCACATCCCGCCGGATCCGTAGCCCTGGTGCACCCGCGCCAGCGTCAGCGTCGAACGGGCACCGTTCTGTTTCGTGTAGAGATACCTGTCGCCGGTCCGCCGCGGAATCCAACGCACCGTGGCCTGCCCGCCCGAGGGCTCTGCACTCCCGATGAGCTGCGGCGTGTAGCCCTTGCGTCCCTCCCAGAACGTCACTGTTCCGCGGGAGTTCACGAGTCCCGTCAGCCAATAGGTGCACCCTGTCCCGTACACGACCGAGGAGAACGGCACCCCAGGGTCGGGGGCCTGTACCGGTTCGGCCGACGCCGAGCCCTGCGCCGACAACGCACCGACGAACACACCCACAGCGACCACGACGGTCACCGCGAGCCGCTCCATCGGGCCGCATCGCGCGTCGATACTCCGGTCCTTCACCGATCTCCGCACGTCAGTTCCTCCCCACGGTGTCCCACCAGCCATCCCATCGCATCATTTGAGCTCATCCAGCCGCGGGGCCAAGACGTCGACAACCTCTACGAGCGCATCGCACGTGGCGTCGACCGGCGACGATCCGCGTCCGAGCGCACCCAGAACCGCTCCGTCTTCGATCGCGATCAGGTTCTCGACGTGGCCCGCGCGCGCCGCACGCCCGGATTTCTCGAGGACCTGCAGGTGCACCCCTGCGAGAGTCGCGTGTCGCGCGGCGACGACGTCGTAGAGCCGCGGATATCTCGGCGTGAGGGCGATCATCTCGTACCGGGCGGCCAGTTCGTCGTTCGGCGTGGCCGACCCGACGAAGACGTCGGCGAGGGTCTCCGCCGTCGCGTGGCCGCCGCGCCGACGCCGGGCGACGGCGTCACCGCGGTCGATGACGGCCTGTTCGTCGGCCCGCGAGACGAACGCCGCCGCCTCGGCCATGAGGTCTTCGAGCGATCCGAAATAGTAGGTCGTCGACGCCAGCGGCAGCTGAGCGCGATCGGCGACCGCCCGGTGACGCACGGCGTCGAAGCCGCCTTCCAGCAACAACTCTCCGGCGGCCGCGATCAGGCGCGACCGTCGGCGTTCTCCCTTGGGAGTCGTCGCCGCCGTCATGGTCCCCATGCTGCCAAGCGACCGGCGATACGTGGTTGGCTTTCGCGAATCTCGGCCTCACGATCGCCATATACCCCCTGGGGTATGATGAGAGAAGACGAACGGCGGAGGTCCCGTCATCATCACGACGATTCGGACACGGAGCGAGGAGAGTGACTTCATGGTCGGAGACGACGAAGCCATCACGGTGGTACTCAACAGACTGCGCCGCGCGCACGGACAACTCGCAGGAGTGATCTCCATGATCGAGCAGGGGCGCGACTGCAAGGACGTGGTGACGCAGCTCGCCGCCGTGTCGCGGGCACTCGATCGCGCAGGATTCAAGATCGTCGCCACCGGTCTGCGCGAATGCCTCACCGGCGACGAAGCGACAACCGAACCGATGACCGAGGAACAGCTCGAGAAGCTGTTCCTCGCTCTGGCCTGACACAGAGTCAGACCGCCACCCGAGAAAGGACTGCGCATGCAACTCGGCTACTCCACCACTGTGACCACCGACTTCGACGACGCGGTGGAACGCACCCGCGCCGCATTGGCCGATGAGGGCTTCGGCGTGCTCACCGAGATCGACGTCACGGCGACGCTCAAGAAGAAGATCGACGCCGACATCGAGCCGTATCTCATTCTCGGCGCCTGTAATCCCGGGCTGGCCCACCGCGCACTCGGCGTCGAACGCCAGATCGGCCTGCTGCTGCCGTGCAACGTGGTGGTGCGCGCGAACCCCGACGTCGACGGTGAGGTGATCGTCGAGGCCATGAACCCCGACATCATGGTTCAGGTCGCCGACGCTCCTGGGCTGCCCGACGTCGCAGCAGAGGCGTCCACGAAACTGAAGGCGGCGATCGCCGCCATCTAGATCGCGCCAACTATCCTGTGAACTCGATGAGCACCGACCGCCCACCCCTCGCTTCCGAGTTCCCGTCCTCGCCCCGCACGACGCCAGACCGGGTCTCCCGTCGTGCCGTGCTCGCGTCGGTGCTGGGACTCGCGGCGGTCGGCGCCGTGTCGGCATGTTCGCGGTCGGACGCGGTGACCGTCGATCAGCGACGCGCGGCGCCGCGCTCGGCCGACGACGAACTGCCGAGCGAGACCTCGCCCGCACCCATCGCCGAGGGTCCCGAGGTCGTCACCGGTAGCTTCGTCTCCGCCAAGATGGGCGGCCGCCCGACGCGCTGGGCACTCGCCCGACCAACCGGCGTGAGCGGGACGCTTCCGGTGGTCGTCGTGCTCCACGCACTGAACACCAACGAGCAGTCGATCTTCACCAGCAAGCTGAGTATCCAGAACGTGCTCCAGGAGTACGTCGACGCCGGCAACCCGCCGTTCGCGATCGCCGCCGCCGACGGCGCCCGCAACTACTGGCACGCACGAGCAGACGGAACAGACGGCGGCGCAATGGTTCTGGACGAGTTCATCCCCATGCTGGCCGGCAACTCCGACCTCGATGTGTCGACCGAACGCATCGGCCTCTTCGGCTGGTCGATGGGCGGCTACGGGGCGCTGCGTCTCGGCGCCATGCTCGGTTCCCCGCGGGTTGCCGCAATCGCGGTCAGTTCACCGGCGCTGTGGGCCGACCCGAGCAACTACCCGGCCCGCGCATTCGACAGCTTCGAGGATTACCAGCAGAATTCGCTGTTCGGACAGCAGCGGGCTTTCGACAAGATCCCACTGCTGATCAACATCGGTTCGAGCGACCAGTTCTACACCTACACGCGCCAGTGGGCCGCGGGGCTCCATCCGCCCGCAGCATTCGGCACCGCAGCGGGTGGCCACACCAACCGGTACTGGCGCAGCGTGCTTCCCGACCAGGTGGCATTCCTCGGTCGAGAACTGGCCCGGTGAATTCAGCCGGGGTCAGATACTGATCTCGCCGTCGAGCGCGGCCCTGCCGATGTCGGTCCGGTGATGCGCACCGGGCAACTTGATTGCCTCGATCCGCTCGTAGGCCTGCGCGCGCGCCTCGGCGAGGTCGGCTCCAACGCCGAGCACCCCGAGCACACGTCCGCCGGATGACACGACCTGCCCTGCGGCGTCGAGGGCCGTCCCGGCGTGCAGCACGCCTTCCCCGCCAGCGCCGATGATGGCGTCGCCGGTGCGCGGTTTTCCGGGGTAGTTCTCCGCCGCGATCACCACCACGACCGCAGCACCGTCTTCCCACTCCAGCGGCGGGAGGTCGGCGAGGGTCCCGGTTGCCGTCGCGTTGAGCGTCTGTCCCAGCGGGGACTTCAGCAACGCGAGCACCGCTTGCGTCTCGGGATCGCCGAAGCGACAGTTGAATTCGACGACAGCCGGTCCGTCTGCGCCGATGGCGAGCCCGGCGTAGAGCAGGCCGGAGAACGGGGTGTCCCGTCTCACCAGTTCCGCGGCAACGGGTTTCACCACATCGTCGACGATCTGCCGCGTGACGTCGTCGGGCAACCACGGCAGCGGCGTGTACGCGCCCATACCGCCCGTGTTGGGGCCCGCGTCGTTGTCGCCGACACGCTTGTGGTCCTGCGCCGGGATCAGCGGCACGACGGTGTCGCCGTCGACAAGACAGAACAGTGAGACCTCCGGTCCGTCGAGAAAACTCTCGAGCAGTACGGGATGTCCGATCTCCAGGCATTCGGCGGCGTGGCTGCGCGCAGCGGCGCGATCAGTGGTGACCACGACACCCTTACCCGCTGCGAGACCGTCGTCCTTGACCACCCAGGTGGGTCCGAAACGATCGAGAGCGGCGTCGAGTTTCGCTGGGTTGTCGACGACCTCGCTGTGCGCGGTCCGTACCCCGGCAGCGGCCATGACGTCCTTGGCGAAGGCCTTCGAGCCCTCGATCTGCGCCGCCCGGGCCCCGGGACCGAAAGTCGCGAAACCGGCCTCACGCAAGGCATCGGCCACACCGAGGACGAGGGGAACCTCGGGGCCGATGACCACGAGCTCGGCCGCGACCTCGCGCGCGAGTGCCACCACCGCGTCCGCCGACGCGACGTCCACGGCATGGTTGGTGGCGAGCGCAGCGGTGCCCGCGTTACCGGGGGCGACGTGCAGATCGGAGACCGACGGATCGCGGGACAAGCCGAGGAGAAGGGCGTGTTCACGGCCGCCCGAGCCGATGACTAGTACGCGCACGCCCACGACTCTAGTGGGTGGACACCGCGGCGAGCAGCACAGGTTGCGCAGGTTCTAGACCGCGGCGTCGACCCCCATCGCCAGCAACACTCGCGCGCGCCGGGGCACGCGGAACACCTCGTCGACGATCAAGACGAACACCGGTGCCAAGGTGACCACCACGATGGCGGCGGTCAGCGACACCCCGGCAAAAGCCATCCACACCCCGGCGACGAGTAGGACTGCGGTTCCCACCGCACACAACACTGACGTCGGATCGAACTTGACGAGATAGTCGTACATGCCGATCACGGACAGACAGTAGATTCCCAGCGGCACCGCGACGCAGGCGACGACGGCCCCGGCGCTGATGGTCGCCTCGTGTTCGGTCCACAGGGCAGCAACCTCGAGTCCTGCCCCGGTCGCCGCCGCCGCCATGAAGATGACCGTGTGTCCGTACCCCCACTCGAAGCACTTGGCCTTGTTGGTGTGCAGGGCGTCGCCGACGGGAACCGTGAAGTAGATCCACCACATGGCGAAGGTCATGACCATGGCAGAGAGACCGAAGACCGCCGACGACGTCGTCCAGCCCTCTTCCTCGACGACGGCTTGCAGTACGGCAACGGTCCCGACCACCCCTTCGCCGAGAGTGACTATCGTCAGCAGCGAGTACCGCTCGGCGATGTGGTGCGGGTGCCACGGCGTCGGTTCCATCTTGTTCTCGGCGATCCACGGACCGAGCATCTCGACGAATGCACACACCAGGATCGCGACGATGGTGGGCCACAACGCGAGATCGACGATCGCGACGATCACCCACATGACCTGGGCGATGAAGATCATCAGCGCATAGGTCAGACATGTCCTGCGATACCTCGTGCTCTGCGAAGCCGCTCGCAGCCACTGCGTCAGCAACCCCAGTCGCATCACCACGTATCCGGTCACCAGGACCCGGATGTCGACATGCTCGTTGTGGTCGATCGACGAGAACACCGGCGCGACGCCCAAGGCGAGGATCGCCACGCCGACCATCTGCACCAACACCATGACGCGGAAGAACCAGTCATCGGTATCGAAGGCCGACGAGAACCAGCTGAAGTTGATCCACGCCCAGATCGCCGCGAAGGTACACAGCACATATCCGAAGACGGCTGTACGCCAATGCCCTTCAGCCAGGTAGTGGGCGACCTGAGTCCCGGCGACCGAGAAGACCACCACGAAGACGAGGTCGAAGAACAATTCCAGGTTGGTCGCTGCGCGTCGCTCCTCGTGAGGGTCGCGGCCCGTCATCCGGCTCAGCCGATGTCCGATCGTCACTGCCACGTTGATGAACCTTAATGTCACCAGGCGGCAACGGCAGTTCGCACAACGGACACTGGAATGATTCCAATCTGCGCTTGTCGATCGGGCCCCGCTACTCCTGCCTGCCGTTAGTTATGTGCCGTCAGGTCGTACACGGTCACACCATCGACCGTCTTCGCGGTGAAGTTCTGCTCCACCCACTGTGTGATCTGACTCGACGGCCTGGTGCTGTCAGAGCCTCCGCCCGGGAAACCGCCACCACCGATGAAGTAGTGGATTTTCCTCTGCTTCACCAGATTCTGGAACTGCGCGAGCGTCGGCGACGGATCGGTGCCGTTGAATCCGCCGATCGGCATCACCGAATACCCGGATTCGAGTTGGTAGCCCGAGGCCGTGTTCGACCCGACCGCCGCAGCCACCCAGGTGAAGTCCCCGGCATCGGCTTTCAGCAGCGCCAGCATCTGCGCGCTGGGCTTCGATCCGTTGAGCAGCCCGCCGCCGGGGCCTCCCATCCCGCCCCGCGCGCCTGCAAATCGGGAACCCGTACCGTTCTGGGATTGCCCGGGCTGCCACGTCTGCCCCTGCTGGCCCTGTCCGGGTTGCTGGCCCACCTGACCCGGTTGCCCGGGTTGTTGGCCCGCCTGACCAGGCTGCCCGGGTTGCTGGCCCGCCTGACCGAGCTGGCCGGGACCGCCCGCCATGGGCGACATGCCGCGTGTCCCCCCGAAGCCCGCGCGACCCATGCGGATTCCCGCACCCGGGCCGAAGCCACCGTCGACGCGAGGTCCCGCGCTGATGATCGATCCCTGCTTGGCCGTCGTGATCGTGTCGACGGTGTAGGCGAACGGACCGGCCATCGCCGCGATCACCGACATCGTGATGGCGAGCGCACCGAGATACGCGCGGTGCGCGAACAGCATGGCCGCCCCGCCCACGATCCCGAGGAACAACACCACATAGCGCAGCCACGGCACGAAGTCCGACGACCTCGCGAGCAGCGCGAACCCCCAGATCGCGGCGATCCATACCGCCGCGGCCAGGACGCAACGCACCCAGACGTGGTCTCGCGCACGCCAGGCGACTGCAGCACCGCCGGCGAGTACCGCTGCCACCGCCGGAGCGAGCGCCGCCGTGTAGTAGCTGTGGAAGATGCCCGCCATGAAGCTGAAGACACCCATCGTGACCAGCAGCCACAGTCCCCACACCACTAGGTATGCACGACGGGTGTCCGTGCGCCTTGCGCGACCGATGATGATGAGTGCGGCGATACCGAGCAGCAGCGCGGACGGGATGAGCCATGCGATCTGACCGCCCTGCTCCGGTTGGAACATACGCAGCAGACCGGGTTGTCCCCACATGCCGCCGCGCCCGCCCGGACCGCCGGGGCCACCGCCGCCTGCGATGTCGGCGCCCATCCCGCCGGGCCCGAAGGCGGCGCCACCGTAGGAGCCACGCCCCATTCCCGGTCCGACACTCCCGGTCTCGTTACCGCTCAGGCGCCCGAAGCCGTTGTAACCCAGCGTCAGTTCCATCACCGAGTTGTGCTGGGAGCCACCGATCCAGGGTCGGGACGAGACCGGCCAGAGTGCGACGGCCAGCAGCCACCATCCCGCGCTGACGATCATCGCGCCGAGCGCGGCGAAGCAGTATGCGAGGCGTCGGCCCCAACCGCCGGGTCCGAACGCGAAGTAGGTGATGGCGAGGCCCGGCACGATCAGCATCACCTGCAGCTGCTTGGTGAGGAAGCCGAAGCCGACGAACACTCCGACGAGGATCATCCACCGAAGCCGTCCTGTCTCAACAGCTTTGAGGCAGGCCCAGACCGCGGCGATCATCAACAGGATGAGCAGCGCCTCCGGGTTGTTGAACCGGAACATCATCGCCGCGACGGGCGTCAGCGCCAGCGTCGCGCCCGCGAGGATGCCCGCCCAGTGCCCGAAGTACTTACGGGTCATCCAATACAGCAGCGCCACCGCCGCCACGCCCATCAGCGCGTTGGGCACCAGGATCGCCCACGAGTTCAGCCCGAAGACCCGCACCGACAGTGCCGGAATCCAGAGCGACGCGGGCGGTTTGTCGACGGTGATCGAGTTCGCCATGTCCGACGACCCGAAGAACCACGCCTTCCACGATTGCGAGCCGGCCTGGATGGCGGCGGAGTAGAACGAGTTGGCCCAGCCGTTGGCCGAGAGGTTCCACAGGTTGATGATCGTCGTCGCGATCAACAGCGCGCCCAGCGACAGTCGCTGCCAGAGGCGGGCGCGGACCGGCGTCGCAGCATGGTCGTCGACGCGGGCGTGGCCCCGGGAATCCGGGGCCGTCACCGATGCGGTTGTGGTGCTTGTCATCGTCTCGCTTCTCGCTCAGAGGTGCTCAGGTCTTGCGGTGGTTGGCGCTTGCGGTGACCGTTCATGTGCGGGGACATCACTCCGCTGCCTCGGCCGTGCGTCTCAGGTGCGCGCGGAACACCCAGCGCAGACCGACGAACCTGGTCGCGGTGGCTACGAGGTTCGCGACGATCAGCACGAGCAGTTCGACGTGCTTGGAGGCGCCGGGGGCGAACGAGTGCAGGCCCGCCAACGCACCCGCGGTGACCACCCAGCCGAAGAGGAAGACGCCGAAACCGAAGAGTTGGTGTTTGAGCGCGTCCTCGCGACCCTGCACCCCGAAGCTGAACTTTCGGTTGGCCGCGGTGTTGAGGACCGCGGTCACCGCCAGGGCGACGAAATTGGACACCTGCGAGCCGAGGATCGAATGCAGCAGCAGGTAGAGCACGGCGTAGGCGGCCGTCGACGCCGCGCCGACGACGCAGAATCGAACGAGTTGGCCGACCATGCCGTGGGGCACGCCCGCGATATCGGGACCGGCGGTCCGTGCGCGACCGACCGTCGACCTCATTTCCGCGATCGGCAGGCGGCCGCGCGCGAGCGCGTAGCCCACACGTGCGCACCCCTTGAGGTCGTCGACGGCTGTGGAGACGATGTCGACGGTGCTGTTCGGGTCGTCGACCCAGTCGACCGGGACCTCGGCGATGCGCAGGCCGATCCGCTCACCGAGCACGAGTAACTCTGTGTCGAAGAACCATCCGGTGTCCTCGACGTACGGCAGGACCTGACGCGCTAGATCGGTGCGCATGGCCTTGAACCCGCACTGGGCGTCGGAGAACTTCGCGCGCATCGTCGTGCGGAGGATGAGATTGTATGAGCGCGAGATGAATTCGCGCTTCGGTCCGCGCACGACGCGCGATCCGCGGGAGAGTCGCGAACCGATCGCGATGTCGGAGTGGCCCGATTCGAGCGGCGCGATGAGCGGCATCAGTGCGTTGAGATCGGTGGAGAGATCGACGTCGCAGTAGGCGACGATCCGCGCATCGCTACGCATCCACACCGCCTTGAGTGCCCGCCCGCGACCCTTCTGGTCGAGATGCGCGACGCGGATGCCACCGAGTTCACCGGCGAGCTCGGCGGCGATCGTGACTGTGTTGTCGGTGCTGGCGTTATCCGCGACGGTGATGCGTGCCGTGAACGGGACGTGGGCGCGGAGGTGGTCGTGCAATCGGCGGAGGCAGTCGGCGATGTCGGCCTCTTCGTTGTAGACCGGAACGACGATGTCGAGTACCGGAGCATCGGGCGAGGTGTCGGCGACGATCGTCACGGGTGCAGCGGCCTGCGGGAGGGCTTCTGTCGTCATGACTAACAGATTCGAGGGGCAAACTTCGTCCACTCTGCGTCAACCCTGCCAGCTTCCTGTGAACGTCTGGCCTGGGAAAAGGCTGTCGTCGGTACCCGTCACTAGATTGGCGGGCATGACGAGCACACCCCTCCAGCTCTCCGACGACGACCAGGCTGTCGCCGACGCCGTGATCACCAGTCTCGCGGGCGACGGCGCCCGCCTACGCGACGACCAGCTCCGCGCGGTTGCGGGGTTGGTGGGATCGACCGACCGGGCGAGCGGGCCACGTGTGCCCGGCGCCGGGAGCGAAGCGAGCGGGCCACGTGTTCTGGTGGTGCAGGCGACGGGGTGGGGAAAGTCGGCGGTGTATTGGACCGCGACGGCGATCCTGCGATCGCATCGGCGTGGGCCGACGCTGATCGTGTCGCCACTGTTGTCCCTCATGCGCGACCAGGTGTCCGCAGCTCAGCGGGCCGGGTTGCGTGCGGCGACGCTCAACTCGTCGAACGTCGACGAGTGGTCAGAGATCGAGGCCTCGCTGCGCTCCGGCGACCTCGACGTGCTGCTCGTCTCGCCCGAGCGTCTCGCCAATCCCGGGTTCGGCAGGCGGGTGCTCGACGCGTTGGCCGGTGAGATCGGGTTGCTCGTCATCGACGAAGCGCATGCGATCTCCGACTGGGGTCACGACTTCCGGCCCGATTACCGCCGGGTGTCCGACGTCCTGCAGTCACTCAATCCCCAGACGCCTGTCCTCGCCACCACTGCCACGGCCAACAGTCGGGTCACCGACGACGTCGCGGCGCAGCTGAGCGCGGGCGGCGGGCAGTCGGAGACGCTGGTACTGCGCGGTCCGCTTGCGCGTAGCTCGTTGCACCTGAACGTGATTGACGGTTTGTCGCCAATCGACCGATACGGCTGGGTCGCCCAGCACCTGCCCGAGCTTCCCGGTTCGGGGATCGTGTACGTGCTCACCGTCGCCGACGCGCAACGGCTCGTCGATGCCATCCGTGCAGTGCACGGCGACTCACTCGCCGTCGAGGCGTACACCGGGCAGCTCGACGCCGACCGTCGCCACCACCTCGAAGACGCCTTGCTGCACAACCAGGTGAAAGCCCTGGTGGCGACCTCGGCGCTCGGGATGGGATACGACAAACCGGATCTGGGTTTCGTGGTGCATGTCGGGTCGCCGCCGTCACCGGTGTCGTACTACCAGCAGGTCGGGCGTGCGGGCCGTGCGCTCGACGACGCCGTCGTGATGCTCTTGGCATCTCATACGGACAGTTCTGTGTGGGAGTACTTCGCGACCGCGACCATCCCCGATCCGGCGAAGATGGATACCGTGCTCGACGCGCTGCGCCGGTCCGACGAACCGATGTCGGTGCCATCCCTGGAGGCCGCGACCGGGCAGCGGCGCGGACGCATCGAGCTGATGCTCAAACAGCTCGCGGTCGACGGCGCGACCGAACGCGGCCCCGACGGCTGGTCCGTGACAGGTGTGCCCTGGACCTACGACGCCGCGCACTACGACGGGGTGGTCGAGGTCCGGCGTCGGGAGGCCGACATCATGCGCGACTACATCGCAGGCCGTCGGTGTCTGATGCAGTTGCTCACCGAGTCGCTCGACGATCCGCAGGCGCAACCGTGCGGCCGGTGTTCGGTGTGCACAGGGAGCTTGACGCCACCGCTGACCGCCGATGTCGATCCTGCCGTCGTGCGCACCATCACCGGCGAACTCCGCCGCTCCGCACAGATCCTCGAACCGCGAAAGATGTGGCCTGGCGGCGATTTCGGGCGTCGAGGACGAATCGCCGACGACCTCGCAGCCCAACCCGGACGGGTACTGGCACATGCCGATGCCCCGGAATGGGCTGATCTGTTGGCGGCAGCCCGCGACAACGACCGGCAGGCCTTGGGCGACCTCGGTGACGCCGCGGTGTCGACGCTCTCGGCGTGGGTGCGCCAGTCCGGACAGCGACCGGACATGATCATGTCGTTACGTCTGACCGGCACGAACCTGGCCGACCAGCTGGCAGAGCATCTGCGCATCGTCGGGAAGCGACCGGGCGGACATCTACCCGTTCGGCAGGGCAACCCACCCGATCGGGATGCCCCCGGCGCCGTCGAGGCGACGTATTGGCGCGACCATCTCGGCGAACCACCAGCCGAGGTCGCGGGTCAGAAGGTGCTGCTCGTCGTCGACGAGTCGCGGTCGGGGTGGGCGATCACCCTGGCCGCCGCGGCACTACGCGAGGCGGGCGCCACCGCCGTCATGCCGCTGCTCATCCACCGGAGCGTCTGATCCGCCCATAACGCGAAGTATGTGGGCGAGTGTGCCGACAGCTACTGCTGTGGCGCGCAGATACACGTGTTCCTGACAGATGCGCGGAGAGCTTCACTCGCGTCTGTCGACAACACGTGTATCTGCAATCAGGTCGCCGACGCGCGTTATGCCACCGTTCGCACGCATCTCGGATGGCAGAGGTATCCGTCGTGGTGACGGCACGCAGCGCATCGCAATCCGACGGCTCGCGTCGCAGAAACTGTGCGCCAGTCCTTGTGCAGTCACCAGGACTCGTCGTCGGACCTATCGGACCGTTGGTCGCGGGAGTTCGCGGGTACCGCACCGTAGCCCCGCGCAGTCGCGCCGACGGATGTCGTTGCATGCGCCTGCGGGCGCCGTCACGAGCACGCCCACTACCGTTGCCGCACAAGCGATGATGTGATCGAGCCGCACAGGGTCGATGCCGCTTGTGGATAACCGAACTCGACGCTCCGAAAGTGTCGTAGGCGGTCGCTACAATTGGTTACGGGGCAAGTGTGTGTGATCGAATCACGTTGCCGTGCAGTATTTTTCGCTGATATTTCTTGATCCGATCCCTTGACTCGAACAACCGTTCTACACATAATGGACATATGCCCCCGCTCCCCGCCCTCCTCGAGAGACTCCGCGAGATCCGCCTCGACGACGACGCCTCCGGCCGCGAGATATACGATGCGACAAAGACATTGATGACGATGCGCAATGTCATCGACTTTATGATATCCACGCATGCTGCCGCGATGGACAGACTCAAGGTCGCGGGGCCGGGTGGCAAGACGCGCGTTCTGCTCATGGAGATGGGCGCGGCGCCTGCAACCGCCACGCGCTGGTTGCAGATCGGCATGGCGATGGCGACGTTGCAGCGACTGCCCGGTTACGTTGAAGACGGCGTGTTCTCGAGCGAGCACACGTCGGCGATGGTGTCCGGACTCGCCCACATCGAGAAGCGCTCTGCGGAAAGGCTTTCGAATGACGAGCGACTCGACCACGAACGCGCACTCATCGCACAGGGTTTGTCGGGGGCCACACCGCGAGAGATCGCGTTGGCCGCACGCGGTCGAGCAAACGAGCACGTGCGAGAGAATGGTGGCATCCCCGCAGCCGAAGACCGAACCATCAACACTCTCTCGATCACACAGAACGGTGAGGGGCGCACCGAGATTCGTGGCGACGTGGATGTGGTGCTCGCCGAAAAGCTGAACACCGCACTCGATTCACTCTCAGCCGAACGCACCGAACCCGACGGCTCACCTGACAGACGTTCGGTCGGACAGCGACGCACCGAAGCCCTCGAGCAGATCCTCGACCTCGCCGCAGCGATCGACACCCTTCGTCACTGCGCCCCGAACCAACCTCGCGCTACTCGTCCACGCCGACACCCCAGAACCGGCCCGCCTGCCCTGGGTAGGACCGATCACCGAACTGACCGCTCGAGCACTCGGATGCGACGCCTCACTCACCGAGGTCGTCATCAACGGCGAGACAGTGCCGCTCGAGATGGGCCACACCAAACGACTGTTCCCACACCACCTACGCCAGGCCATCGTCATCCGTGACGAATGTTGCGTGAAGTGCGGAGGCCCCGCCTCGTGGTCTCACGTGCACCACATCCACCATTGGATCGACGGCGGCGCAACCGATCTCGACAACGGCTGCCTACTCTGCCCCTCCTGCCACGCACACATCCACGCCAGCGACTGGGACATCGTGATGGGCCACGACCGCCACTCTTGGCTCATACCACCCGCCAGCGTCGACCCCCACCGCACACCACTACCCGCCTACAACCGACGAACCATGCGATTCGACGACGTCGCCGCCTGAACCCGCCGCCGGGCAGCACACAACAACCTCCGTCGCCTAACCTCATCGACCCCCCACCTCATCGACTCCCCCCACCTCATCGACACTGCCCGTATCCCGCGTTCTCTACCCGGCAGGCGACGCGTGCGCCCTCCGTAAGGCACCCACTGTCCGGCGTCACGTCGGCGCCGGACACACGACCCTTGAGAACTCCATACATCGCCTCGGATGCGGCGACACGACGGCACGCCTCAGCACGCGCGAGACCTTCAGGTCGACCCGCACTGACACGTGTGCGCTGTCGCGCATCCACCGGCCTCGAGCCCGCGACACTACGAACTCGCAGAGCATCACGTGACGAGCGTCGTCAAGGAGGTGAGTGCTGGGTCGGCCAGGGCGACTCGTGTTCTATCACCGGCCGATGGGTGCAGTCATGGGCGGATCAGTCGGCGACGTACTCCCCGTACCCGGTGGCGCGCAGGGCTGCGCGGATCTTCTCGGCGTCGGCGTCGAGTTCCTCCGGGGTGATGTCTTTGCGGGCCTTGCTGAGGTCGAACGTCTCCATGCTCTTGGCCGGGAAGACGTGGAGGTGCACGTGCGGTATCTCGAGGCCCGCGATGAGCAGACCCATCCGCGGAGCGTCGAATGCCGCCTTGACGGCCCTGCCCACCTGCTGCGCGACGTCGGCGAGATGGGTGAACGACGCCGTGTCCATCTGCTCCCAGTGATCGACCTCTTTACGCGGTACGACCAGAACATGGCCCTCGGTCACCGGCTCGATGGTGAGGAATGCGACGGCCTGCCCGTCTTTCCACACGAAACGACCGGGTAGTTCTCCGTTGATGATCTTGGTGAATACCGATGCCATGGAGACAGTCTAGGTCTGATCGACGCCGGCCCCGACGTGTTGCCTGCGATCTTGTCAGTGCGGCGTGACATTCTTTTCCTGTGAGTCGTCGAGAGTTCACCGACGCCGCGCCCGCGACGCAGTCTGCACCCTCGGCTGCAGCGTCGTCCGGGGCCCGGTCGATCGGTTCCGCAGAGGTGGTGGCACGCGCCCAACGCTTCCCCCGGTTGCGGTACATGGGCTCCAAGTATCGGCTCCTCCCGCACCTCGAGCGCACATTCGCCGACATCGGCGGCACGACCGCCGTCGACGCATTCTCCGGGTCCGGTGTGGTCTCGTATCTGCTCAAGGCCCAGGGGTTTTCCGTCGCGAGTAACGACTTCCTGAACTTCCCGCACATCATCACCCGCGCGACGGTGGCCAACTCCTCGGTACGCCTGGAGCCCGATCTGATCGACGAGATCTGCGGTCCGCCTGCCGACGACCGCGACTTCATCCGACGGACCTTCGACGGCCTCTACTTCGACGCCGCCGACCGTGCCTTCCTCGACTCGGCGTGGTCGCACATCGCCCGACTGCGCGGATACCGACGCGACCTCGCCATCTCGGCACTGGTGCTCTCGGCAGCGCGCAAACAGCCGCGCGGTGTCTTCACGTTCACCGACGCCACCCGCTATGCCGACGGCCGACGCGACCTACGCATGTCGCTACGCGACCACTTCAGGCTGCGCGGGGCGTCGGAGTACAACTCGACGGTCTTCAGTAACGGGTCCAAGCATCGCAGCACCTGCGGCGACATCTTCGACCTCGACGTCAGTCCCCTGTTCGACGCCGCGCCCGACCTCGTCTACCTCGACCCCCCGTACGCGCCGCCCACAGACGACAACGACTACATCAAGCGCTACCACTTCCTCGAGGGCCTGTCGGTCTACTGGGAGGGAATGACCATCATGGAGAACACCAAGACCAAGAAGCTACCGAAGCGGTTCACGCCATTCGCCTACAAACGGACCATCGACGACGCGCTGCTGCGCACGTTCGAGCACTTCGAGGATGCGGGCGCGATCGTGCTGTCGTACTCGTCGAACGCACTACCCGGCGCTGACCGCATCGTCGACCTGCTGGGCAAGGTCAAGCCGTCGGTGGAGGTCATCGCCATCGACCACAAGTACAGCTTCGGCACGCACGCCGCCGCCACCCGGCGCGATGTGAGCGAGTACCTCTTCATCGGACGAGATTGAGCGACAACCCGTCTCGATGAGCGACGCACCCGACTTCGACGAGTACCTTGACTCGCTGGGACAGCTGACCCCTCACGTCGATCCCACGGTGGCCACCGAGGAATCGGCCCGAATCGCCGACGCCGTTGCGTCGCTCGGCGAGATGCTCGACACCGACCTCACCGGCCTGGCCGTGTGGGCACGGGAACACCCCGACGAAGACAGCATCCTGCGGCTCTCGGTCGGGCTGTCCCAGGAGAAGTTGAACAACCTCCTGCGCCATCGGTTCGGCACGTCGTCGTGGCGGAAACTCGCACGCACCCAGCCCGTTGCGCTGGTCACGTGGATGGACGAGGAGTTCGATGTCGTCCGCGCATTGCACGCGCAACTGAACCGCACCTACACGTTCGCCGACATCCTCGTCGCCCGCTCGGGTACCCGGCAGACCGCCACCCGGGCGGGGGCGTCGGGTCGTCGAATCGAAGACGAGATAGAAGCCATTGCCGAGCAGCTCGGCCTGACCTACACGGTCCGGGGGCGCTTCGTCGGCCGGAACGGTCGCGATGCCCCGGCCGACCTCATCGTCGGCGACCCTCATGCACCCGACATCGTCGTCGCGGCAAAGGGTTTCGATTCGACGGGATCGAAACTGACCGATGCGGTCCGCGAGATCGAGGAGATGGCGGAGGTACGTCTGCCGAGACAGTTGGTACTCGCGGTGATCGACGGGATCGGCTGGAAGTCACGTCAGGCAGATCTACGCCGAATCCATCAGCTGTGGGTTAATCGTCAGATCGACGGCATGTACACGCTGGGGACACTCGACCGTTTCCGCGACGACGTCACCGAGTTCGCGCGGCTGCGCCGACTGGTGTGATGCTCGGTCGACGCCAGGCAGTGCACGGTCGGCGGCAAGGGGCGCACAGTCGACGCCAGGCAGTGCACGGTCGGCGGCAGGAAGCGCACAGTCGACGGTAGGCAGCGCACAGTCGGCGGCAGGGGGCGCACAGTCGGCAGTCTCGGCTCAGGATGTGAGCCGGGGCAGTCGCACCCAGAAGCGCGCACCCTGGCCGGGCGTCGACTCGACGCCTACCCGACCACCGTGCGCGTCGACGAGCGCAGCCACGATCGACAGACCGAGTCCACTGCCGCCGCCCTCGCCGCGATAGCGCGAGCTGTCGCCGCGGTAGAACCGCTCGAAGACGTGCTCGAGGTCGGCTGGGTCGAGCCCCTGGCCCGTGTCGGCGACGGTGATCACCACATCGTCGTGGCTGCCTCCGACACCGACGGTGTCACCGCTGTCGACGTCGACGCCGACGGTGATCGATGCGTCCTTCGGCGTGTGCACCACGGCGTTGTTCACCAGGTTGCGGATGACCTGCATCAAACGCGAGGCGTCGCCCAGCACGATCGGCGGCTCGTCGGAGTCACCGAACTGCAGTCGGATACTCCGCTGCGGTGCCGCGACGCGTGCCGCCTGCACCGCGTCGGCGGCCAACGACAGGACGTCAACGGGTTCCGAGTTGAGTGGGCGGTGGGCGTCGAGACGCGCAAGGGTCAGCAGATCCTCGACGAGCAGCGCCATTCGGCCTGCCTCGTCGTCGATCCGGCGCAGAGCATCGCCTGTGTCGGGGAGCGCTCCGCTACGCGACAATTCGGCGAATCCCTTGATCGACGTCAGCGGGGTGCGCAGTTCGTGCGACGCGTCGGCGATGAAGCGCCGCATCTTCTCCTCCGACGCCCTGGCCTGCTGCTCGGAAGCGGCGGTCGTCGCGAACGCGTGCTGGATCTGTCCCAGCATCGTGTTCAGTGACGACGACAGGCTGCCGACCTCGGTGTTCGGTGCGGCCGACGGCACTCTCATGTTGAGATTTCCGGCAGCGATCGCATGCGCGGTCTCCTCGACCCGACGTAGCGGACGCAGCGAGGAGCGGACGAGCAGATAGCTGAGCACTCCGATCACGAGAACGATCGCGGCACCGATCCCGAATTCGAGCCACTGCAGACGCGAGATGGTCTTGTTGACGTCGGTCAGCGGGATCGCCACGATCGACTGTCCCTCCGGACTCGACCGTTTGATCACCCGCCACTGCGGACCGTCGTCGTTTGCCGACGTGACGGTGGCCGGGCCGTAGTCACCCGCTGGAAGAGTCGAGATCGCCGGCTGGTCGTCGAAGTCATTGCTGGAGATCACGCTGCCGTCGTACAAGGTGCTCTGCACGAAGTAGGGCGACGGCGGCCTACGCGGTCCCGGTGGAGGGCCCGGCGACTCGCTGATCCGCATCTTGGGCTTGGCCCAGGTGTCGACGGCGGTGACCAGGCCCGTGTCGGTGCGCGACATCAGGTCGCTCTTCATCGCCGACGTCACCGCGATCCCGGACACCAACAGTCCGACGGCCACGAGCAGAACCGTCAGTGCCACCAACGAAACACGTAGCGGCACTCCGCGCTTGGCCCTGGTGACCACAGCACCCGCCACCGGTTCAGACTTCTCCGCGGCGACAGCTCTTGCGGCGCCGGACTGCGCCCCGACGGCGACCATCAGGTGCGTGGCTCTCGCATCACGTACCCGACGCCGCGCAGCGTGTGGATGAGCGGCTTCTCGCCGAAGTCGAGTTTGCGACGCAGATAGGACACGTACGATTCGACCACATTGACCTCACCGCCGAAGTCGTAGTTCCAGACATGGTCGAGGATGCGGGGTTTGGACAGGACCGTTCCCGCATTCACCATGAAATAGCGGAGCAGGGTGAACTCGGTCGGCGAGAGCGAGACGAGCTTGCCCGCCTTCCACACCTCGTGGGTCTCGTCGTCGAGTTCGATGTCGGCGAAGGTGACCCGAGCCGAATCCTTGGCCTGCGCGTCGAATCCACTGCGACGCAACAACACCTGCAGACGGGCGACGACCTCTTCGAGGCTGAACGGTTTGGTGACGTAATCGTCGCCACCGATGGTCAACCCGTTGATCTTGTCCTCGACGGAGTCGCGGGCCGACAGGAAGAGTGCGGGGGCGTCGATGCCGTCTGCCCGTAGCCGGCGGAGCAGTCCGAACCCGTCCATGCCGGGCATCATCACGTCGAGGATCAGGACATCGGGTTTGTACGTGCGGCACCTGTCGATGGCCTCGGGGCCGCCCGCCGCCACCTCGACGTCGTAGCCCTGGAATTTCAACGACACCGAGAGCAGCTCGCGGATGTTGGTTTCGTCGTCGACGACGAGTACCCGGGGCCCGGCTCCGGTGCCCTTGCTGATCAACTGGCTTGTTCCCTGACCCATCTCGTTCACAGATACACCTTCTCCCTCCAGCCTGCCATCAGTCTGGAGATGAGCTGGCAGCTCCCTGTGAGCGTTGACCTGCGCGATCAGGAGAGTTGCTCGCCCGCCCCGACACTCGTGTGCCATGGGCTTCAGGCCCCGCGCACGTACACAACCCTGACGTCTGCGGGACGTCGCGACAATTATTGTCGTGGCCTCGCGCTGACGACCCGATTGTGTACGTAGTTCCCCGCGCTGCGGCCCCGCGATCTCCTCTGCGTGCACGCCCCCGGCGACTGCCCGGGGCCGTACGCATTCATCGAGGCGCACCACGCATGAACGGCGCAGGAAAGGCCGGCCGCGGAGTCACGTCGCCCAGCCAGGCGGCGAGTTCGTCTGCACGAGACGAGAGAGCCTTCGTCGCGGCACGCGGTAGCTTCTCGAACGGGTGGATCTGCACCGATCCGTCCGGGCGACGCGACCATCCACCGACGATCCGCCCGTTCCACCACGCGCTCTGGCCCCCATTGCCGTTGGAGTCGAAGACGTGCGCTCCGTGCTCCCCGAGGTAGAAGTCGCGCTGTTTGTGACCCATGGTCGTCGGGTCGAGTTCTGGCAACAGGAGCGCCTGCGGTTCGACTGGATCATCTCGCCCGATGTCGTCGGTGTGTACGTAGCCGACCGACCCGTCATCGAGGTCGACCTCGACGACGTCGAGCTGCGTCAGCGCGGCCCGCACAGCCGTTTTGGTGCTGCCGAGCCACCAGACGAGGTCGGTCTCGGTGCCTGGTCCGAAGGCTCTCAGCCACCGGTCGATCATGCGCACGTGGCCCGTTGCCACGTCAGGAGGATCGAGCGGTCGGCCTAGCCACTGCTCCATACCGACCCACAACGGCTTGGACCGATGCCAGGGACCGTCGTTGGTGCCGCGGACGATGTCACCTGCGGCACTCATCATGTTCAGTAGCCGCGGAGCCATGGACATGGTTCCGCCCCAGGACTTTCCCGCGCCGACGGTGACGCGACCATCGAGTTCCGGCAGGGCGACGCGCAGTTGAGTCGTGCTACGCGGGATACCGTCGCAGACCAATCGCGCCACCGCATCCCGTGCCGCGTCGATCCAGCCGTCGGGATCGGGAAAGTCGTTGCTCCGCCGGAGATCGCGGAGCATGTTGGTCCGCTCGGAGGCCGCGACGCGCGGCCCGACCGCACCGACGGCGTCGCGCAGTGTCGGCGTCGGCATCACGAACATGGTGCGGCGCATGGCAAGTTGGCGGACCAGACTGCGGTCGTCGTAGAGCGCGCGGTCCATGTCCACGGGCACAAAGCCGGGCACACGCGCCCAGGTCGACAGATACACCGTCGAGGGGCTGGTCGCGTGCAGTCCCACCATCGAATCGGCTGCCTCGAGTGGCGACGCCGCCCGGGCTCCCGGGGCCAGGCGATGACGGAGCATCAACCGCGCGCGGCGCTGGTCGTCGGTGACGTGAGGTCGCGCGCTGGTGGTCATCGACGCAGCGCTACACCGACGACGGTGCGGCGATCGCCTCGATCTCGACGACCTGCTGGTCGTAGGGCAACACCGTCACCCCGGCCATCATCGCGGGTGGCACCGATTCACCGAGCTCGGCCACGACGGCCTCCCACGCGACCGCGAGATCGGCCTGTAGGTGCTCGGCAACGTAGATGGTCAGCTTGACCAGGTCGGCCATGGTTGCGCCCTGCTCGGCGAGAAGCGCCCGCAGATTCTCCAGACAACGACGGGTCTGGCCGACCACGTCGTCGGCGGCGACGATCGCCCCCTGTGTGTCGAGTGGCGCGATGCCCGCGGTGAACAGCAGCGGCCCGGACGTCACGGTTGCGCTGTAGGGAAACCCGCCGTCGTGCAGAACCGACGAGCCGTTGAGCGTGATTCGGGTCATGAACCGATCGTATGCGTCACCGCACATGCGCAGCTACCTCATCTGCGTACAGCCACCTTCGGCACTGCGAAAGGTAGCTGCACACAGATGAGGTGGGAGTGACGACGCTGCCCTCGGTAGTCGAGTCGACGATCAGCTCTTCAGCCGCGCGTCGAGCCAGTCGATCGTCTGCATGCCGAACAGATCGGTACCCCAGCCGTACATGTTCGTCAGGAAGCGCAGCATGCTGCAGTCGGTGGGCTGATAGTCGACGCGGGTACCGCCTGCGCGGTACGTGGCGGCCAGCTTGCGTGAGTCGGCAGCGGGCACCAGCGACATCGGCGAGTCGTCCTTGGCGCAGGAGGCGATCAGCACCGGCGCCGACGGCGACTGGTGGCCGAGTTCGTTGTCGCGGTAGACGTGCTGGAATTCGGGGATGTCTGCGGGGCTCTTGCCGCCCTTGAACAGCGTATTCAACGGCAGGAACGGCGTGCCGAAGTACGCGGGTGTCTGGCACTGCGTGCGGAACACGTCGGCCAGCGCCTTACCCGCGGGGGTCAGTTTGTCGTCGATCTTCATCTCCGGGTAGCGCGGCTCGAGTCCGAGCAGCGTCGCGAATGCGAAGCCCGACCCCACCGAGCCGTCCGAGGTGCGGATGAAGTTGCGCTGATTGACCACCATGCCCTCGAGCACGGTGCCCTTGATGTGCAGTTCGGGTGCATAGGCAGCGGCCTTCTCGGCACCGAACGCCGCTCCGACGCCGCCGCCTGCGATACCGAAGATCGCCTTGGGCGCGTCCTTCGACAGCTTCGCCGGACGATGCGCGAGGGCAGCGCGCATCCCGTCGAGCAGGGCGTTCCCGCCGAACTTGCCCGCGAAGACGCCGTGCGGATTCGGATCACCGTCGTTGCCGACGTCGCTGATCATCACCGCATAGCCCTTGCCGAACATCTGCGCGAGCGGACCGAGCGCCGACCACGACGCCCCGTCGAGTGGATCGCCACCGGTCCACATCGTCGAGGGATGGCAGTAGGCGCCGACGCTGTCGTTGGCGAACTGGTATCCGACGAGGGGCCTTGTCGCGTTGTCGCGGCCGTCGACCGGCACCATGAGGATTCCGGTGCTGATCTCGGGCTCGTCGTGGAGTCCACGCGTGACGTACATGAGCTTGTAGGCGTCGAGGTTGCCGGGCCGGAAGCCGGTGAACTGCACGTCGACCCTCTTGGCCTTGAGCACCGTGCCGGGCTTCTCGTCACCGCGCAGCCGCGGTTCTGTGTAGAACGGGTCGCCGGAGGTGAGTGGCTTGATCACCTCTTCGGGACTTGCGAGCCTGCCCTTGCTGAACGTGCCCACGACGTAGCCGTTGAAGACCTCGTCGAGTCCCGGGGTCCGGTTGGGCGGCGCGGCGTGTGCGGCGGTCGCCGACAGCACGGCTGCTCCCAACGCAGCGACGGCGAGCACCACCCCGAGCACGCCACGTCGTCGATTGGGGCGCACTGTTTTTCGCGCGTCACTCGAAGAACTCATGAGTAGGTCACCTTCGTCGTCTCCAGGGCGGACTGCAGCATCGGCGCGATGTTCCACATCGGCCGGTGGCTTTCGAGCTGCTGATCGTAGGGCTTGCGCAGCGTCGCTTCGAGTTCCGGCCAGTGATTGTTGACCTGGTCCTTGTACTTGGGCAGCAGCTGATCGGTGATGTAGGCCCACCGTTCGGGATAGACCGACCAGTTCCAATCCGGCAGCGGCACAGTCAATGTCGCGCGACGACCATCCGGTGCCGCCCCATGGACCTGGATCGACCGGAACGATCGCGGCGGGATGACCCCGGCAACCGAGGGCGAGCCCGCCACCGTGCTCGCGTAGGTCATCGCCTCCCCGACATCACCCTTGTAGGCGCGGGTGGCGTCCCACTGGTCCTTGATGACCTCGCCCTGTTCACGGCGCAGCAGTCGGGCATTGCCCGCGGCGACCGCGTCCGGCTGTTTCGACGCGATCTGCTTCCAGGCGTTCAGGATCTCGCCGTTGAACAGGCCCGCGCGGTACATTTCCTCGAGCGCAGGCACTCCGCCGACCATGTAGGCGCGGTGCATCGGCATCAGGTCGGAGAAGATGTTCTTCTGCATCACCAGGATGTCGCCCTGAATCGTGCGGAGGTCTGCCGCCGAGATGGTCGCGCCGACGCGGGCCAGGGCGCGCAGACCACGCGGGAGCTTGTCGACGAAGACCGGGCCGAGAGTCTTGTTGGTCTGTCCGACAATGGCGTTCGCGATGGGCTGTAGTCGGGCGAAGTCGTAGACGTTGGTCGCGAGCTCGAAATCGAGTAGCCCGCCACCGAAGTCGGCGCCGACCAGTCCACCCATCCCGGCCCACTGCAGTTCGCGATGCGAGAGTTGCAGGTTCTCGTAGAAGCGGTACGAGCGGACCAGATTCTGACGGTTGGCACTCACTCCCGCCCTCGGATTCCACGAGGCGAGGTCGATACCCGCGGCCTTGGTGGTGTCGGCGAGCCAGTACTGGAAGAGCAACGCCTGATACGACGACGGGTCGAGCGAGCGATGACGCGCCTCGGCGAGCAGCGAGCGCAGCACGGCCGGATCGGTGGGCAGTGTGGCATTCACACCACCGGGCCCCTGCGACGCGTCGCGGTTGACGAGCGGAAGGTTCAGATAGCGGTCGAGGCGATCACTCGCCGAGGCCTGCGGCGTCGCCACGAGCATCCCGACGAGCCCGAGTGTGATGACCGCTACGGCAAGCAGCGATGTACCCCAGAATCTACGCATTGTTCCCCTCCACGACACGAACTCCTTACCCGCGAGTAAGCAGAGCCTGAGACGGGAGGGTAATGCTGTCTCAACCGAGTATGCAAATCCGTTACGTTCTCGTGAACAATCGTTGACCTGACGTCGTGGAGGTCGGTCAGCGAAATCCGAGGACCTCGTCGCCCCAGGCCGTGCGCAGGTCGGCGTCGAGATCGTCGACGACTCGATCGTCGGCGTCGATCACAAGAGTGGCCCGACGATCCGAGACGAAGGCAGGCCACACGGGCGCGGACGAATCGAGGCCGGAGTTGGGATCGCCGTCGCGGATGAACGCACCCCACCGCGCCTGCATGTCGGCAGCGACGCGTTCGCCGGTACGTCGACCACCGAGCCAGAACTGGAAGCCCGCCTTACCCGTGGGTAGGTAGCCGAACAGGTACGGCAGTTCCGTGGCGTGGGAGGCGCCGATGCGCATGAGGCGCAACAGCGTCGTCGTCCAGTCGAATCGGTAGAGATGAACCGGCGCGACGGCCGCGTGGCCCTCGGCGGCCCACACCGTCGGCATACGAAATGCGATGTCGCGGGCCACACCGAGGCCCAAGGACTTGGGCTTGGTGCCGGGATACGCTGCGGCCACCCGCTCGGGGGTCGGTAGCGAGACCTCCGGATACTCCGTGGCGATCGCCGTGAACATCTGCATGATCGCGGGTTCGGTGATGGGCATCAGCGGTGACTTCATGAGCTTGAACAGCGACGCCTCGTCGCGGTTCGTGCCGATGAGCAGCGGCACCGGCAACGATTCGCCGTCGCGGTAGACATCGACCGGGTGCCGCGGCACCAGATCACCGTCGACGACGGGCGCGAAAGCGATGGTGCCGGGACGCGATTCGGGAACGCCCGCGAACGCCTTCATCGTCGCGGCGACCACATCGTCGGTGTCCGCCGCAGCGAAGCTCTCGACGTCACCGGACCCGCCGCCGAGTGCTGCGGGTAGTCGCTCGGCGACGTACGCGGCGCGCGCCCGGTCGTACACCGAGGTCACCGGCGAACTCTGCGCGATCGCCCGGTGGAACAGTCCCCTGGCCGCCGGCATGGTCACCAACGTCGTGACGATGCCGCCACCCGCGGACTCGCCCGCCACCGTCACGTTGTCGGGGTCGCCGCCGAACGCGTCGATGGTGTCGGCGACCCATCGCAGAGCCGCCAGCACGTCGCTGAGCGCCGCGTTGGATTCGTACCGTCCCCCGGATGTCGTGCCATCGGGCGCACCGAGGTCGGCGAACCCGAGCGCGCCGAGCCGGTAGTTGACGGTCACCACGACGATGTCCTGTGTGCTCGCGAGGTGCGCCCCGTCGTACAGCGGCTGACTGCTCGCACCGAAGACGTATGCGCCTCCGTGAACCCACACCATCACCGGTCGTCTGCGGTTCTCGGCGGCGGCGCCCGCAGGCGAGAAGACGTTGAGGAACAGGCAGTCCTCGCTGTGGACAGCGCCCGACGGCAGCGGAACACCGGGATTGGGTTCTTGCGGCGAGACAGCGCCGAAGGCCGTCGCCGAGATCGTGCCCGCCTCGGGCTCGAGCATCCGCGCGCGCCGCCACCGCAGTGCGCCGATCGGCGCCTGGGCATACCGGATTCCACACCACGTGTCGACGCCACGCGTCGCCAGCCCTCGATACGTCGTGGCGCCTGACACCGCGTGCACTGGCTCTTCCCGGACTACATCGCTCACGCGGCAATGATAGGAGTCCCGCGGCCTGTCGACGACGGTGTGATCGGAACACCGAAGCCGCGCGTTGGGGCGCGGAACTGGCGGTTTGTGCCAGATGATCCTTCGACCCCACACTTACCGCGGGGGTGGGATGCGCGGGGCCCGGCGGCCGGGAGACCGACCGGGCGTCAGAGCCCCCTGTCGGGATTGAACCGACGACCGCTCGCTTACAAGGCGAGTGCTCTACCACTGAGCTAAGGAGGCATGCGTGCGTGAGTATATCGGGCGCGCTGTCCGACGCCTCACCGGGACGAGGCAGGCGACGATCGACACGATCGAACCGGGCAGCATCATGGTGGCGCCGCGTCGCCCGATCGACCGGTTCGACGTCGGCGCGATCACCGAGGTGCTCGACCTCGCGACGAAGATCGGCGCGGTACTGCTCGACTCCGGAACCGGCGCGATAGACACCTCGTCGCAGATCCGCTTCGTCGCGAGCGTCTACGGCGTCGAAGACGTCGACGTCGACGTCACGTACAACACGATCGTGGTCGTCGCCCGGCGCGGTGCGACCCTGCCCCCGATCACCACCATGCAGACGGTGCACTACCGGTCGCTGGACTTCACCCGCCTGGCGGCCGTCGACCGACTGGTCCGCCGCATCAGGGATTCGGCGATCACGCCGTCGACGGCGCATCGGATCGTCGACCAGATCATCGCCGCCAAGCATCCCTACCCGTACTGGGTGTCGACGTTCGCCTGGGGACTCATGGCGTCCGGTATCTCGGTGCTCCTCGGCGGTGACGTCGTCGTGGCCCTGCTCGCCTGGCTGACCACCGTGGTGACGGTCACGTTCAACCGACGCCTCAACAGAATCGGCACGCCGATCTTCTTCCAGCAGGTCGCCGGTGGATTCATCGCCGTCGTCCCCGCAGCCCTGGTGTACGAACTCGGACAGAAGACAGGTCTGCAGAGCCTGTCCATCACGCCCTCACAGGTCATCGCCGCCGGGATCGTCGTGTTGTTGTCTGGGCTGTCGCTGGTCGGTTCAGTCCAGGACGCCATCACCGGCGCCCCGATCACCGGCGTCGCACGGTTCTTCGAACTCCTGCTCATGACCGGCGGCATCATCGCGGGCGTCGGCATCGGATTGCGCCTGATGAGCTCGGTGGGCATCTATCTACCGACCATCACCACCTCGACGGAGTTCGCTCCGGTCGACGTCCCCATCCGCGTCGCGGCGGGCGCCGTCGCCGCCTTCGCGTTCGCGTTGGCGAGCTACGCCGAGCGTCGAGCCCTGCCGATCGCGTTCCTCGGCGGCCTGATCGGTGCGGGTGTCGCCTCTATCACGGTCTTCCTGCCGGTCGGCGACGTGATCGCCGGTGGCCTCGCCGCCACCTGCGTCGGCCTGGTCGGCGGCCTGCTCGCCCGACGCGCACTGGTCCCGCCTCTGGTCGTCGCCATCGCGGGCATCACCCCGCTGCTCCCAGGTCTGGCGGTCTACCGCGCGCTCTACGGTGTGCTCAACGACCAGACGCT
>NZ_BAFB01000020.1 GCF_000248075.1 Gordonia otitidis NBRC 100426 | reverse complement strand
CCCCCCCAGCACGTCCTTCCCAGTCAATCCACCGACACACCGAGTCGTAGCGATCGGCAAGCATGGGATCCAACTCGAAGTAGCGGACCATCAGCTTCTCGAACTTCGTACCGCGCTCCGAGTTCGACGGCGCCTGCCTGAACGCTTCTATGACATCGTGGATCGATCCCACCTGTGACACTCCCTACTCGCGACGACAAGTCTCTATCTTGCCCTGACACGATCTGGAGGCATGGGAGGCCTCTCGACCCGCCGCGAAACTCCGGCTATCTGGCTCCTGACCTGCGCCAATGACACTCCGCCCCGGGGTGTTGACCTCCCCGCAGTCGCCGGTAAGGTCGCACAACTTGGCTCCTCATCGCCAGTTGCCCTTCCGTCGATTAGAAGCCAATCCAATACAAATCCAATACACAGGTCGATCCGGTCACCTGCAAAACCCCAGATGCCGGCAGAAACCAAAATCCACCAAAGTGGCAGTTCAAAGGTTTAAACCAGGTGTTTCAGAACCGTTCACACAGGGGAGGTCGCTGGTTCGATCCCAGCCGGGACCACCGTGAGTCGTTCAGGGCCCGATCGTCCCCGGCGTGGGTTCGTAGGGCGTGAAGAACTGGTTGGCAGGCGCCCCCTCGATGGTCATCACGAGCGCTGGAACCGACATCCCGTCGATCTGCTCCCTGATGATGTCCGCGTGCCCCGCGTGGCGGGCGTACTCCTCGATGAGGTGAACAAGGAAGTAGCGCAGTCGAATCGGCTGGGCGTCGAACTGCCCGTACCACGGCGATGGCGGGGCAACGACGTCGCTGTCCGGATCGCTGGCCAGGATCGCGGTCCGTAGCTGTACGCGCGCGGCGTCGAAGTCGCGGAGCAGATCGTCGACGGACTCGTCCTGACCGACCACGAATGCGGCGAGGTACCGGGCAATTCCCGCATCGTCGACGACGGGTGCGTCGACCGTGCCGGCGAGGCGCGCGACTGCCCCGTGCATGCCGTCGAGCACGTGTTTGATTACTCCGCCGACCGAAAGCGCGCTCCTGCAGGGGGTTTCGCGTAGCTGTGTCTCGGTCAGCCCGAACGCCGCCGCTCGAATCGCATCGAGTTGCTGGTCGACGTAGTTGGCGATCCCGGTCACTTCGTCGTCGCGCTGTGGTGAATACATCGAGAGGCTCCCATCAAAGTTGTTCGAACTTCTGATGAGAGCCTCTCAACGATTGCGGTTAGTTTCGGTCCGCCATCGATGCCGGTTTCCGCTACGGTTTTTCGCGTCTACCTGCTGGATGTCCGCGAGCGGCTCCGGTGAACCGTGCGTGAACTCGAGTGAATGCGCGGCGTCGCGCGTCGTGATGTTGGCGGTGGTTGTGTCGGGGGGACGGCTGTGCGGGCCTCAGGAAGCAGGACACGGGTTTTCCGCGGGTTGTGCGCGCTTCCGCGGGTTGTTGCGCGTGGCTGAAACTAGGGGAAGGATTCCTTCCCCTAGTTTCAGCCACGCGCGCCGTCGGCCGGTCCGTCGGCGCGTCGACGGACCGCAGGGAGGTTTACTCCGCCCCGACGACGCCTCACATCATCCGCGCAACGGTGCCAGCGCAGCCGACAGCTTCACGATCTCGTCGAGCTGGGCCTTCACCACGGCGCTCTGCTGCTCGTTGGGTTCGAAGACCCCGTCGTCGGTCAGTTGCTTCTGCGGGAAGTTGATCTCGACGTTGCCCTTGGTCATCACCATGCCCAGGGCCGACACGACGATCCGTAGTGCCACCTGGGCACGGGTACCCGCCGAATTGCCACCCCAGTTGACGAACCCCACCGGCTTGCGGTCCCACTCGCTATGCAGATAGTCCAGGGCGTTCTTGATCGCGGGGGAGTAGCTGTAGTTGTACTCGGGGAAGACGAAGAGAAACCCATCTGCTGCCTCGACGCGCGCGCTCCAGGCCTTGGTGTGATCCTTCACGTAGTTCTTGAGTCGAGGGTGATTCGGCTCGTCCATGAACGGGAGATCGAGCTCGGCCAGATCGACGAAGTCGACCTCGTAGCGATCGTCGGCGTCGGCGGCGGCCTTGACCCATTCGGCGATCGGACCACCGATTCGGCCCTCGCGGACACTACCGAGAATGATCATGAGCTTGGTCATGTGAGTCTCTTCCCTGTTCAGATGTTGTGCGCGGCGTGTGCGCCATCGATCGTAGTCAGCGCCGCGACTGCCGTACGAAGCCGTAGAGCGCAGCTCGGTAGCCGCGTTCGTAGCTCTGCGTGATGTCGGGTACGTCGCCGGATGCGAGTGCCGACGACGCGTGGTGACGAGCCCACGCGGCCGGCATGGTGGCGAGATACGTTGTCGCATCGTCGAATCCGCGTTGGAAAACCTCTTCGTCGAGAGTGTCGTCGACGAGCGGCGGCTGAGGTGGTGTCGTCGGGAACGCGACGATTCGGCCACTGGTCATCTCGTGGGTCTCTTTTCTGCGAGGGTGCGATAGAGGGTGGCGCGACTGACGCCGAGTGCTGTGGCGATGGTGGGGACCGGTTCGCCGTCGGCGCGCATCTGATGTGCGAGTGCGACCTGCTCGTCGGTGAGGGCGCGTGGTCGTCCGAGGTGACCTGCTCGGTGGCGATCACCGGTGGAACGCACGCGAAGTCGGGCTTCCGCTGCCTCGTCATTGGCCACGGCGAGCGAGGCGAGCACCCCGACGAGGGTCGAGCCCGCGTCGTCGTAGGTGCTCAGACCTTCGCGGACAGCCTGTATCCCCACGTCGTGGTCTGTGAGCATGCGGACGGTCGCGAGCACCTCGGCGGCGGTCCGCCCCAGGCGATCGATGCTCACGACGACGACGGCGTCGCCGGGTCTGGCGTAGTCGAACAGTGCGTCGAGGCCGGGGCGTGGTCCGATGACGACTCCGGTGGCGCTCTCGTCCCGGTAGATCCGACGAGGCTCGACGCCCCGTGTGGTGAGGGTGTCCACCTGCGAGGCGAGCGGCGGTGCGCCGACGCTCGCACGCGCATACCCCAGCACCATGCGCGGCGAGGCCGACGGAACTGTCACGACCATGTTGAACAACCTATCTCATAAGTCGACTGCCGATGAGATTTAAGGACGGTGTTTTGAGAGCGCGCGCCAGATCGCCGTGCTTCACGAAAGTCGGCTTACATGACTAGAAGACGTCTTCACTCACCATCTCCCACCACGGCCCAGGCTGTCATTCTGAGACAGATGTCAGAACATAGCGAGAGTTATGAGACGGTTTCGTCGGGACTCGCTCGCGGCCCCTCGGACGGGCGGCTCGTCTGAGCGGCGATGGGTCTTGCTGATCGCGGCGTGATCATCCTCATCGCGGCGTACTGTCCGCGTGCATGACGCGATCACATCTCGACGCTCCTGTTGTCACGACCGGCGCGGGACGAGTCTCGGGGCGAACACACGACGGCGTGGCGGCCTTCCTGGGGATTCCCTACGCGGCTGCGCCGGTCGGACCGGTGGCGTTCGACGCGCCGGGTCGCCCGCCCGCCTGGGAGGGTGTGCGCGAGGCGGATGGCTACGGACCCACAGCTCCGCAGGTGGCCTACCCCGCGCCGATTGCGGCCTTGCTCGACAACGTGATCGAACTCGGCGACGACTACCTCAACCTCAACGTATGGACCCCCGACCCGGGCGCGGGCGGGCTGCCGGTGATGGTGTGGATCCACGGGGGCGCGTTCACCCGTGGATCCAACAGGCTGGCCATCTATACAGGCGATACGTTCGCCCGTGACGGTGTGGTCTGCGTCGGCATCAACTATCGACTGGGCACGGCCGGGTTCGCCTCGGTGCGTGGGGGCGTCGAGAACAGAGGACTGCGCGATCAGATCGCGGCGCTCGAGTGGGTGCAGGCCAACATCGAGAGCTTCGGCGGCGACCCCGGCAACGTGACGGTCTTCGGCGAATCCGCGGGGGCGATGAGCGTCGCGGCACTGCTGTCGTCTCCGTTGACGCGGGGGCTGTTCGGACGCGCGATCATGCAGAGCGGCAACGGTTCCGTTGCGGCGACCATCGACGATGCGCGAAGAGTGAGCGCGCGCCTGGCCGAGATCCTCGGGGTCGACGCCGACGCGGAAGCGTTCGCGGCGGTGGATGCCGACGCGCTGCTCGCCGCACAATCGCAGCTGGCCCTCGAATGCATGCTTGACCCCGACCCCGCGGTCTGGGGCGAGTCGACGGTGCGGCAGGGGATGGGCATCATGAGCCAGATTCCCGTCGTCGACGGCGAGGTGCTCACGGCCGTACCGCACGAGGCGATCGCATCGGGTGCAGGCGCCGACATCCCGTTGCTCGCCGGATGGAATGCCGACGAGTTCCGGTTCTTCCTGGCTGCCACGGGCGGTGCGGAGGCGGTCACCGAGCAGGCCGCCGCCGCGATCCTCGGCCGGGTCGACGGCGGCCTCGACCACCTACGAGCCAGGCTCGACGTCGGTGAGCGCGCGGGCGATGTGCTCGCCGCGGCTCTCACCGCTCGCGCGTTCGCCGACCCGACGGAGGCGCTCGCGGCCTCACGCGCTCCGGATTCCACCCACTTGTACGAGTTCGGATACAGCAGTCCCCATGCCGACATCCGGGCAGGCCACGCAGTGGAGATCCCGTTCGTGTTCGATCACGTCGACCAGGCGCACGCGCTGGTGGGCCCCGAACCGGACCAACGCATCGCCGACGAGATGCACCGCGCGTGGGTCGATTTCGCGACCACCGGAGATCCGGGATGGATGCCCGGTCGGAGCAGGCATCACGTGCGACGCTTCGACTGACGCATGAGACGAACCCACCGAGGGGAAAGCCGACATTCGTCCCGTTCGGCGATTCGGTTTCTGACCTGCGACGAGAGTTGGCTACGGTGTCTGCATGTCGGAGAGTGCCACAGTCATGCGACGGCCGTCGCCGCTGGTGCTCGGCCGGAAGCCTGTCGCTGCCGTCGGAGTGCTCGCGATCCTGGCGATCGCGTTCCACATATTCGTGATACCGATCGACGCGCGCTTCTACGGACTGTTCGACAACGTCACCGATCTGTTCGTCTATCGGGCGGGTGGCCAGGTCGTTCTCGACGGTAAGCCGCTCTACGAATTCCCGGTCTCCGGTCGACTGAGCTTCACCTATCCGCCGTTCTCGGCGGTGGTGTTCACGGTCTTTGCGCTGATGAGTGCGATGGCCGCGAAGATCGTCTGGTGGGTCGCGATCTTCGTCGCACTCGTGCTGACCGTGTATCTGGGCATGCGCACGCTCGGCTACCAGGGCGACCGCAGACTCGCGGTGTTCGCTGTGTGCGGCGCGGTGTGCACGACAGTGCTCGAACCGGTGCGCACGACCATCTGGCTCGGTCAGATCAATGTCTTCTTGATGTTCATCATCCTGCTCGACCTCGTCTTCCTCGATCTGCTGCATCCGCGTTCGAGGCTGCGCGGTATCGGCGTCGGGATCGCGGCGGGGCTGAAACTGACTCCGGCGTTCTTCGTCCTGTATCTACTCGTTCTGCGTCGGTGGCGTGCCGCGGCGATGGCGGTCGTGGCCTTCGGAGTCACTGTCGCGGTCGGCTATATCGTCATCGGCGCCGGCGCGCATCAGTACTGGACCACGTATGTGACCGGCGAGTCGCGCATCGGACGTGTCGACTCGCCTGCGAACCAGTCGGTGAACGGCTTCATGGCGCAGATGTTGGCCTACTTCGATATTCGACGGTTCTCGCATCCGGCACCCGGCGGTCCGCTGTTCTCTGCGCCTGATTGGCTGTGGGTGCCGGTGGCGCTCGTCGCGGCGGTACTCGGTCTCTGGGCGGCAGTGGTGTCCTATCGCCGTGGTCGGAGACTGCTTTCGGTCAGCATCGCGGGAATGACAGCCGCGACGGTCTCCCCGTTCTCCTGGGGACACCACTGGGTGTGGGTCGTGCCGCTGTTGGTCGTCGCGTTCGACTTCGCCTACCGTGGCAGCCTCGACGGGCGCCGACGCTGGTGGCGATGGCTCGCGCCGCTGGCGATCTGCGCACTCTCGTTCTCGTACTGGTGGAACTACTTCGGCAGCGGCCCGCACTATCGAGCCGACCACATCATCGCGATCGGCTTGTTCATGATGCCGCGCTACCCCGACCCAGGTGTGCTCGATCGCCTGTCGGTGGTTCTCTACTCGGGGTGTTATCCACTGATCCTGCTGCTGACGATCATCGTCACGCTCGTCGTCGAGTTTCGGGAGCGCAGAGCCGAGAAGCAAGGGCAGGCAGCTGATTCGTCGGAGACCTCCACTACGGCGGACACGGGCGCACCCGAGTCGTCTACGTACCCTGGAACCATCGAGTCTTCGTCCGGCGTGGAGTCCCGCTCCGTCCCGGGCACAGCACCTGCGGAGAGTGGAGCACGGCGTGCCGACGTGGCAACGAGTACGGATCTGGAGTCGTCAGCGCAGATTCGTCATCCGGCGTGATGCACGGCTGAACCTCACCTACCGGATCGTCGTCGGCGTCGTGGGTGCGCTCGTACTCGCCGGCGGCATCGTGGCGATCCCGTATCCGGGTCCCGGCTGGCTGATCGTCTTCCTCGGCTTGGGGATTCTGGCGTCGGAGTTCTCCTGGGCGCAACGGCTCCTCCGGTTCGCGCGGAGCAAGTACGACGCCTGGCTCGACTGGATGAAGCAGCGCCACTGGTCGGTGCAGGGCGTCTTCGGGCTCGCCACCTGTGTGGTCGTGCTCGCCTCGCTGTGGGTCCTGGGCGTGTTCGGCACGGTCGGCGGATGGTTCGGAGTCGACGCGGACTGGGCGCAGAGCCCGATTCTCTAGGTGCAGGTCAGGAGGCGGGGACGCGGTGCCCACGGCGTTCTCGTCCGCGGATACGATTC
>NZ_BAFB01000021.1 GCF_000248075.1 Gordonia otitidis NBRC 100426 | reverse complement strand
CGGAGGGCGCGTTCTCTATGTTGTCGCACTGTTCGCTTGCTGAACGTCGACTTCCTTCTCGTGGTTCTCTCCCGTGTCGAGGTCCCCGTCGCCCTGTCTCGTCGTCGCCGACACGGCGACGTTCTGTCCGCGTAGACGCTGCGAGATCACGGTCGTGATGCCGTCACCTCGCATGCTCACGCCGTAGAGCGCGTCGGCGACCTCCATCGTCGGCTTCTGGTGCGTGATGACGATGAGTTGCGATCGTTCGCGAAGCTGCTCGAACAGCGTGATCAGACGACGGAGGTTGGTGTCGTCGAGTGCGGCCTCGACCTCGTCCATCACATAGAACGGGGAGGGCCGCGCACGGAAGATCGCGACGAGCATCGCCACCGCGGTCAGCGACTTCTCGCCGCCGGACAGCAGCGACAGTCGCTTCACCTTCTTGCCGGGTGGACGAGCCTCGACCTCGACTCCGGTCGTCAGCATGTCACCGGGCTCGGTGAGCACGAGTCGGCCCTCGCCGCCGGGGAACAGCGTCGAGAACACCTGGGAGAATTCGCGCTCGACGTCGGCGTAGGCCTCGGTGAAGACCTGCAGGATGCGCGCGTCGACGTCCTCGACCACGTCGAGAAGGTCTTTTCGCGCCGCCTTGACGTCTTCGAGCTGCGCCGAGAGGAAGCTGTAGCGCTCCTCGAGCGCCGCGAACTCCTCGAGGGCCAGCGGGTTCACCTTGCCGAGAGTGTTGAGGTCCTTCTGCGCCTTCTTCGCGCGAGCCTCCTGGGATGCGCGGTCGTACGGGAGTGGTGCGGGCGCCACGACGTTCTCTCCGCGTTCCTTGGCCTGCTCGTACTCGGACATCTCCAGCGCCGAGGGGGGCATCGGTACGTCGGGACCGTACTCGGCGATCAGATCGTCCGGCGACATCGCGAAGTTCTCGAGGATCTGCTCCTCGAGTTGTTGGATGCGCAGCGCCGACTGTGCGCGTGCCACCTCGTCGCGGTGAACGGAGTCGCGCAAGGCGTTGAGCTGGTCGGTCAGCGCCGCTGCCCGGGTCTTGAGCGCCTCGAGGGTCTCGGTGCGCGCAGCCTTGACCTGCTCGAGTTCGTCGCGTCCGGTCTGCGCCGTCGCGACCGCGCCGACGAGCCGCTCGGACACGGCGGTCGCGGCGTCGGCGACCTCGGCCGCAACTCGGGCGGCGACCCGACGGGCCTCGTCCTGTCGCCGTGCGCGTTCGCGCGCGTCCCGTTCGCGCTGCGCGGCTCGTCGTAGCGAGTCGGCCCGTCCGCGTACCGACGCGAGGCGCTCTTCTGCGGTGCGCAGCGCGAGGCGCGCCTCCATCTCTGTCGAGCGCGCACCCGCGACAGCAGCGGCAGCGGCGGTTCGCTCGTCGCCGTTCCCCCCGGTCTCGACGGGTTCGGGTGTCGATTCGTCGCGAGCCAGTCGCAGCCGTTCCTGTAGTTGCGCGAGGGTCGCGAGCATCTCGCCGCGGCCCTCTTCGGCCCGGTCACGCTGCCGCGTCAGTCTGTCGGCTTCGGCGCGCGCGGCGCGCACCTCCTGCCCCAGGCGGGCGAGTTGTTCGTAGGCTCCTCCGACAGCGGCGTCGGATTCGTGGAGGGCGGCCAGAGCCTCCTCGGCCGCCTCCCGTCGGGCACGCTGTTCGACGAGCGCGCCCTCGAGCGCCGCCTGCGTCTCCTCGGTGGTCCGTCGTGCGGCGGCGAGGTCGGCCGTCGCCGTGTCGATGGCCGAGGTGACCTCGAGCGTCGACGGACGCCTCGACGACCCGCCCTCGACCGATGCCGGGCCGATCCGGTCGCCGTCGCGGGTGACGCATCGAAGCCCGTGCTGCACAGCGAGATCGACGCCCTGTGCGGCGTCGTCGACGATCACCACGTCGGTGAGCAGATGATAGACGGCCCC
>NZ_BAFB01000022.1 GCF_000248075.1 Gordonia otitidis NBRC 100426 | reverse complement strand
GCGCACCTTGGCGAGATGGGGCCTCGGTGACCCGGTCCTCCCGTGGACGCTCATCATCGTGACGCTCATCGGCGCGGGCGTCGTCGGCGTGCTTGCCGCACTGTGGCCCGCGAACCGCGCCGCACGCACCCGGCCACTCGAGGCGATCGCCGAGGCGTGAACGTTCGCCGCCGCGCTCCAACGACGCATAGCGGTGCGTGCACTCGGCACGGTTTGGCACAATCGGCGCCATGACACGACCACCCGAGGACCCGAACGACCCGCAGGAGCATCACGAGACGCGGGCATTCGACCCCTCCGTGGACCCGTCGGCCGTCGGAGAGCCGACGGCCCGCACCGAGGCGTACACCCAGCACGACCCCTACGCCGACCAGCCCTACGGCGACCAGCAGTACGGCAACGACCAGTACGGCTACGCCGACCGGGGCTACGGCGGCAACCAGGGCTATGACGCTCAGGGCTACGGCAACCAGGACTACGGCAACCAGGGCTATGAGGGTCAGGGTTACGGGACTCAGGGTTACGGGGACGAGCAGTCGGGCGGCGAGGACCCGAACTCCTCGGGCGGCGGCAAACGCACCGCAATACTCGTGGTCGCGATCATCGCGGTCATCGCCCTGATCGCCGTGGTGGCCTACGCCATCGTGCGCAGCTCGGGTTCCAATGGCGACACAGCTGCGACCACCGCCCCCGCAACCACCACGATCAGCACTCCGACGACCACCGAACAGACGACGACCGAGGACACGACCACGACCGAGGAGACCACGACCACGACGGCCGCACCGGCCGCGGGCGCGGTCACCTATCAGATCACCGGCAACGGCGACGTCGTCGCACTGCGCTTCCGTAAGGGCAACGACTTCGAGATCGTCGCGGCGACGGGAACACCGTGGTCGCGGCAGGCCACCGTCACCGGAGACGCCGCGGAACTGACCGCCGTCGTCGTACGTGGCCCGGTGACCTGCAACATCCTGCGCGGCGACGAACTGCTGGCCTCGGCGACGAGTAACGGAGGCACGCTGCGCTGCACCGCCGGGATG
Source organism: Gordonia otitidis NBRC 100426 (assembly GCF_000248075.1). Lineage (GTDB taxonomy): Bacteria > Actinomycetota > Actinomycetes > Mycobacteriales > Mycobacteriaceae > Gordonia > Gordonia otitidis. The sequence goes on along the minus strand of NZ_BAFB01000022.1, from coordinate 18,737 downwards.
TGAGGACAGCAGGGAGCGCTCTCAGCGCCTCAGCGAGCTCATCAGTACGGTTCGAGTACCAGCACCAGGTTCGTCGCGGCCACCTCGCGCAGGAGCGGCACCCGAAGCACCCACCAGGCCCAGCTGGGCAGGTAGCGGGGGAATGCGGCGACGAGTCGCGCCCTGCCGCGTCGTGAGTGGGCCCACCGCAGGCCATCGTCTGCGGTGACGGCGAACAGCGACGTCCCGTAGAGATTCTTCGGCGGATGCCCGTGGCGCCGCGTGTACCAGCGCGCGGCCCTGGCGCCACCTGCGTAGTGCCGCAGGCCCATCTCGTGACCACCGAAGGGACCCCACCACAGCGTGTAGCTGACGATCACGACGCCGCCGGGGCGCGTCACACGCAGCATCTCGTCGGCCATCTCCCACGGTGCAGGCGTGTGCTCGACCACGTTCGACGAGATGCAGACGTCGAACGAGTCGTCTGCGAAGGGCAGCTGTTGACCGGATGCCCGCACCGATCCGCGGTGGTCGAGGCCGCCGGCGTGCATTTCGGTCGGGTCCGGCTCCACCGACACATACGACGCCCCCCGGGCGCGGAACGCGTCGGCGAAGTATCCGGGGCCGCCGCCGACGTCGAGCAGCACCGCTCTCTCCAGGGGGGCGAACGCGCCGACGAGGTCGGCGGTGTCGTCGGCAAGCGCGGTGTAGAAGCGTGCGGGATCGGACTGCTCGTAGCGGAAGTCCCCGAGCAGTCCGGCGGCCCGGCGCAACGTGGCCATGCGCGCCATGCCGACTGTCGCACGTGTCGTGGTCGAGGCGGGTCTGATCCTTCTCGGTCGCGGCACGGGAGGAGATGCTACCCGGCGCGTTGCGTAGCATTGTCGGCGATGAATCCTCCGTCCGACGTCGTGCTCCTGTGCTGGCGCGATACCCGCCACCCACAGGGCGGAGGTAGCGAAACCTATCTCGAGCGGGTCGGGGCGGAACTCGCGCGACGCGGGATGCGGGTCACCTATCTGACGTCCTCCTATCCGGGAGCATTACGCCGCGAGGAGCGCGACGGCATGCGGTTCTTCCGCGCGGGCGGTCGGATCACCGTCTACCCGCGCGTGCTGGCGATGCTGGCAGCGGGACGGCGGGGACTCGGTCCGCTCGCCGGGATCGATCCGCTCGCGGTGGTCGACACCCAGAACGGGATCCCGTTCTTCGCGACTTTGGTCGTTTCGGCGCCGACCGTCGTCCTCGTCCACCACTGCCACCGTGAACAGTGGCCCGTGGCAGGCCGGTTGCTCGGCAAGCTGGGGTGGTTTTTGGAGTCGAGGGTCTCGCCGCGCGTACACCGACACAACCGCTATGTGACGGTGTCTGCGCCGTCGGCGCGCGAATTGGTCCAACTCGGTGTCGATTCCGACCGGATCACCGTGGTGCACAACGGAATCGATCCGGTACCCGCAGGTGTGGCCGTCGAGCAACGCGGTGAGCGCGACGTCGCCAAGCTGTGTGTTCTGTCCCGTCTCGTCCCGCACAAGCAGGTCGAGGACGCGCTCGAGATCCTGGCCGGTCTGCGTCGTGAGGGCAGTCGCGCGGTGCACCTCGACATCATCGGCGACGGCTGGTGGTCATCGCGCTTGCGTGCCTCTGCACACGAACTCGGCGTCGACGAGTTGGTCACCTTCCACGGGCATGTGCCGGACGAGCGCAAGTACCAACTGCTCGCCGACGCCGACGTGCATCTGATGCCGTCGCGTAAAGAGGGGTGGGGGCTCGCGGTGATCGAGGCCGCGCAGATGGGTGTGCCGACCGTCGGCTACCGCCACGCCACCGGGCTCGCCGAATCGATCGAGGACGGCGAGACCGGCATCCTCGTCGACGGTGTCGACGAAATGCTTTCCGCGACAAGGAAACTTCTCGACGACCCGGCCGAGCGACACCGACTCGGCACGGCCGCGGCACGGCGGGCCCGACGCTACTCATGGTCGGCGACCGCCGACGGCTTCGTGTCGGTCTTCGATCAGTTCTCGCCGCGCTGAACCCCGGCGGGTGCTCGACGTCGCCGTGGCCATGCCCCGACGAGCCCGCCGACGACGATCAGAGCCGCCCACAGCAGATGCGCGCTCCACGCGGCGACCCGCGCCGCCGTCGACGCTCCACCGATGGCCGCGGGCGCACCTATGCGGAACAACGTGAGGTCCTGCCCGCTGAAGACGGTCTCCGCGTGCAGGGCGAGAGACCTCGGCACGTCGGGTTCACCGGTGCCGGAGAGGTGCTCGACGAGCACCCAGCCGACACCGAGTTGCGCGAGGGCGCCCGGATCGCCGCCGGCGCGCAATACGTCGATCACGTGTTGCGCGCGCGGCGCTGCGTGGTCGACGACCGTGCCGTCGACCACGAGTTCGCCCGACTCGAGCACCGGCGCGCGCAGCAGCCGTGCCGAGGGATCGAGCGACGGCGAGGTGATGAACGGGTACTGGCGGACGGTCCCCGGAGGCCACAGCGCGACATCTCCCTCGTCGTCCGGCACGAGTTGCGCCACTCGTGCCCAGTCGTCGGGGTAGTGCACCGTCGAGAGTCGGCCACCGACGCCCAACGCGAGGTCGGGCAGCGGGGCCATCACCAACAGGATCACCGCCGCGATCGCGAAACCGGATGGCACCAGCGCGCGGAGCCGCCACACCGTAGCGGCAGCCGCCACCGAGATCATCGGCATCGCGAGGGCTACGAACTTCGACGTGTCGCGGAGCAGTCCCCCACCGGGAACCACGTCGACGACTTCGGCCAGTGCGCTTCGACCCGGCCCGACGGCGGTCACCACCAGCACCAGCAGTGCGGTCGACGCGAGAAGCGCGAGAGCGCGTACGAGGGCCGCGTCGACGAGGCGTTCGCGCCTGCGCCACAGCGTGATCGCGCCGACTCCGACGAGCACCACGAGACATCCGGTGGCCGCTGCGGCCCACCAGATCGTGCGACTCGTCGGGACCGCGTCGGCGTTCCAGATGCCGCCGAGGCCCAGCACCGTGCCCAGCGGCCCGAGGGCGGGTTCGGAGCGTAACCCGAAGGCCCGCACCCCTGCCGGACCGTCGGTGGCGGTCGACGCCGAGGTGAGTAGAGCGGCAACGAGCCAGGGCGCCGCAGAGAGTACCCACACCACCAGAACCCAGACGGCCCGCACGGACCTCGCCCTCGCTGCCGTTCCTGCTGTTGCCGTGCCCGCGAGTGCGCAGACCAGTGCGACGACGAGGCCGAGAAGTGAACCGCTCGGTGTGAATCCGGCGACGGCGAGAAGCGCCGCGAGCGCGCACCACCGCCGTCTTGTCGGGTCTGTCCGTAGGGCGCCCGCGGCCAAAGCGATCCACCCGAGCGAACCGTAGCCGACGAGCAGTCCCCAATGGCCCTGCAGAAGTCGTTCGGCGACAAAGGGATTCCAGAGCGAGACGATCGTCGCGGCGACAGCACCAGCCCGGCCCGCGCCCGGCACGAGGTGCGCGGCCAGCCTGCCGTATCCCACGCCGCCGACGGTCAGTGCAGCGAACAGGATCGCCCTGACGAGGAACCCTCCGTCGACCACGGAACTCCCCAGTGCCACCGCCCAATCCTGGGGGACCGCACGCGGAGGGAGATCACCGATGCCCAACGCCCCGTCGGTGACGTAGGACCGTGGCGTCGACACCGCGTCGCGATAGAGCAGGTATCCCGGACGCAGCAGCAGCGGACCGAGGATCAGCGCGGTCAGCAGCGCGCTGACCGCGTACAGCGTTGGCAGCAACCGGGGCATGGCGATCGGGTGCCGCGTGACTCGGTCCGGTGAACTCAGTAGTGGTACGTGTCCGACGGAGCCGCGGCGTGGCCGGGATCGACCTCGTATTCGGTGCCGGTGACCCCGTAGGCGCGCGCGAGGTCGAGGATCTTGGTGGCGCGTGCGATGCGGGGAAGGTCGGAGCCGTTGCGGATCTCGCCGCCGTCGGCCTCGAACTCGGCGAAGAACTCTTTCGCCCAGGTGATCTCGTCGATCGACGGGGTGAGTCCCTCGTTGACGGGCGCACACTGATCAGGCGTTAGGCAGATCTTGCCGGTCATGCCGAATTCGACGCTGACCGCCGTCGCCTCACTGAGTTTGAGCGCACTCGACCCCACGGTCGGGCCGTCGATCGCGCTCGGCAGATGCGCGGCCTTCGCCGCGATGGTGAAGCGTGACCGCGCGTACGCGAGAGTCATGGGGTTGTCGCCGAAGCCGGTGTCGCGGCGGAAGTCGCCGATACCGAACGCCAACCGGAAGGTGCCCTTCGCCGAGGCGATCTCACTGATCCGTTCGAGGCCTCGTGCCGTCTCGACCAGCGCGACGATCGGCACATTCGGCAGCCGTTTCGCTGTCTCGGTGACGTGGTCGACCGATTCGACCATCGCGAGCATCACCCCGCCGACCGGGGTGCGGGACAGTGCGTCGAGGTCGTCGGCCCACCACGGGGTGCCGAATCCGTTGATGCGCACCCAGTCGCCGGCACCGCCCGGGATGTCGGCAGCGTCGACGTCGGTGGCGTTCCCGTGATCGGAGGTCAACCACCGCACGACGTTGTCGCGCGCGGGGAGCTTGTCCTTCGGTGCCACCGCGTCCTCGATGTCGAGGACGACGATGTCGGCGCGCGACCGCGCAGCCTGAGCGAAACGGTTGTACTGGGCGCCATTGACCAGCAGCCAGCTGCGCGCGAGGACGGGATCGATGCGGAAGCCGACGTCGGCGCTCTCGACGTCGGTCTGCGTGTTCTGGTCATACATCGGTGTCCATCGTTCCACACCGGGCAGGCACACTTGACCACATGGTGCGTTCCCCCGACCTGCCGCGACGACGCCACAGCGTCGGCCGCGAGCCGGCGCGCGCCGTCGACCGTGCCCCGAAGGGTGTCGTCGATGCGGTCGGTTGGGTGGCGGTCGGGTCGATGCTCGCGAACGTGTGCGCCTATGCGGTGCACCTCGGTGCGGGCCGCTGGTGGTTGTCCCCGGCGCAGTACGGCGAACTCGCGGTACTGCTGTCGGCACAGTTGGTACTGACCGTCCCCGCGCTGGCACTCCAGGCCGTTGTCGCGCGGGAGGTGGTCCATGGCCGCGACGATCAGCGCTTACGGAGGCTGGTCATCCGGTGTGCGCTCGCTGTCGCCCTGCTGAGCGCGGTTGCGGTCCCGATCGTGTCGGCCGTCGCGTCGACGTCGTGGTCGCTCACCGCCGCGAGTCTGGTGGCCGCGCCCCTGCTGACCGTCATCGCCGGCGGGCAGGGAGTGTTACAGGGACGTCGACGCTTCCGAACACTCGGCGCTGTCCTCGCCGTGGTGGGGCTGGCGCGCACCGGGCCGATGATCGGGGCGCTGGCCGCCGGTGCGGGTCCGGCAGGCGGACTCCTCGCCGGTGCCGTCGGAACCGCGTTCGCCGCGGCCCTCGTCTGGGGTCTCGCGGTGAGGCGACTCGTGAGCCCCGGAACCGCCCTGCAGGGTGCCACGACACCGGGCGCGAACCTGCTCACCGTCGTGCGTGCCTCGCAGGTGCAGCTGGTGCTCGTCGTCGCGGCATCACTCGACGTGCTGCTCTCGCGCACGGTGCTCGATCCGCGCGATGCGGGCGTGTACGCCTTCGGCGCCATCGCGACGAAGGTGGCGTTCTGGCTGCCGCAGGCCGTCGGTGTCGTGTTCTATCCGCAACTCGCCGATCCGGCGTCCTCACGCCGTTCGTTCCGGCAGGCCATCGTCGTGGTGGCGACGATCGGACTCGTGATCACGGTGCTCGGAGCACTCGTCGGACCGCTGGTACCGGTCCTCGTCGGCGAGGAGTACCGGCCGTTGACGCCGCTGCTCGGACTGTTCGCCTACTCCGGCGCTGCGTTCTCGGTGTTGCAGGTCGCGCTGCTCGCCGCCATCGCGCACGACCGCACACGCATCTCTGTGCTCGCCTGGGTTCTCCTCGGTGCCGAGGCCGTCGCGATCCTCGTGTGCGGACACAGCGTGACGAGCCTGGCGGTGATCGCCGCCGTCGCGGCAACCGTCTCTGCGGTCACGACGACGCTTGTGGGTCTTCGTGTTTCGCATGCGCATCCCGGCGGCCGCGGCGCAGTCCGTCAACCCACCGACGTGAGCGGCCGGGGAACGTGAGCACGGCACCCGCGACGAGGGCGAGCGCACCGACGATGCCCGCGACCAACGGCACCACGCGGCCCCAGATCACGACGGGTTGATCCCGCGAGGCCGCCTCGTCGGCCATCGCGCGTCTGGTCGGCGCGTCGAAGTCGAATGTGGCACGGAGATTGGTCACCGAGGTGTCCGCGCCGCCGACCCGGTACGTCTGCTCGACGTCGAGTCGTTCGTCGACGATCACGCCGGTCTTCGCGTCCACCGAGATGTCCCATCGTGCGCGGTGATGCAACGTCGCGGTGACCTGCCTGGCGGGGTCACCGTTGGAGATGCCGAACCACGATGCAGGGCGGGTGATCCTGGTGGCCGGGGTGCCGCTGGGCGTTCCCGAACCGATGGCGTCGAGATCGGTGTCGGGGATCTCGGCGCGATAGCGGATCGCTGTCCGCCCACCGACCTGCGAGGAGCCCTCGTCGATGAGCGGAACGGTCCGTCGTGTCGTCACGTCGAAGTACTGCGCGCCCGATGTCGGAGGGTCGAACGGCAGCACGAAGGTGTATCCGCGACGATCCGGCGCGGCGACGGGCGCGGCATTGCTGTCGTACTGGATCTCGGAATTGCCACGCGTATCGCCGACCGCCCCGAGATCCGGCAGGGCGGTATGCCGGTTGAGGGTGACCCGATCCTTGACCGCCGACACCGTCGGCGACGTGCAGGCGTCGGCCCCCTGCGCCGGTGCCACCTCGCTGCCCGGTCGTGCGGCGTCGGAGTCGGTGTCCCGCCCGTCCAGCCGGATGCGGTCGGCCTGCACCGACGTCCCGGCCTGCAGCGTGACGCGTCGCGAGTCCGCGGGTCGGACGGCCACGACTCGTTGTTGCCGTACGAGGGTCGCGTCGAGCGTCCGCGCGCGGGGGGTGTTGAGCGAGCATCTGTCGAGGATCTGCGCGCGCGGGTCGCCCGATGTGGAGTCGCCCGATGTGGAGACGCCCGATGTGGAGACGGTGGTCTGGTCGGTACTGAGCGGGATCGTGCGCAGCCGGTCGACGAACAGCGTCGGCAGCGCGATCGTCACGGCGATCAGGAACGCACCGACGAAGATGAGCGTCGGACCGACGAGATCGGCGGTGGAGAAGTGACTCGGCGACCGCTCGTCTGGGGACTGCCGGCCCTCCGGTGATCGATCGGCGGACGCTGGCTCCTCCTGCGGTGTCCCCGGAACGGGTGCATCGGGGGCCTGCGACATGGGCACGAGACTACTGTTCGACCGGACGGCCGCCGCGACGGTGGCTATATCGTGGTGCGATGTCTTCCGGATCGATGTCGCCGAGCGCCCCGGCCCGTCGGTTCTTCCCGCAGCTCGAGGGGATGCGCGCGGTGGCCGCGCTCGGCGTGCTCACCACGCACGTGGCCTTCCAGACCGGTGCTGTGGAAACCCCGGTGATCGGGCCGATCCTCGGCAGACTCGACCTCGCGGTCGCACTGTTCTTCGCTCTCTCGGGTTTCCTGCTGTGGCGAGGGTGGGTGGCGAGCGCACACGGATGGTCCGGCGGGCGGAGAGTGACCCGGGCAGCCCATCCACCGATCCGCCGCTACCTGCGCCACCGCGTCGTCCGCATCTGGCCCGCCTACGTCGTGGTTGTGGTCGTCGTGCTGACCCTGCTTCCCGAGGCGCAGGGCGCCGATGCGACGGTGTGGCTGGCCAACCTGACGCTGACCCAGGTGTTCGTGCCGCTGTCGTTGACCGCGGGCCTGACGCAGATGTGGAGCCTCTCGGTCGAGGTCGCGTTCTATCTGCTCCTGCCGGTCCTCGGGTTCGCGCTGTTCACCCTGCGTGGGCGCAGCGTCGGCGCCCGCATCCCTGCGCTGCTCGCGCTCGGCGCGGTCAGCCTGAGCTGGGGATGGATCGCGCAGATCCTCCCGACACCGGACGGGGTCGAACCGACGAACTGGGTGGTCGGACATCTGCCGTGGTTCGTCGCGGGACTCGTGCTCGCCGAGGTCGCCGGTGCCGACGAACTCGGCCAGTCGACGCGTGTCACCCGGGCGGTCGCGGCGATCGGGGCGCGTCGCCGGTTGATGGCCGTCGTGTTCGTCGTGGCGTACGGACTCGCATGCACGCCGATCGCCGGGCCGACCGGGCTCGGAGTGCTCGCGCCCTGGCAGTTCGCCGTGAAGATGGCGCTCGGTGCGATCTGCGGATTCGCGCTGTTGGCCCCACTGATCTGTAGCGACGGCACGGGCGGCATCGGTGCCCGATTCACCGACCGGCCGTTCGGATTCCTCACCTCGCCGCCGATGCTCGCCCTCGGCAGATGGTCGTACGGTCTCTTCATCTGGCACGTCGCCGTACTCGCGGTGGTTTTCGGACTGTTCGGAATCGTGCCGTTCACCGGCCACACCGCTGTGGTTTGGGTGATCACCGCGCTTCTCAGCGTCGGTATCTCTGCGGGGAGCTACGCCTTCGTCGAAGAGCCGTCGCGTGCCTGGCTGCGTCGACGCGAAGCAAAGCGCTCCGCGCGGGGTAGGCGTGCGAGCACCCAGCGACGCGTCGACTCGGGCACGGCCGAAACCAGCGCCGACCAGACGGTGCTCGCGACGGCCACGAACGCGGGCAGCTGAACCCACCAACTGAAACCGGTGTATCCGGCTTCCGCGTGCCAGGGGCCCGCGGCGAGGCCTATGGTGGCCGCCATCATCGCCACGAAGGCGAGCACCACCCGCGCGCGCGGCTCCAGCATCGCGACGACTGCTCCGACGACGACGGAGACCGCCAACCCCCAGATGCCCGTCAGCAGCCATGACGTTGTCAGCCAGCCGAGCGCGGCGAGTATCACGACCGACGACGGCGTCCCCGCCGACCGCTGGGGTGACTCCTCGGGCCGAACACGTCTGCGGGTCGGCACCATCGCGGCGACGAACAGCACGGCCAGCAGCACGAACCCGATCAGCAGTGACCACCGGTACCCGGTGTCGTAGCCGAAGTCGAGAGCAACGGTTCCCGACGCACCTGCGGGCACCTGAAAGCCCTGTTGCCACCCGTTCACGACGACCGGGCGCAACGCGAGGTTCCCCAACCGTGCCCGCCAGCCCGGATTCTCGCTTTCCGGAACCACGAGTAGGCGGGCATCGTCCGCGCCGCCGACGTGCACCGCACGGGAGGTGGACTCCCACTTGCGCACGTCCGGATGATTCTGCGTAGTACTCCGGGAAGCCGCGGTGTTCGACGTCGTGCCCGACCCGTATCCGCCTCCGGCATCGAGACCGACGGTGTCGACGGTGAACGCCTGTCCCGGATTGGCGGAGAGTTCCTGTTCCCCGGCACCGAGCCGGACGGTCGGGGTACAGGGCCGTGCGACGACCGGCTCGCCAGAGCGGAGTGCGCCTGCGGTCGTCTGGATCTGCATGCCGATCACCTGACCGGACACCGTGATGCCCACGCCCGCGTCGCATCTGACGGCGATGGTGCGCTCGTCGTCGGGTGCTGCCGCCGGTGTCGGTTCGACCTGAACCTCGGCGATGCCGGTCGGTGCGACACTGGTGAATCCGAGGCTGTTGACGTCGATCAGGTCGCGCCGCTCGAGAACGGTCAGCGCGATGTGGTCGGTCGTCGCGGGCGTGAGTTCGACGACGCCGTCGCGTCCCACCGCGTGTTCCTGCGGTCCGTCGCCGAGATCGACCGACACCTTCGTCGGAGCCGCGGGGTAGTCGCGCGGCACCACCAGCCGCAGTCGATCCACACGCTGCGCACCGGGAAGCGAGATGTCCAGTCGGGGATGGGAGTGCCGTCCCGGCTTGTCGTCGTCCCGGGCGGTCCAGACGGTGGTGGGGTCGCCGTCGACCGCGGCCCGCGCCGACCCGCGGGGATCGGTCACCGACGACGGGCCCCGGGCGGTCACCGAACCCGCGCGCGCGAGGAGGGCATCGAGAGCGTCGCCGGGTTTGGGTCGAAGCACCATCACCGGTGCGACAGTGGTTTCCCGTGGCACCGACAGTGCGCGCGTCATCACGCCAGGGTTCTCCGGCGAAAGACCTAGTCCCGCTGCACATCTGACGACATCGCTCGACGCGGTGCCGGTGACGGATCCGTTGTCGCCCGCGGGTGTGTCGTCGAGCACACAACTCGAGCGTCCCGAGAGCTCCTGGGAGAGAACCCAGCTCGACACCTCGACGTCCGACGGGAGCGTCGGCAGCACCACGCGGTGTCGGATCGACACCGGTGCGCCCGTCGCGAGATCGGTCAGCGACACCTCCCCGAGAGCGAACTGGTTACCGGCCGTACCGTTCTCGGTGCTGATCGCCCGTATCTGCACCCACGTCGTGGGACCGCTCGGCGCGGTCACCGTCACCGGCTTGTTCGGTTCCACGCCCTGTGCGACGGTCGTACCCGCCTGCGTGGTGATCAGAATCGACGACACATCCGGTCCGAGGGCCTTCGCTGTGGTCAGCCGCACCGCGAGATCGCTTCGCGGGCGGGTGAAGTCGAGGCGCATCCACTGTCCGACCGCCGACGAGAGACCGCTGCTCGCCCAGGCTGTCGAGGTGTCGCCGTCGAAGGCGGCCGCCGCCGAGTTGGCCGGCGAGGTCTGGCCGGGCTGAGTCGCATCCGACGCTGAGCCCGACGTCGACACCGACACCTGCCCCGGCTGGTTGTCGAGCAACCATTGCCCGGACACCAGCGGCTGCCCCTCGACCGGGTAGTCGGGTGCCGCGTTCTGCGTCCTGCGCGGATCGTCCGGCGTTCTGATGGCGGAACTGTGATCGTCGACCCGCCCGAAGTCGGTTTCGCGATTCGCGGGTGAATCGGTGACGACCAGCGGCCGGTCGTCGAGACCGGCTCTGCGGGCGTCGGATTCGAGGAGCGCCGGTCCGAGGGGGCCCATCCCCAGGCGCGCACGCAGATCCTGCACCGCGGCAATGGATTCCGGTCCGCCGGATATCCGGCTGGTCTGGTCGGTGTCGACGAGTGCCGGCCCGGTGCCCGGAAATCCCGACGTCCCGGCGGCGTCGACGGCGAAGATCTGGATCGCGGGCATGTCCGGTCGTAAACCGTTGTCGCGCACCACGCCGCGGGCAGTCGGCGGTCCCGCCCGCGGCCCGAACATCGCGACACGACGAAGGCCGGGCGAGCCTGTCAGCGTCTGCTGTGCCAGCAGCGGGCGGGCCGAGCGCGACGTCTCGGGGTCGAGGTCGGCGCGCAGGACCACGAAGTCGATTCCCTGACCGGCCAGCGTGGCAGCGAGCCCCGGCGACGCACGACCAGCAGCGATGTCGCGCTGCACCGAATCCATCGCCCTGATCGCGCCGGGCGGTGTCAACGGGATCGCATCACGCACCGCCCACGGCGTAGCCGACAGCGGCTGGAGAGGTTCGTCCCGGGTGAGGCCCCAGAGTTGGTCGGCGAACGGGGCACCCGGGACGACGAGCGCCCGCCCGGGGTGGCCGTCCGCGTCACCTCCGGCTGCCCGATCACCGGCGGAACCGTCGCCGTCTGCATGGGCTGCGAGCCAGTCGGCAGTCTGCTGCCAATAAGCGGGGATCGACCGATAGGTGCCGTCCGGGGCCAACTGGCCGGTCCACACCAACGAACCCGCACCGATCAGGGCGACGACGAGCACCATCGTCGCCGCCACCGGACGCGAACGCTGAGGATGCGCGAACGCCGACAGCATCTTCCTCGTCGACGACGTGCCCGGGAGAGGAACGCGTGCGAGCAGGTGTGCGATGCCCAGGACCAGCGGGAGCCTGATGAACGGTTCGAACTTGTGGATGTTGCGCAGGAATGCGCCCGGGCCGTCGAGGAAGACACGGACCGGTTCGGCGATCGGCGATCCCAGGCCACCCGCGTAGCCGACACACATCAGCACCAGGCCGACCACCAGGATGGTGACCCACCGACCGCGAAACGGCAGGTGCCGCATGCACAGTCCCGCCAGTCCTGCCGCCGCGAGTGTGCCGGTGGCCAGCACCGCGGCCGGTTGCGTGGTCAGCACGGCGCCCGCCACACGTTCCGGTGACACGAAGGGGGTCCACGAACTGGTTCCGCGCAGCACCTCCGTCAGTGACGTCCATTCCGTTGTCACACGGGATGATTCGATGAAGTCGAGGAAAGGCGGTGAGACGCGTGACAGGATCAGCAGAGGCACGACCCACCACGCACACGCCAGCACGAGCGCACCGACCCATGCCGCACCGAAACGAAGCGCGCGGCCACGGTGGCCCTGGGTGGTCTCGAGTCGCATGCTCGCTCTGCTCGAGCCCCTCCCGCTGGTCGAGCCCGTCGACATCACCCACCACATCACCGCGACACCGAGCGCGGCAGCGGTGGCGACGGCATTGACCGCGCCCATCAGGGCGACCGCGACCGCCGACCGGCACGCGTCACGCCAGAGCGGGTACGGCGACGGCCTGTCGGCGTCGAGAGCTCGGACCACGGGAATCAGCACCCACGGGGCGAGCATCATCGGCAGCGTTTCCGACGAGATCGAACCGAGAGTCGTCAACACCCGGGGGCTCAGCACGAAGACCAGCGCGGCGAGCATCCGAGAACCCGGTGACCCGATCCGCAGCAACTCGGCGAGCCGCACGATCCCGACGAACCCGACCGTCAGCAACACCGCCCACCACAGGCGCTGCGTGATCCACGGCGGGATGTGCGCGAGCTCGCCGACGGCGAAGAACGCGCCGTGTGGGAAGAAGTAGCCGTAGGCCTGATTCTGAACCTGGCCCATCGGGGCGTTCGGCGACCACAGGTGGGCGGCGCGCGCGAGAAAGCCCAACGGGTTGGCGGTGAGGTCGAGCTTGGTGTCGGCCGAGATCCGTCCCGGCGACTGAAGCAGGCTGACGATCAGTGCCACGAGGGCCACGGCACCCACGCCGCGTCGAGTCAGGGTCTGGTTAGGGTCGTCCGGCCGAGCGGTGGTGTGGACGCGGCGAGCGGTGGTGGCAGAAATCGCGGTGGCGTGGAGTCAGCGGAGCGGCACGGTCAGATGCGACGCACGGTCAGTTGTCGTCGGCGGTCTGTCGTGAGCCGTAGTCGACGGAACCCTGCACGAACCCACTGTTGGGATTGATGTTGTTCACGTCGGTCGACGGGCTGGTCTGCGAGGCGACCGCTCCGCCGAGGAAGACCGCACCCAGGCCAACGATGATGCCGGCGATACCGGCCACTGCCCCGGCGATCAGGCGGTTGTTACGCATGCGGACGAAACTACCATTTCCCAGGTCGACGTCCGCGCAGTAAGGCCACGACCGGGCGATTCCGGTCGTCGGCGGGTCTCGAGGGGAGCGGGGTCAGATGGTGATCTGGGGTCGGGGCTCGGCCTCGCATTTCGCGGGCACGATGAACACCGGCCGTGAGCAGTGTTTGAGTACCCGTTCGGCCACGGACGACCGCAACAACGCCTTGAAGCCGGTGTCGCCGCGAGTACCGGTGACCAGGAGGTCGACGTCGAGCGAGTCGGCGGCTGCGATGAGTGCCGACCAGATGGTCGAGTCGGCTTCGACGAGCGTCCCGGTGGCTTCGAGGCCGCATTCGGTCGCGAGGGCGACACCGCGATCATTGGTCTCGGTGGCCTCGCGCTCCAATGCGGCGTCGACCTCGATCTCGGCGCGGGTGTCGAGATACGGCTGCATACCGGCCGCCAACGAGGAGACGCGGGGAGCGCTCATCGCTCCGGGCTCCCATGCGGTGACGACGTGGGCGACGCGGGCCCGGAGGAAACGGGCGGCGTACCGAATGGCGCGGTCGGCGTTGGGTGAACCGTCGTAGGCGATCATCAGTGTCTGCCCGTGTGTGGAACGACGGTGTCTGTCGGAACCGCGCTGCTCAGCTCCACCGGGACCATCCGGGCCGGTGGGGGAGGGCGAAGACCCCGCAGCCATGGGGAAATGGTACATGCCAGACTCGGTACATGCGCCTTGATCGACGACGTTTCACGGGTGTCCGGACGGCGGGAGTGGTGCTCGCTGTCGCCGCAACGTTGACGGCCTGCCAAACGGGTTCTTCCGGGGGTGCGTCGTCGGTGACGTCTGCCTACGCCTCGGCGCCTGCCTCGCAGAGCAGTGCGGTGTCGTCACCAGCGTCGCCCGCGGCCGCCGCCGACGCGTGTGGTGCGCCGGAGCTGTCGCGAATGACGCTGAGACAGAAGCTCGCCCAACTCATCGTCGTCGGTGTCACGGGCACCGAGGATGCCACCCAGGTGGTCCGCCGCGAGCACATCGGCGGCATCTTCGTCGGAAGCTGGACCGACAAGTCGATCCTGACCAGTGGTGCGGCGCGGCGGCTGTCGCGTTCGCAGCCCATCCCGCTGATGGTGACGGTCGACCAGGAGGGTGGCCGGGTGTCGCGGCTGTCGTCGCTGGGCATCGACAGTCCGTCGGCACGTGAACTGGCTCGGACCAAGACGCCCGGGCAGGTTCGCACGGTGGCGGCGTCGATCGGGCGACAGCTCGCAGAACTCGGCATCACCGTCGACTTCGCGCCCGACGCGGACGTCAGTGACGAGAGCGCAGACGAAGTGATCGGCGACCGCTCGTTCAGCAACGACCCCCAGGTCGTCACCGAGTACGCGGGCACCTTCGCCGCAGGCCTCGAGGACGCGGGCATCATGCCCGTCTACAAGCACTTCCCCGGCCATGGACACGGCTCGGGCGACTCGCACACCGGCGTGGTGCGCACACCGCCCCTGTCGTCAACGATCACCAGCGATCTCGTGCCGTACCGGACGCTTCTCCGTGATCCGGGCAACGCCGGCGTCATGGTCGGACACCTGATCGTCCCGGGACTGACCGGCGAGGAGACGCCGTCGAGCATCAGTCCCCGTGCGATGACCATGCTGCGGACGGGCAAGCCCTACGGGGGCCCGGCGTTCAACGGCGTCGTGTTCTCCGACGATCTCTCGGGCATGGCGGCGATCAGCGAGCGGTATCCGATCGAGCAGGCCGCCCTGATGTCGATCAAGGCGGGTGGCGACATCGCGCTGTGGATCACCACCGATCGCGTCTCCGCAGTGCTCGACGCCATGCAGCGCGCCGTGACAGCCGGAACACTCACCCAGGCCCGTGTCGACCGGTCCGTCGTGCGCATCCTGCGCGCGAAGGGCGTGCTGCACTGCTGAGCCGGACGGGAAGATCGCCGAGGGCACCGGAAAACCCGCCGACGGCATCAGGGTTCGGCCGCCGCGGCAACTTACCCACTGGTAAGGTTCTGTGGATACTCGACGTTCGCGGCGTCGCAAAGGAGATGAACGATGGCAGGCGGAACCAAGCGGCTCCCACGCGCGGTTCGTGAGCAACAAATGCTCGACGCCGCGGTCAAGGTGTTCTCGGAGAACGGTTTCCGCGAGGCATCCATGGATTCGATTGCGGCCGAGGCGCAGATCAGCAAGCCGATGCTCTACCTGTACTACGGCTCCAAGGACGAACTCTTCAGCGCGTGCATCGCCCGCGAGTCCGGCAGATTCATCGACGCCATGGCCGTCGGCTTCGACCCCACCCTGCGTCAGCGTGACCAGGCACGCACCGTGGTCCGCGAATTCCTGGGATACGTCGACCAGCACCGGCAGTCCTGGAAGGTGCTCTACCGCGTGGCGATCGGCACGGCCAACTTCGCGCAGATCGTGCGGGACAGTCGCGATCGCGTCACCGACATGGTTGCCGAACTGATCCGTCGCGGAACCACCATCGAGGGCGCGAGCGACATCGACTTCGAGCTGACCGCGGTCGCGCTCGTCGGCGCGGGAGAGGCTGTCGCCGACCGGATCTCGGAGGGCGACGTCGACATCGACACGGCTACCGACCTCCTCGTCGGCATCACCTGGCGCGGGCTGAAAGGCGTCGGCCGAGACCACGTGGCCGATGGCGAGGAGAGTACGACCTGACCGTCCGGAAACCGATCAGGTTCCGGACAGCGTTGCAGCTTCACGACGTGGAGATACAGTACTGCCGCCCACACCTCTGTGAGTGTGGGCGGCAGTACTGCGCAGAAGACCTACTCCGGTCAGGCGCCGCGAGTGGTGGCGGTCAGGTGCGGATACCCCTTGCGTCGGTTGAGGATCGAGATGTCGAAGTTGCCCGATGATCTCCCACCCACTCCGTCGATGCGGTGGACGTACAGGTTGACCTTCGCAGGCAGCAGGATCGGCTTGGCCCACTTGACGCTGTAGGTCACGTCGTCGGGCAGTTGTGGCTCGACGTTCGCGACAGCGGCTGCGGCGCTCCACATTCCGTGGGCGATCGCCTTGGGGAAGCCGAACGCCTTGGCGCTCAGATCGCTCATGTGGATCGGGTTCCGATCACCCGACGCCGCGGCGTACTCGCGGATACGACCGAGATCGACCGACAGGATGCTGTCCGGCGGGGGCGGTGCCTGCTCGCGCGGAGCCGGTCCGCGCGGCTCGTCGGACAGGCTGGTGCGCTGCTGCTTGAGGAACGTCGCCAGCTGTCGCATCACGGGCTCCGTGCCGACGCTGAACTCCGACACCATGTCGACGAGCATGCCCTTGCGGTGTTCGCGAAGGTTCTCGGCATGGGTTTCGATGGTGATCGGCTCGTCGATCCCGATCGGACGGTACCGATGGATCTCCTCGGCGATGTGCACGGATCCGACCGCGCCGAAGGGAAAATCCGCGTCGGTCATGATCTTCATCGCAAGGGGGAACTGCAGCACGAACGGGTAGGTGATCGGCAGAACCGGACCGAACTGCTGGCCGGTGGCCCTGGTGTACGCGTGCAGCCGCTCCGGATCGACCCGCACGTCTTCGAGGCGGTAGCGCCTGTCGGGCAGCGGGGTGTCGGCCCGGACCGACCCCGACTTCCCGACAACCGGCAACAGCGCGGTGACGGCCTTGGAGTAGACGTCGAGGGTGCTCGGCGGTCCGTCGAGGGTGATCGTCTTGCTCATCAGGCCCCCAGGAATCCCTGGCCGCAGACGCGGACCACGTTGCCCGTGATGGCATTGCTCGCCGGATTGGCGAAGTAGGCGACGGTCTCGGCGACGTCGACCGTCTGGCCGCCCTGCTGCAGCGAACTCATCAGGCGACCGGCCTCGCGGGTGGCGAGCGGGATCGCGGCGGTCATCTTGGTCTCGATGAAGCCCGGCGCCACCGCGTTGATGGTGATGCCCTTCTTCTTGAGGATCGGCGAGTACGCGTCGACGAGACCGATGACACCGGCCTTGGAGGTGCCGTAGTTGGTCTGGCCGCGGTTACCCGCGATGCCCGCGATGGAGCTGACGTCCACGACGGCGCCGCCGGGACGCAGCGCATCCTTCTCCACCAGCGCGTTGACGAGCGACTGCGGGGCAACGAGATTCACCGAGATCACCGAATCCCAACGGCTCTCGTCCATGTTGGCGAGCAGTTTGTCGCGGGTGATTCCCGCGTTGTTGACGATGATGTCGATGCCGCCGTGACGTTCGAGTGCATGCTCGGCCAGCTTCTCGCCGGCGTCCGGCGCGCTCACGTCGAGCGGGAAGGCCGTGCCGTTGACCTTGTTGGCCGTCTGCGCGAGAGCCTCGCCTGCGGCCGGGATGTCGGCGCAGATCACGTGGGCCCCGTCGCGGGCGAGGACCTCGGCGATGGTGGCGCCGATGCCGCGTGCGGCACCGGTGACGACCGCGACCTTGCCGTCGAGTGGCTTGTCCCAGTTCGCCGGTGCGACCGAATCGTCGGCGTCGACGCGGATCACCTGGGCGTCGACGAACGCCGACTTCGCCGACAGCACGAAGCGCAGCGTCGACTCGAGTCCGGTGACGCCGGTCTTGGCGTCGGGGGAGACGTAGACGAGCTGGACGGTCGAGCCCTTCAGCAGCTCCTTCCCGAGTGACCGTGTGAAGCCCTCGAGCGCGCGCTGGGCGACGTGCTCGTCGGGGTCGTCGACGAGCTCAGGGGTGGTGCCGAGCACGACGAAACGTGCACAGGCTGCCGTCGACCGCATGACCGGTGCGAAGAACTCGTAGAGCGCGCTGAGGTCGGCTGGCTTCTTGATGCCCGTGGCGTCGAAGACCAGGCCGCCGTACTTGTCGGCGCTGCGACCCGTTGTCGCGTTGTGGATCAGCGTGTAATCAGGAGTGGAGAGGATCTCGCGCACCGGCTCGACGAGTCGACCGTCCCCACCGAGCAACACCGGGCCGGGAAGCGGCGGCTCCGACGGCTTGTACCGGCGCAGCGTCGGCGGCACCGGCAGTCCGGCCTGCTTGGCGATGAACGATCCGGGACCGGAATGGACAAAACTCGAATACAGACCGGCGGTTCCGTTGGAAGCCACGTGAATCTCCTCTGTAGTGATGTGCGGCTGTAGTGATGTGCGGCTCATGCAGGTGAATCGATGAGTTGGGTGTCGGGTACTTCATCGGACCCAGGGTCCGAAGTAGTTCGACATCTAACTTACTCTGGAGTAAGAATACGCTATCAGTGTCAACCCTCATCCCTGGGAGATCCAAGTGGCCTATACACCCAAGACCCGCGACGAACGCCCGGTCGCGATCCTCGGCGGCAACCGCATTCCGTTCGCACGCCAGGACAAGGCGTATGCCGAGGTCGGAAACCAAGACATGTTCACCGCAGCACTTGACGGCCTGGTGAGTCGCTTCAACCTCCAGGGTGAGCGGCTCGGCATGGTTGCCGGTGGCGCTGTCCTCAAGCACTC
>NZ_BAFB01000023.1 GCF_000248075.1 Gordonia otitidis NBRC 100426 | reverse complement strand
GTCGATGCGCACGCGCTCGAGCACCGTCTCGTAATGCGCTGCGGTTTTCGCGGCGACTGCAGCCCAGCTGTACCGCTCTTCGACTCGCTCGCGCGCTGCCGCACCCATCGCGGCGCGGGCCGACTCGTCGTCGAGTAGTGCGCCGATCGCCTGGGCGAGCCGTTCGGAGTCACGTGGAGGCACCAGCGTAGCCGACTGTCCGTCCGTTCCGACGACTTCGGGGATCGCGCCCGCATGCGTCGCGACAAGCGGTGTGCCACAGCTCATCGCTTCCACCGCGGGCAGCGAGAATCCCTCGTACAGCGAGGGGACGCATGCCACCTGCGCGGACGCGAGAAGTTCGGCCATCTCCGAGTCCTCGAGACCCGACACCACCTTCACCCGCGACGAGATCGCGAGCGCATCGATCATCGTCGCCGACGGCCCGTCCGGATCGAGCTTGGAGACCAACGTCAGTTCGACGTCACGCTCGGCGCTGAGTTTGGCGATCGCCTCCAGCAGATACGACACACCTTTGAGGGGGGCGTCGGCGCTGGCTATGCAGACCACGCGGCCAGGGACCCGGCCTTTGGCGGCAGCCGGCCGGAAGACCGTGGTGTCGACGCCCAAGGGGATGGTGGTGATGCGGCCGGACTCGATGTCGAACGCCTTGCGGATGTCGACCTCGCTGCTGCGCGACACCGTCAACAACTCGGGAATCCGGCGCGAGACCCGACCCTGCATCCGCAGGAAGGAGTGCCAGCGCCACGCCGTGATCTTGCGCCAGCCCTTGGCGGCCTTGACCGCCAGCGAGCGGTCGCGCGTGATCGGATGGTGGATCGTCGCGATCAGCGGGAAGCCCTGCTTCTGTATCTGCAGCAGCCCGTAACCGAGGCACTGGTTGTCGTGCACGATGTCGAAGTCGTCGCGACGATCGGCGAGCAGCCGCGCGACACGGAGACTGAAGGTCAGCGGCTCGCCGAAACTCGCCGTCCACATGGCACCGACCTCGAGGGCATCGATCCAGTCGCGGTACTCACTCGGCCGTGGAGTACGGAACGGGTCCGGCTCGTCGTAGAGCCCGAGGCTGGGCACCTTGGTGAGCGTGACGCCCGCGTCGATCGCCGCCTGATCGAGTTCCGGGTACGGCTGCCCCGAGAAGATCTCGACCTGGTGCCCCAGTAACGCGAGCTCTCTACTGAGATGACGCACATAGACGCCTTGCCCACCGCAATGGGGTTTGCTGCGATACGACAGTAATGCCACGCGCACGTTGTGGTTCCACCTCTCGACTCACGGCCCGTCGACGGACCGATGCTGCGGCAAGCCTCGCTGCCGCCACCTGTGTTGACGACTCCGCCGTCACGATCGCGACTCGGCGACCTCACGGGACGCCGACTCGAGTTCATCGATATGAACCAGTTTCACACGACGACGCCCCGCGGACCTGCCTGCACCGCGTTCGGCGGCGTCGATGTTCTTCCACCCTGCCAGGTCGATGCGATGTGCACCCCGGTCGGCGACGAGGTCGGCAA
This sequence comes from Gordonia otitidis NBRC 100426, assembly GCF_000248075.1. GTDB lineage: Bacteria > Actinomycetota > Actinomycetes > Mycobacteriales > Mycobacteriaceae > Gordonia > Gordonia otitidis. The sequence continues at coordinate 36,535 of NZ_BAFB01000023.1, read as the reverse complement.
CGTCGTCAGCAGTCGTCGAGGCGTCGGGCAGGATTCCGGCGACGAAGTCGGCGATCACCGACTCGGCGGTCTCCTGTCCGCACAAGCGGTTGCGTCCGATGCCCCCGGTGGCGCCGCGCTTGATCCAGCCCGTCACGTACAGGCCGGGGACCACGTCGCCATCGACGGTCGACTGCACCCGACCCTCGACGTTGGGGACCACGCAGCGCACGTCGTCGAACGGCACGTCGTTGATGGGTACTCCCCGATAGCCGATCGCGCGCAGCACGAGTCCGGTGTCGATGTCGAATGCCTCGTCAGTCGGCACGATGGCGACGTTCTCGCCTGTCTCGGTGTAGACGTTGCGGACCGCGTGGAGCTTTGCGACGCGGTCGCCCCCGGACAGTTCCGTCGGCGACGTGAGGAAGCGGAAGACGATCCGCTTGTTGCCCTCTGTGCGCGGTCGTTCGGCGAACTCCTGCGCGAGCCGCAGCTTGGTCGCGATCGTCGAATCGAGTTCGCCGTCCGACCTCGCGGCTTCGGACACCGGATCGAGCGTGAGCTCCGCGGGATCGATGATCACGTCCGCCCCCTCGACGTCGCCGAGTGCGAGGAACTCGCTGTTGGTGTACGCCGCCTGCGCGATGCCGCGCCGGGCGAGGAGCACGACCTCCCGGATGTTCGACTCACGCAGCGCCGCGAGTGCGTGGTCGGCGATGTCGGTCTTCGCGAGTTCGTCGGGATCGGTCACGAGGATGCGCGCCACGTCCAGCGCGACATTGCCGTTGCCGACGACCACCGCACGTTCACCGGACAGATCGAAGGTCAGGTCGGCGAAATCCGGGTGTCCGTTGTACCAGGCGACGAACTCGGTGGCCGACACCGAGCCCGGCAGATCCTCGCCCGCGATGCCGAGCCGTTTGTCGGTCGGCGCCCCGACCGCGTAGATGACCGCGTTGTACCGCGCGACGAGCTCGTCGTGGCTGATGTGCTTGCCGACCTCGACGTTGAGGAAGTAGCGAAAATTGCGCTTCGACGACGTCGCGGCGAACGTCGACTCGACGCCCTTGGTCGCCGCGTGGTCGGGGGCGACACCCGCGCGAACGAGTCCGTAGGGCGTCGGCAGTCGGTCGAACATGTCCACCGAGATCTGCGTTTTGCGGACCAGCTCGTCGGCGGCGTAGAAGGCCGCAGGGCCCGCACCGACTATCGCCACACGGATCTCGCCGTCGGGTAGCTTCGGCGCCTTCTTCGGGGGGACGAGACCGCCGTCGACGTCGTGGTCCCTGTAGTAGTCGGCATTGATCTGCAGGTACGGCTCGTCGCGTTCCTCGAGTTGGTCGTCGGGGACGATCGCCTCGACCGGACATTCGTCGATGCATGCACCGCAGTCGATGCAGGTGTCCGGATCGATATAGAGACTCTCGGCGGTGAAGAAAGTGGGCTCATCGGGAGTCGGGTGGATACAGTTGACCGGGCACACCGCGACGCAGCTCGCATCGTTACAACAGGGTCGTGTGATCACATGGGCCATCTGCACTGTCCTCGGAGCTCAACACGTAGAACGTGTTCTAGTTTTGTTGTGACTGTATCTTAACGATTGCCCTGTGAGCCACCCGATCGTAACCCCGGCGTGTGAGCCGCCCACGCAGCACGAATGCGAACCGAGGACACCTATTGACCCGCGAACTCAACCAGGCAGGCCTGCCCGATCGTAAGGACGGGGCCCGATACTTCGAGGCCGCGTACCGCGTGCGCACCGGCGATGTCGACCAGGACATGCGGGTACGCCTCGACGCCGTTGCGCGGTATCTGCAGGATGTGGCGAACGACAACATCGAGGCGACCGAACTCGGGGATTCCGACCCGTTCTGGATAGTCCGCCGCACCGTCGTCGACGTCATCCGGCCGATCTCGTGGCCCGCGACCGTGACCGCGCAGCGCTGGTGCGGCTCGCTCTCGACGCGGTGGACCAACATGCGTGTGCGCCTGACCGCTGAACACGAGACCAACCGTTTCAATCCCGAACCGCGCGAGGCGGGGCTGATCGAGACCGAGGCGTTCTGGATCAACGTCAACGACCAGGGCATGCCGTCGCGGATCTCCGACGAGGCCTTCGAACTGCTGTCGTCGATGACAGACGAGCATCGTCTGCGGTGGAAATCGATGAATCCGGAGAAGGCACCCGACGCCGAGGGTGCGTCGGCCCCTGATCGCGAGCACGTGCTGCGCAGCACGGATTTTGACCCGTTCAAGCATCTCAACAACGCCGCCTACCTCGAGGCGGTCGAGGACGAACTCGTCGACCACCCCGATCTGATCGACGGACCGCACCGTCTGACGATCGAGTACCTCCGGCCGATCGTGCCCGGTACGCCGATCACACTGCGACGTGTACGAGAACCGCAGCGCCTGCTGCTGTGGATACTCATTCCCGGCGACGAGGAGGGCGAGCACCAGGTCGCGGCGACGGTATCGGTGACCACGCACCCGGACGATTAGATGCCGCACAGCGTGGACGAGTGAGCCGCGTGGTTACGACGACTCCTCGTCGTGCTTCACGACGAGCGCGTGATCAGTGTCCGCCGGAAACGCAGAACTCGTTGCCCGCCGGATCGCTGAGCGTGGTCCACTCGAAGCCGCCGCCGGGAATCTCCCGATCGCCGATCTTCGTGGCGCCGTTCTCCACCAGGGTGTCGACGACAGCCGGATAGTCCGGCGATGTCAGGTCGAGGTGAATCCGGTTCTTGCCGGGCGTCGGGTCGTCGACCTTCTGGAAACCGATCACCGGTTGTCCTTCGCCCAGCGCGACGATGACGAAGAAGCCGTCGTTCTCCTCCACGATCGTGCCGCCGAGGTTGGTGGCCCACCATGCGGCGAGTGTCGTGGGTTCCAGTGCGTCGACGGTGATCATGGCTACCGAAAGTGTCATGGGCTCACCATAACCGGTCACCCGACCAGAAGTCGAACATACGTTCGCCCGGAACCTGTCGCGGCCTACTGTCCTCCGTTGAGGAGTAACTCCATGAGTTTCGTCGGCGCAGCGCACGGATCTGCCGCGGCGCCCCCGATCGGTTCGACCCAGAAGGTGTAGACGCCGCGGGTCGGGGCGCGACTGGTCACACCGCACACCGCCGGACGTGCGGGATCACGCTGTGTGAAGGCCGCCTGGCTCACGATCCGCACGTTCTCGGTGGTGTATCCGAGCCTCTTGGCGGTGTCCTTCTCGACGTTGAAATCGCCCCATTCGAACCAGTTGAACGTGACGTTCGCGGCGACCGCGCCGTCGACGATCCACCTGCAGATGGCCCCGTTGAACGTGCCGCGCGCCGCCGTCCCGCCGACCGCCTTGGCGATCTGCGCGGTCGACAGCACCTGACACTCGAGGGTCAGCTTGTCGAACTGATCGGTATCGACGTTGCCGGATTGCTCGGAGTTGGCCTGTTCGGACGAGACGGCCTGGCCGTCGACCGTGCAGCCCGACAGCGCGGCGACGAGTAGGGCAACGGCCGCGAGGACCGACGCGACGACACGCCTGCGGCTGCTCATGATGCACGCTCGATCGACATCGTGGCGAGTTGACGCGTCGCGTCGCAGATCTGCTCGGTGTCGGGAGCCTGGTCACTCAGAGACGTGGTGCCGGCGCTCACCGACCACTCGAAGAAGTCGGCACCGAAGCCGATGCCGATCTCGCAGATACCGGAGTCGGATGCGATGAATCCCTTGTGGCCGTTGATCTCTATGTCTTTGGTCGAGTCACGCGACAGTTGCTCGGTTGCGCGCTCCCGCCCGATCGGCGAACCGCGATACCAGTTGAACGAGGCCACAGGTCCGGTGCGATCGGCGCTCGATGTCCACTCACATGCCGACGGATTCTTCACCGTATTGGTCAGTGCGCCGATCTTGGCGAGGTCGACGACCTCCTCTGTCGTGACACCACCGCACTGCCCGAAGAACGGGCCCGACCCGGCCTTGCCAGGTGCCGTGGCGGCGGTGCCGCCACCCGAACCTGCCGCATCGTCGGAATCCGACGAACACGCACTGCCGATCAGCGCGACGAACAACGCCATCGACACGAGAAAGCCGCCACGCATGAGCTTGTCGATCTCGCGACGCTCACGTTTGGTCGGCCGCCCGGCGCCACGGTCGCGGCGCGGCTGACTCGCCAGGATCTCCTTCGACGGCGGGGGTGGGCTCTTGTCGATGTAACAGGCCGACGCCGCCGCCGCGGACACACGCTTGGTGATCACCCGGGTGACTTCGACGATCCGCTCGCGACCACCCAGCCGCACCCGCACCTCGTCACCGATGCTCACGTGCTGGGCTGGCTTGGCGGTGGCCCCGTTGACGCGGACGTGGCCGCCCCGGCACGCGTCACCCGCAGCTGACCGCGTCTTGGTGAGGCGGATCGCCCAGATGTAGGCGTCGACGCGTCCACTCACCGTCGAGGCCTCGTCTCCCACGCGCGACAGTTACGTGCCCGCAGTCGTACTCGCACCGGTTATGCCCTGCTCATTTCTGGCGGGTCAGCAGGTAGTAGCCGCCCGCCAGCACGACGATGCCGAGCACGATCGCCAGGAACCAATTGGTGAAGATGCCGACGAGAAGAAAGACCACGATGCCCGGCGAGATCGCCACGAGGCTCATCCCAGGATTCTCGCGCACAACCTGCGAGACGGCTTTGCTCTTTGCGGGGTCGATCGCCATGACTTCCTCCTAGCGCGCGGGCCGTCGTCGTCCGCTGACACTCGGGAGAGCGTGCGGCCGACGACGTGTGTTGGGCGTACCTGCGTCGGTGGCTCCACTGTAGCCAAAGGGGTTCGGACGGTCAGTCGTCGCGCCGCGCGGGTTCGTCCTCGTCGACGTCGAGGTGCTGCTCGACGTAATCGGCGCTCGGCACGTCGTCGGATTGCGGCGGTTGAACACCCGCGAGCGGGTCGACGAAAGCGTCCAGGGGCGCGTCGTCGGCGAGCGATTCGCCGGGCTCGTCGTCGAGCGGTGCTTCAGGGTCGACGACGCCCTCGGGTAGGTCCTCGCCGGAGATCGGTTGGCTCATCGTCATCTCCTCGTAGTCGAGCGATCGGGACAGTCGAGTGATCGGGGTAGTCGAGTTATCGGACTCCTCCGTTGTAACAAAAGCCGTCGCAGTACCAGGGCCACCCCAGAAGAACCGCAGCAAGGAGCCAGGGTGTCGACGCTCTGGTCTGTGCCTGCAACAGACGAAGAGGAATCTGACCGAAGAGGAATCTGACGACGTCGTACCGGACGCTGGTGCCGTGTGAGCGTCGGGGGTCACGGCGTCGGGGCCCGGTAATTCGACGTCTTGGAGGCCGATTGTGACCGAGTTTGCCGTATCAGGCTGCGGTGGCGGGTCTTTCGATACTCATAGTACGTCGGTATGACACGATCGGCTCGCGACGAGGGTCGACGGTGCGGCAGCACCTATCGCGCTTGTGCAGTGCTCGTCGCTCCGCGCGCGGGAACAGCCGCTTGCTGCGCGCCGACCGCCGACGCACGGTTCCACGCCTCGACCTCACCACCGCGTCCGATCGATGGGCTCACCCTGCGCGCTCGATTCGACGTCGCATCCGAACCCGACCACCCAGCGTCCGTCGGAGAGTTCGACCTTGCCCAGCATCATCGGCTGTGGGAGCGCGGCGAGGAACTCACCGAGCGCGGCGGGCGACAGCACCCAGCACTCCCCCTCGATGGACCGGCCATCGACGCCGTCACGGACCAGGCCCGGCTTCGGCGGTGTCGTGTCCAGTGCCACAAGGCGATACGACGCTGCTGTCCGCACTTCACCGTTCCAGCGTGCGCCGCGCTCGCTGAGCTCGTGGGTCAACGGCCCACCCCGCATGTGCGCGCCGAACACGGCCAGCTCGACCGAGGGCGCAACCCGCTCACTCCACGCCGGGTCGATCGCCGACGAGATGACAGCTTGCGGAACCGATGCCGTCACCGACAGGCGCCGCGCGAGATCGACGAGAACCGCGTCCTCGTGCGCACCCGCGAGAAGCGTGATCCCGAACTGCGCCTGCGTCCCGTCGGTCTCGTCGACGACGCCCGCCGGAACCGCCAGCGCACACAGGTCGAACAGATTGCAGAAGTTGGTGTAGGTACCCATCCGGCTGTTGACGCCAATCGGATCGTCGGCCACCTCGTCGATCCGCGGATGACAGGGAGCCGTCGGAACCATGAGAGCCGTCGCGTCACCCCACGCGTCCATCGCAGTCGACCTCAGTTCGGCGAGTCGGCGTCGGACACGCAGCAGATCCACCGCCGTGTAGCCCGATGCCTTCGTCACGATCTGTGCCACAACGGGATCGAGTCCGACCTCTGCGGAATCGGCTGCACCGTCGACGAACTCACCGACGGCATCGTATCGCTGGGCGACGAGCGCGTCCTCGTACAGCAGTTTCGCTGCGGCGAGAAAGGGTGCGAGGTCGATCGTCTTGATCGTGCAGCCCGCAACCTCGGCGGCGACAACGGCCTCGCCGAACGCCGCGCGCCAGCGGTCGTCGAGTTCCGGCAGCTCCGCGGGAACCGCGATGACCGGTGCCTCCGGTGCCGCGAACGACGACCCGCTGGAGAATGGCCGCGGACCCGTGGCCGCGGCCATTGCGGCGGTCGCCAGGTTTGCCAGGTCGAGGTCGGCTGCGAAGATCGTCGGGACGTCGTAGTCGGCGCAGGCAGGCACGATTCCGTCGGTCGAGATGGCGCCCACCGTCGGCTTGATGCCGACGATCCCCTGCAGTCCAGCGGGCACTCGCCCCGAACCGGCGGTGTCGGTGCCGATCGCGATGTCGGCGAAACCGAGCGCGACCGCGACTGCCGACCCCGAACTCGAACCACCGGAGATGCGCTCGGGACGTCGTGAATCGCGCACGGCACCATGAGGACTGCGCGTGCCCACGAGACCGGTGGCGAACTGATCGAGGTTCGTCTTCCCGATCACGACCGCACCCTCCGCTTGTAGCGCCGCGACGACCGGCGCATCGTCATCGGGTATGTACGCATAGCCGGGACACGCTGCGGTGGTGGGCAGCCCGGCGACGTCGACGTTGTCCTTGACCGCGAGAATCGTTCCAGCCAAGGCCCCGCCTGCGGCCATCGAGGCCTCGAACTCGAGCGCGACCTCGGACAGCGGGCGCAGCGAGATGAACACCTCTGGCCGGTCGGCCGCCTCGATCCGCGCATACGTGTCGTCGACCTTGCTCATGCGACCTTCCCCTTCGGCTCGTCACCCGTGTCACTGCTGCTCTTGTCGACGTCTCCCCCGGCTGCACCCGTGGTGAACTCGCCTGCCAGAGACCACCTCTCACGCTCCTCGGCTCGCGCGCGCTCCATCTCCTCCCGCGAGGACGCGATGTCGCGCGCATTCTCGGCGAGGAAGCGCTCGTGCTCGGCGAGCGAGAACGTTCCGTCGCTGATGCGCACACTGTCACCTCGTCCCGCAGCGACGTCGGCGCGCATGTCCAACAGTTCCTCGGCGCTCACCGGATACCATTTTATGCGGTCGAAAAAGCGCAGCAGCCATGGGTGTTCGGGCTCGAATCCGGGCGCCTGTTGCGGGTACCGATGGTTCCAGACCTGCGTAGTACGGCCGACGAATTGGTAGCCGCCTGGACCTTCCATGCCGTAGATGCACAGGTAGGCGCCACCGATCCCGACAGCGTTCTCCGGCGTCCACGTCCGTGCCGGGTTGTACTTGGTGGTCACGAGACGGTGCCGTGGGTCGAGCGGAACGGCCACGGGCGCCCCGAGGTAGACGTCGCCGAGACCGAGGACGAGGTAATCGGCGTCGAACACGATGCGGTGGACGTCGTCGACCGAGTCGAGTCCGTTCATGCGGCGGATGAACTCGATGTTCCAGGGGCACCACGGTGCGTCGGATCGTACGCCGAGCATGTAGCGCTCGATCGCCTCGCGCGTCGCGGGGTCGTCCCACGACAACGGCAGGTGCACCGTGCGACTGGGTACCACGAGCTCCGATGCGGCCGGTAGTTGACTCTCACACTCGATCAACCAGTCCCGCATGGCCTGTTGCGACCACGTCGTCGGGTCCGCTTTCACCTGTAGCGATCGGATGCCGGGGGTCAGATCGATCAATCCTGCGGGCTTCTCCGCCCCGATACGCTCGGCCAAGGCATGGACGCGAGCACGCAGGGCGAGATCGAGCCGCATGTCGCCGTATTCGACGAGGATGTTGTCGTCACCGCTACGCCGATAGGTCACCGTGGTGGTGCCATCGGCTGTGGTGGTCCGCCCGAGGATTCCGGCGTCGGCATCCCCTGCGCGCGACAGGACGTCGACGAAACAGGCACGCCGAGCAAGACCGAGTTCTGCGGGTGATGCTGTCTGCGTGGCCTTGACCGCGACGAAGCGCACCGTGTCGCCCGGCTTGAGCTGTCCGAGTTTCCACCGTTCAGCGGCTGCGACCGTCACCGGACAGACGAAACCACCGAGACTGGGACCGTCGGGTCCGAGCAGGATCGGGGTGTCGCCCGTGAAGTCGAGCGCACCAACGGAATACGCGTTGTCGTGAATGTTCGACGGGTGCAGTCCTGCTTCTCCACCGTCGGTTCGCGCCCACTGCGGTTTGGGGCCGATCAGTCGAATCCCGGTGCGGTCGGAGTTGAAATGAACTTCATAGTCGGTACCCATCAGTGTGTCGATGTCGTCGGGAGTGAAGAACTCCGGCGCCGAATGAGGTCCGACGGTCACGCCGAGCTGCCAGGCGTTGGTCAGCGCGGGCTGCTCCTCGGTGAGGATACGGGTGGGGCTGCCCGTCGGCATGGCCGCGCGGGCAAGAGCGTCGCCGTCGGCGAGCACGCGACCGTCGAGTCCGCCGAACCGGCCCATGGTGAACGTCGACCGGCTGCCCAGGTAGTTCTCGGCTTCAACGCCCCCGGCAACCGCGACGTACACGCGTAGGCCGAGCGATCCGACCGCACCAACGTCGAGCACACCACCGGCGGGCACCCGCAGCGGAACCCATTGCGGCACTGAACGACCATCGATGCTGACCGGAACCGGGGCGCCCGTGACGGCGACGGTGGTCGCCGCACCGAAGCGCAGTCGCGGTCCCATCATCGTCGCCTCGAGTCCCGCGGCGGCGACCGGGTTGCCAACCGCCAGGTTTGCCAAGCGGAACGACAGATCGTCCATCGGACCCGACGGTGGGACCCCCACCTTCCAGTAGCTGACGCGGCCGGGCCAGTCCTGGATGGTGGTCATCGGCCCGGCGCGCAGCACCTCGACGGCGTCAGGCTGAGTTGTGTTGCTGTTCATCTCGTCTCCTCGGACGCGGCGTCGTCGACTCAGCTCTGCGGACGCGTGACGATGACGCGGACGGCGCTCGGGTCGAATCCGTTGCAGGGGTTGTTGATCTGCGGGCAGTTCGACACGAGAACAAGGGTGTCGACGTCCGCGCGGAGCGCGAGGCGCTTGCCGGGGGCCGAGAGACCGTCGACGATGCCGAGCGCACCGTCGGGGTCGACGGGCACGTTCATGAAGAAGTTGACATTGCCGACGAGGTCGCGTTTCCCGAGCCCATGGCGGGAGCCGCCGATGAGGAAGTTCTCGACGCACGCGTGCTGATGTTTGGTGTGGTGGCCGTAGCGCAGCGTGTTGGACTCCTGCGAGCACGCGCCGCCGAGGGTGTCGTGGTTACCGACCTCGTCGGCGACGATCGTCATCATCGGCTGAGACTCCTGGTCGCGGATGATCGTTCCGGTCGTGAGGAAGATATTGCCCTGCGCGGCGATGGTCGTCTGTGCGGAGTAACGGATCGAGTGGTCGTGGCCGCCGTAGAACAGTGTGTCGACAGCCTGGTTGCCGTGGAGGTCGACGATGGTCAAGACGTCGCCGGCGGCAACGACTTCCGCCCAGGGCGCGCGTTCGCCGACTATGCCGTCGTAGATCACCTCTCCGGGCACGAGGGCGAGGTCTGCGGCGGGGGCTGTGGTGTGGTCGATCGTGGTGGTCATGGTTGGTCCTCGGGTGTGATGTGGTGTCGACGCCGCTCGTCGGGCGGTTCGCTCGACCACAGGTGGTCAGAAATACGTTGCGCCGTAGATGTCTTCATTGTTCGCGACGGCGCGCTGGTACTCGGGGTCACGGTCGGCGACATCGGCGAGCAGGGCGTCGAGATCGTCGGTCGCCTTCCAGGCGAGCACTTCGAGCGGCCCGGAACGGAAGTCGGGTGCCGGGTCGAGCGGGTGCGCGGTGTTGGCGAGGGCCACGATGCACGGCAGGTGTAGGAGCAGGTCGACGCTGGTGTCGGCGCCTGCGGTTCCCTGGAACTCGAAGGATCCGTCGTCGTCTACACGGACGCCTTCGAAGAACGACACCGACGGCGCGACGTCGGTCGGTGTGAGTCCGTTCTTGGCAGCAGCCAACTTGAGCAGTTCGCGGCCTGCGGGTGTGGTCGAGTGCACCGCTCCGTCACCGTATTTCGCGATGTTGTCGGAGAGTGTCGTCGTGCCGGTGAGCGCATCGTGACGGACGCTGCGGTCGGCGACGACGGTGGCCAGCACCCTGCCCTGATCGCTCAGCAGCGGATGCCCTGTGGTGAGGTAGGCCTGCCAGGGCACCTTGACGGTGTCGGCGACGTTCAGCCGCTCCCATGTCGCGTCCGCGCGCCACAGCAGCAGGTGTGCGCATGCATCACCGGTGATGTCGCGCAACCGGATTCGCGTTCCGCGGGCGAGCACCTTGGTCGTGTACCTACCACCGGGCACGGTTTCAGCCCAGATCAACGACGCCGGATCGACGTCGGCGGGCGGGGTGGGCCAGTCGGTCGCGGGCACCACAGGCATGGAGTCGGTGATGGCGCCGGCCTGCGAGCGCGCGTGGGCTTTGGCGCCTGCGGTCGAGGCAGTGGAGGTGATTGTCGAGTTGGTCATGATGACCCCTTCCGGGAATGTGCCGATGAATGTGTCGTCGCAACAAGCGATCACGCGGGGGCGGTGACCGGCTTGGGATGCTCTTTGCCACGCGGGTAGCAGGCGATGCCGACGAGAACCGTTGCGACGATGCAGATCGGGCCGGCCCACCGGAGGATGGGCATCTCACCCGTGGGGTCGAAGACCTCGGCGCGCGGCCAGGCCAGGTTGATCACCATGAGCGTTCCGTAGGCCACCGCAAGCAGGTTGACCACGATGCCGAAGCGCCCGAGCCCGAAGAGTTTCTTGCCCTCGGCGTCGACCTGGACGCCGCCGGACGGCCAGCCCTGGAAGCGGCGGTACAGCATCGGTGCGGTGACCGCCAGGTAGGCGAGATAGATCAGGATGATGCAGACACTCGCCAGCGTCGCGAAGATCGCGGAGTTGCCGACGTTGACCACCAGGATCGCGATGCAGAGCACTCCGATGAGGATGGACGGGAGGATCGGGGTACCGGTGCGGGTGTTGACATGGGCGAGTTTGTCGGAGAACGGGAGTCGCCCGTCACGTGCCATCGAGAACATCAGACGCGAACACGCCGTCTGAATGGCCAGGGTGCAGATGAAGATCGCCACCGCGACGTCGCACAGCAGCACCTTGCCCCAGAAGCCGCCGAGGACCGAGTCGAGCACATACGGCAGACCGCCGGTGGCGAGTTCGTCGTCGAGCGTCGGTGCGGCCATCAGTGCGCCGAGCAGCATGAGCCCGCCGCCGATCGCCGACACGGTCAGTGCCATCCGGATGGTGCGCGGCGCGACGCGGCGTGGGTTGCGGGTTTCCTCGGCGAGTTCGCCCGCCGAGCCGAATCCGACCATCACGTAGGCCGCCATGAGACCGGAAACGATGAACGCCCAGATGTAGCCCGGTTGCTGTCCCGGCGCGCCGGTGTCGAAGACGACGCCCGGACCGCGCTTGGCGTGGGTGAACAGTGCAAGGACAACGGCGACGACTCCCACGAGTTCACACGTGACACCGATGCTGTTGACCCGGCTCATCCACGTCACGCCGATGCAGTTGATCGCTGTCACGGCGATCAGCAGGATCGAGCCGAGCAGGACGGCGTTCGCCGCTCCCGACGTCGACGTCAGGGTGGGGTCGTCGCCGATGATCTGGAAGCCGCTCCACACGCTCGGCAGCACCACCTGCAGCGCGATCGCTGCGGCCGAGGCGGTGACGATCTGGGCGATCATCATGAACCAGCCGCCGAACCAGCCGATCACCTCACCACCCATACGGCGCGACCACTGGTAGATGGCGCCGGAGATCGGGTAGCGCGCGGCGATCTCGGCGAAACAGAGCGCAACCAGGAACTGGCCTGCGTAGACGATCGGCCAGGTCCAGAAGAAGGCCGGACCGCCGAAGCCGAACCCGAGGCCGAAGAGCTGAAAGATCGTGGTCAGGATCGAGACGAACGAGAATCCGGCCGCGAACGACGCGAACTTGCCCAGCGAACGGTGGAGTTGCTGGTCGTAGCCGAACTCCGAGAGGTCGTCGGCATCGGCACCCGTGGTGGGCGTGTGCGTGCCTGCGTGTGCCGGTTGTGCGGGGGGTTGAGCGGTGGAGGTCATCGATCGGTCCTTTGCGGTGAGGCTCCACGGTGAGCTGGTTTATCTGCCAGTTGATAGATAACTCTCGGGCTTTTTCTATCGAGTGACAGTTATGTTGCAAGCGTGGAAACTCGCGCTACAGGCGTGTTACGCGTGCCGGGTACACGCAGCGAGGTGTGCACGACGCCCGGACCTGGCGTCATGCCTGCTCGACTAGACTCGACGAGGCCGATCTCGTCAGTTGACCTCCGCACCGAGGTCCGACGACCCAACAGCGAGAGAGCGTGACATGAGTACTGCCTCCCGGCCGGGCCGAGCGGCGACTGGGCCCGGCAGACCGCGTCTCGTCGAGCAACGCAGACGGGGCGCAACAGCGCGCGAGGAGATCCTCGACGCCGCTGCCGAACTCTTCTGCCGCCACGGTTACACCGGAACGTCGACCCGCATGATCGCCGAAGCCGTCGGCATCCGCCAGGCGTCGATGTACCACTACTTCACGACCAAGGACGACATTCTCGCCGCGCTCCTCGACGCGACCGTTGTCGGCTCTCTCGAGCGCGCACGAGAACTACTGGCCGACGACCGCGCACCGCTCGACAGACTGCTCGATCTCGCGCGCTTCGACGTCGCGCAACTCGTCGACGAGCGGTGGAACCTGGGGTCGCTATATCTGCTACCCGAGGTCGGCGACGAACGTTTCACTCAATTTCGCACGGCGCGAACAGAACTCGCCGCAGCATACGAAACCCTGGCGGCCGCGGCGATCGACGACCCGTCGGACACACGCTCCCTCCTCCCCTTTCGCCTCGTCGAATCGGTGATCATGCTCCGCTCCGACGAGCAGCGCGGCGACCTCGGCGAACGCACCGCAGCGGACCTCGCCGACACGATCGTGGGCGCGATCGAGATGCTTCTCACCCACGAGAAGCGCTGACCGTCAGCGCGACACCGGGCACCCGCGGCGTGCATCTGCGTTCTCGGCGAGCCTGCCCCTCGCCGTGGCGTGAGCGCCGTCTACCGGAATGGCGCCGAAGGCCCGCGCCAATCCCCAGGACGGCATCGCATAGCTGATCGACTCATGGTCGCCGATCACGTATGTCTCGTGCCAGATCCCGACATCGCTTCGCCCGCGAACATTGGCGTTGAACCAGCGCCATGCAGGTAGGTGAGGAGCCGCTGGGTCAGAGGCAAAATTCTGCAACGCTTCCGGCGATTTCCAGTAGGACAGGACCATGGGCGAAGGCCCCAAATAGAGCCGATAAGACAGCATCCCCTTCTCACGATGCCGACGCAGATGCCACAGCATCCGTGGCATCGCAACGAACACGTAAAACCACGACCGCACCCTCAGCGGGCGGTTGATCCGCATCCCGATGAGAAACAATGCAGCACCGTCGGGAGGCGTCACATTGGTAATCCGTGGGATCTCGTCAACGTTGGACATGACGACCTCCAGAATTAGTAACACTGTTATAGAACGATGTTATGAAACAATGTGCGTCATGGCAAGACCCAAAGTGCACACCGTCGAGTTGCGCGACCGACTGCTCGACCTGGCAGTGGACATCACGGCAAACGACGGCTTCGGCGCCTTGACTGTGCGAACCGTCGCCAGCGCCGCCGGGACGTCGACCACTGCTGTCTACTCCTTGTTCGGCAGCATGGCCGACCTCCAGGTGGGGGTGCTCGTCCGCGCATTCGACAGCTTCGCCTCGGCACAGGAATCGGTGGGCGCATCCGACGCCCCCGAGCGCGACATCGCTGGCCTCGGCATGACGTACGTGCAATGGGCACTGACCAATCCACGACTCTTCGCGGTCATGTTCTCGCCCACCGTCGCCGGGCTCACGCCGACAGCAGAACTCGACGAGGCTGCAGCGCGGGCAATCGCCCCTCTTGACGACGCGGTTCGCCGCGCGATCGAGTCCGGGGTGCTGCGACGTGTCGAGCCTTCGACGATCGTCGTCTCGCTGTGGTCGAGCGTGCACGGCCTCTCGCAACTGCTCCTTGCAGGACTGGTGCCGGCAGAGGCCGATCCCGCGGCCTCGGCATTGGCCGTGATCGACGGGTGGCGCGCCGAATCGGCAACAACGTCTGACGATCCACAGGCCGGATAGGCTGACGCCCATGGCTGGTCACAGTATGGAGTTCGACCCGATCGCCGAGGCGAAGGCCAATTGGACCTCGGCCGGATGGGGCGACGTCGCCGAGGGGATGGTCGCGGTCACGTCGGTGATGCGCGCACACCAGATCTTGCTGGGCCGAGTCGAAACAGCGCTGCGCCCTTACGATCTGACGTTCTCACGGTTCGAACTGCTACGCCTTCTGGCGTTCTCGCGCAACGGCGCGCTGCCCATCACCAAGGCAAGCGACCGTCTCCAGGTACACGTCACGAGCGTCACCCACGCGATTCGACGACTCGAGGAAGCACAGCTGGTCCGACGCCTCCCCCACCCCACCGACGGCCGCACCACCCTGGTCGAGATCACCGACCTCGGCCGCTCGACAGTCGAGGATGCGACGACGACACTCAATCGCGAGGTGTTCTCCGACGTCGGGATGGACGAGTCCGAGATCGGCGGACTGGTCTCGGCGATCCAGTCGCTGCGCCATCACGCGGGGGACTTCTGACGCACGGTCCTCGTCGTTCCGTATGACGGACATCCCGGGTTCGCGGGCTGTTTGTCATACTGTCCGGCGCGGTGGGCGGGCTCGGGCACGAGTCCGTCGTCGTGCGGTTCACGCCGCCGAGCGGTCGAGCGCGGCCGCGATCAGGTTGATCACGTGGTCGGGCCGCTCGATCAGATCGGCCCAGGTGAAGTTCAGTACCGTCCAGCCCCGGGCAGTCAGTGCGTTCCGACGCGTGCGGTCATGCTGAAACGCCTTGGCATCGCGGTGATATGCGAAACCGTCGACCTCAACGGCGAGCTTTGCTGCCGGAAAGGCGACGTCGATCACGTATCCGCCCTCTGGCAGGTTCGCGACCCACCCGGTGATGCCTGCCCCGTCCAGGATCGACGTCATGACCCGCTCGGCCGCTGACCGCGTGCCGTCGGCGAGGAGGTCGAGGTAGCCACGTACCAGCGGCGCACCGTGACGCCCCGGGTAGCGGGCGTGCGCGGCGTCGAGGGAGTCGAGCGTCACCCGACCAGAGAGCAGCGCCGAATCCATGAACGACAGCCCCAGCACCACTGCGGCTTCGAGCACTGTGAGGTCGGTCGACGTTGTCCGTAGTCCTTCGCGCACAACTATGTCGACGTCGTCGAGCCTCCGGTAGCGGCTCACCGCCGTCGCCGACGATCGTCGCGCTCGACCCCGGGTGCGTGTGAAGACCAGATGCTTGCGCGGTTCGTCATGGCATAGGCCAAGCCACCAGGCCGCCGCCGCACCGCCGAGTACTGCGTCGCGGTGCACCGAGAGCACCGCGATTCGCGCTTGTGCCCGAGCTCCCCGCGCATGTCCCGCGACGAGGTACACACCCGGTGCCGCTTCACGCCATGCGCCGGAGACTACGCGGCGGCTGATTGCGGACGTGCTCAGCCCGCAGGCGCGTGCCTCAGCTGCGCTGAACACCCCGTCACGCCGCACCGACAACTCGCTTATATCCATGCGGACTTGGACGCGCGCGGCCCCGAACTGGTTCCGTCGCCCTGGGCGCGAGGTGACACCGCGCGCAACGGAATGCAGCATCTCCATCCGTATGACGCACGGCCCGGTTTTCCGGTCAGTAGGTCATACGGATTCGCGGCATCTGGCGCCCCGGCCGCAGGTCAGCGCAACGTCTCGATGATCGCCGAGAAATCGAGATCGGCGTGCTGCTCGGCGAACGACTTGTACAGCGCGGCGGCGTGCTCGCCGAGTGGAGCGCGTGAGCCGGTGTCGGCGATGGCGTCGAGCGCGAGGCCGAGGTCTTTGTTCATCAGCGCGGTCGCGAAGCCGGGCTTGAACTCGTTGTTCGCGGGCGACGTGGGCTGAGGTCCCGGTACCGGACAGTTCGCCTCGATCGCCCAGCAGTTCCCGGTCGCGCCGGTCACGACGTCGTAGAGCGCCTCGTCGGACAGTCCGAGTTTCTCCGCGAGTACGAAGGCCTCGCCGACGGCGATCTGCTGCACGGCGAGCAGCATGTTGTTGCACACCTTTGCCGCCTGACCCGCGCCGGCCTCACCGCAGTGGATGATCTTGCCCGCCATGGGCTCCAGGGTGGACCGCGCCGCGACAAACGCCTCCTCGCTGCCGCCCACCATGAATGCCAGGGTTCCCGCGACGGCACCCCGCACACCACCGGACACCGGTGCGTCGACCTGTGCGAAGCCGAGAGCTGCAGCGCGCGAATTGATATCGCGGGCGTCGGCGACCGAGATGGTCGAGCTGTCGATCAACAGCGCACCCGTCGCCGTTGCCGGCAGGATCTCATCGTAGAGCTTCTTCACGATCGCCCCGTTCGGGAGCATCGTGATCACGACCTCGGCGACCGCCACGGCCTCGACCGCCGTGGGAAAGGTCAGAACCCCGTTCGCCTCGGCGGTCTTGACCGCCTCGGGTACCGGATCGAAGCCGTGGACCGTGTGGCCTGCCTTGACGAGATTGGCGGCCATGGGCCCGCCCATGTTGCCGAGTCCTAGAAAGGCGATCGTCGTCATTGTCGATTCTCCTGAGCTGAAAGTGGTTGTGATGCTGACGTGTTGGTCATGCGTCGCGGAATCGGGTAGCCACTGACCGGCCGACGACGACGCGCATGATCTCGTTGGTCCCCTCGAGAATCCGGTGGACGCGCAGGTCTCGGACGATCTTCTCGATCCCGTATTCAGTGAGGTAGCCGTAACCGCCGTGCAGTTGCAGGGCCTGGTCGGCGACGGTGTAGCAGGAGTCGGTGACGTACCGTTTGGCCATCGCGCACTGCTCGACCTTGTCGACTGCCCCGGCGTCGAGAGCCGACGCCGCATGCCACAGCATCAGCCGAGAGGTCTGCAGCGATGTCGCCATGTCGGCGAGCGTGAAGCGGATCGTCGGCTCGTCGATGAGGTTGCTCCCGAATGCCTTCCGCGATGCGACGTAGGCTGCTGCCTTGTCGAAGGCGGCCTGTGCGCCACCGAGCGACGACGCCGCGATGTTCAGCCGACCTCCGTTGAGACCGTTCATCGCGATACCGAACCCGATCCCCTCCTGCCCACCCAGAAGATTGGCTGCGGGCACGCGCACCTCGTCGAGGATGACCTGCGCTGTCGGCTGCGCGTGCCATCCCATCTTGTGTTCCTGCGCCCCGAAGCTCAGTCCCGCAGCATCTTTCTCGACGAGGAACGTCGAGATGCCCTTCGGTCCGTCGCCACCGGTGCGTGCCATCACGACGTACAGATCCGACGACCCGGCGCCCGAGATGAACTGCTTCACGCCGGTGAGCACGTACTCGTCGCCAACCTTCTCCGCGCGCGTCGACAACGCCGCGGCGTCGGAGCCGGCGCCGGGCTCGGTCAGGCAGTAGCTCGCGATGGTCTCCATACTCGCCAAGCGCGGAATCCATTGTGCCCGTTGCTCGTCGGTGCCGTAGCTGTCGACCATCCAGGTGCACATGTTGTGGATGGAGAGGAACGCGGCGACGGCGGGATCGGCGTAGGCGAGCTGCTCGAAGATGCGCACTCCGTCGAGTCTGCGGAGTCCGCTGCCGCCCACGTCCTCCGAACAGTAGATGGCACCCATCCCGAGTTCGGCGGCCTCTCGCAGCTCGTCGACCGGGAAGTGATCGTCGGCATCCCACTCGAGTGCGTGCGGCGCAAGCTTTTTGGCGGCGAACGCCGCCGCGGTCTCGACGATGACGCGTTCGTCGGCGTCGAGGCCGCCGGTCGGTATGGCGGATGTCGTGGTGGTCATCCCACTCAGTCCATCGTCGGGATCACGAACTCGGCACCGTCCTTGATACCCGACGGCCACCGCGACGTGACCGTCTTGGTCTTGGTGTAGAACTGGATCGAGCTGGGTCCGTGCTGGTTGAGGTCGCCGAAACCCGAACGCTTCCAGCCGCCGAATGTGTAGTAGGCCACCGGCACCGGGATCGGGACGTTCACACCGACCATGCCGACGTCGACGCGTGCGGTGAAATCTCGGGCGGCGTCGCCGTCGCGCGTGAAGATCGCGACGCCGTTGCCGTACTGGTGATCCGAGGCGAGCGCCAACGCTTCCTCATAGTCTGCAGCGCGCACGATCGACAGCACCGGGCCGAAGATCTCGTCGGTGTAGATCGACATGTCCTTGGTGACGTGGTCGAAGAGGGTCGGTCCGATGAAGAATCCGCTCGACAGGTCGTCGTCGCCATAGGTCTGCTCGTCACTGGCGCGTTCGCGGCCGTCGATGACGAGTTCGGCCCCTTCCTCGGTGCCCTTGCCGATGTAACCCTTGACGCGTTCGAGTGCCGCCTTCGTGACGAGCGGCCCGTAGTCGGCCTTCGGGTCGAGGCTGTGGCCGACGCGCAGACCGTTGACCTTGTCGATCAGT
Organism: Gordonia otitidis NBRC 100426; assembly: GCF_000248075.1. Classification (GTDB taxonomy): domain Bacteria; phylum Actinomycetota; class Actinomycetes; order Mycobacteriales; family Mycobacteriaceae; genus Gordonia; species Gordonia otitidis. The sequence continues at coordinate 17,574 of NZ_BAFB01000023.1, read as the reverse complement.
TTGGCGCGCAGACGTTCTGCGGTCTGCTCACCCACCGGCACCGCGACGCTGATCGCCATGCAGCGCTCGCCTGCGCTGCCGTACCCGGCGCCAATGAGCGCGTCCGCAGCCTGATCGAGGTCGGCGTCGGGCATGATGATCATGTGGTTCTTCGCCCCGCCGAAGCATTGTGAGCGCTTGCCGTTGGCTGCGGCTGTGGAGTAGATGTACTGCGCGATGTCGGAGCTGCCGACGAAGCCGAGCGCCTTCACATCGGGATGATTGAGCAGAGCATCGACAGCCTCCTTGTCGCCGTGCACAACTTGGAACACTCCGTCGGGAAGCCCCGCCTGTGTAAACAATTCGGCGAGGAGGACGGGAACCGACGGATCGCGCTCGCTGGGCTTGAGAATGAAGGCATTGCCGCACGCGAGCGCCGGACCGGCTTTCCAGAGCGGGATCATCGCAGGAAAGTTGAACGGGGTGATGCCCGCGACTACGCCGAGCGGTTGACGGATCGAGTGGACATCGATGCCCGCGCCAGCGCCCTCGGTGAAGTCTCCCTTGATGAGATGCGGTATGCCGATGGCGAATTCGATGACCTCGACGCCGCGCTGGATGTCGCCGAGCGCGTCGGCGTGGGTTTTGCCGTGTTCGAGCGAGAGCGTCGTGGCGATCTCGTCGGCGTTCTGATTGACCAGATCGACGAACCGCATCATCACGCGAGCACGGCGCTGCGGATTCCACGCAGCCCACTCCTTCTGCGCCTCGACGGCCGTGGCGACGGCCGCTGCGACCTCGTCGCTACTCGCCAGGGGGACGGTTGCCTGAACTGCACCGGTGCTCGGATTGAACACGTCGGCCTGACGGCCGTCGGTCACGCTGACGCGCTCACCGCCGAGGTAGTGCGGGATGGACGGTACGGAGGGAGCTGAAGCAGTCACCGGTCTTCACCTGTTCTGGTTGGTGGATGTTCTGGGTTCGTACACGAGAGGTAGCCATGATCGAGACCATGCGGACTCTGTCCCCCATATACTAGGACATCCAAGTAATTTCGTAAACGGCCTGCGCCAGCAACACCGACGCCCGCCCCGACCGCGAGTAGGTTAGGGTAGCCTTTCTTTGATTGCGGCGTGATGAGTGCGCCAACACCCTTATCCACTCGAGACACCCAAGGAGCAGATCGTGTCCGTCGTCATCCTCTACGGCACCGAAACCGGCAACTCGGAGCTCGTTGCCGACGCCATCGCCGACGTCCTGACGGTCGAGCACGACCCGTCGATCTACGACATGAGCGAGTTCGCCGTCGATGATCTCGACCCGTCGGACTTTCTGATCATCGTCTGCTCGACGTACGGCGAGGGCGAGCTGCCGACCGGTGCTGAACCGTTCGCCGAGGAGATCACCGAGACCACCCCCAATCTGTCCGGGATTCGATTCGCCGTATTCGGGCTCGGCGACACGATCTACGGCGAGACCTTCAACCGTGGGGGTGAGTTGATGGCGGAGCTCCTGACCCGGCAAGGCGCCACACAGGTCGGCCAGCACTTCCGGCACGACAACTCGTCGTCGATCAAACCGGCGAAAGCTGCAGCCGAGTGGGCCGAGAGCCTGACCGGCGTGATCGAGGGCGTCACGGTCTGAGGGGCGCACCGTCCTCGTCGGGCGTCACGCCACCCGGCGGATCGGCGCAACAGTCGACTCACGTCGTTGCGCCTCGAGTTCTTCTCCCCTGACTGCCGAGAGCTTCGCCAGCTCCACCACGGAGCGGACCATCGCCGCCAACACGATGCCGAGGAACAGCGCCGTGGGCACCGACACCTTCAGATTCTCGCCGAGCAGGATCACCCCGAGTGCCATCGAGACGGCCGGCTCCATGACGTTCATCGCGGGGAACGACGTCTGGAGGTCTCCCGCCCCGAACCCCTTCTGCTGCGCCAGCACAGCACCCGCGGCGACCAGTACCAGCAAGTAGAGCTCCGGCTTGGCGAACGTGTGCAAGAAGTCGTGGGTCATCTGATACACGACGGTCTTGATGAGCAACGCAGACACACCGAACAACGTGCCCGCGGCGAGCCCGTAGAACAACGCTCGGTAATGCGGACTCGACCGCTCGGCGAACACGACGCATGCCACGACGACCGCTGCCACGGCGACGACGGTCCCCCACATCACAGCGTCGTTGGGCCGTCGAAGCGAGGGTTCGGGTCGCGAGATCAGCAGGAAGGTCGCCACACAGCCGACCAGGACGGCGCCCCACGCCCATTCCTTGAGCCTGGGATGACGGTGGTCGGCCCACGCCTCGAGCGGCAGTGCGAACAGGACCGCAAGCACCACCAGCGGCTGGACCAGCAGGATCGAGCCGAGTCCCAGAGCCGAGGCCTGCAGCACGAAGCCCGCGATGGCGATCCCGGCACCGAGCCACCAGCCCGGCGTGATGGCTCCTGACGCCCTGGAGGCGCGTTGCCGCAGCACGGTTCCCCCTGCGATCAGCAGCGCTGCCGAGATGGCGAGCAGCGCGGGAACCCAGGAATGCACGGCACCAGGCTAGTGGTGTCGCAGCGACTCTGCGTCGTACTCGCGCACTAATCTGGAGTCATGCGGCACACACAGCACGCCGACGGTGCCATGAACCACTTAACCACGGGACGTCCCACCCGCGCTGATGACGCCGGGCTGCACGACGCTCCGACTGGCGCCGCACGGGCGATCTCCTGGTTCCGGACCGAACTCGAACAGCTCGCGACACTCGACGCCGAGGCGATTGCACGCGTCCTCGACTCCTCGCGTACCGACCATGCGGCGATGCTGTCGGTCATCGCGGATTGCCTCGACGAGGCCTACGAGTTCGACGCCGAGGCCGACGAGGCGTCGATACGTGGTGACGACGAGCACGCGCAGTTCTGTCGCCAGGAGTCCGCGGCGTGGCGAGCCACCGTCACCGTGCTGCGCATCGCCGACACCCGGCTCCGCGGCGACCCCAGCAGCACTCGACACATCGCATGAGTACCGGGCCGCGCACGCTGATATTGATGCGACACGGAAAGTCGGGGTATCCGTCCGGCGTTGCAGATCACGAGCGTCCGCTTGCCGATCGGGGGCGCCGAGAGGCAGCGCTCGCCGGCGAATGGATTCGTTCCGAAGACCTACAGGTCGACGCCGTGCTCTGCTCGACCGCCACCAGAACCCGTCAGACACTCGAGCGCACGGGCGTGTCCGCTCCGGTCACCTATCTCGACGAGATCTACGGCGGAACGCCGTTCGACATTCTCGAAGCGATCCGCGTGTACGCCCCGGAGGACGCGTCGACGCTGCTGGTCGTCGGGCACGAGCCCGGCATGCCGCAGACTGCGCTCGCGCTCGACCCCGACGGGTACATCGAACGGTTCCCCACCTCGGCATACGCTGTCGTCTCTGTCGGTCTCGATTGGGATCGCCTCGGCCTCGAAGCCGACCCCGAGGCCGAACTCCTCGGCGTCCGCGTACCCCGCGGCGAAGCGTGATAGCTCACACCTGACTCGACCTTCGTGACCGCAAGTGCTATCAATGGATTGCAGAATTGCTTAATCCATTAAGCCACTATCCGATCGATGCACCAAGGAGGTCGGCACATGCCCAGCAGCTGGCCGCAACCGCTCTACGAAATCAAGGCGAACCTGTTCAAGGGGCTCGCACACCCGGTCCGCATCCGCGTGCTCGAGGTACTCAGCTCCAACGGGGTCCCGACACCCGTCAGCGAGCTGCTCACGATCACAGGCCTCGAGCCGACGACGATGTCGCAGCATCTCGCCGTCCTCAAACGACATCGCGTGGTGCACAGCGAACGCGTCGGCAACGCCGTGTTCTATGAACTCGCCAACCCGAAGGTCGCTGACCTTCTCGTGACCGCGCGCGGCTTCCTGGCCGATACGCTGGGCGCCGAGCGCGACCAGCTCGACGCGATGTCTGCTCTGCCGCCCGTCGTCAAGCAGTGAGTACTGCAACCACCGGGTCGGGCAATCACACCCCGGCCTGGTTACAGGCTGTCCACCCACAACGACTGCTGCACCTGTTACCGAACCGCTCCGATTACAGCGGCCTTCGACACTCCTGGAAGTCGGACATCCTCGCCGGAATCACGGTCGGTGTGGTCGCACTACCGCTGGCGCTGGCATTCGGCATCAGCTCGGGAGTCGGAGCCGCCGCCGGTCTGATCACCGCAGTCGTGGCCGGTCTGGTCGCCGCCATCTTCGGTGGTTCGCACGTCCAGGTGTCCGGACCGACCGGCGCGATGGCCGTGATCCTCGCACCCATCGTCGCCAGTCACGGCCTCGGCTCGATCGCCCTGGTCACGATCCTCGCCGGTCTGATAGTCCTGATCGCCGGAGTAGTAGGACTCGGGCGCGCGGTGACGTTCATCCCGTGGCCGGTGATCGAAGGCTTCACCCTCGGTATCGCGATCATCATCTTTCTCCAGCAGGTACCCGCGGCGTTCGGCGCCGACGCGCCGAAGGGCGAGCGCACCCTGCCTGCAGCCATACATGTTGTTGCGCATGCAGATTGGGCGGTCGCGGCAAAGACGCTCGGTGTCGTGGCGGTGATCGCCATCCTGATGATCGGGCTGCCCAGAGTCCATCGCGCGATCCCTGAATCCCTCACCGCGGTCATCGTCGTCACCCTCATCGTGCAGTTCGCGCATGTCGGGGTACGCCGGATCGGCGAATTGCCGTCGCATCTGCCGGCACCGATTCTTCCGCACCTCGACATCGACGCGATGCAATCGCTCGGTGGTGCAGCGCTGGCGATCGCCGCTCTCGCCGCCATCGAGTCGCTGCTCTCGGCACGGGTGGCTGCGACGATGTCGCCGACCGGACCGTACGACCCCGACCGCGAACTCACCGGTCAGGGACTCGCGTCGGTGGCCTCGGGATTGTTCGGTGGCATGCCCGCGACGGGCGCGATCGCGCGTACCGCGGTCAACGTGCGTTCAGGCGCACGAACACGCGTGTCGGCGATCGTGCATTCCCTGTTCCTGCTCGGCGTGGTGTATCTGGCCACCGGGCCCGTCTCGCAGATCCCACTCGCGGCACTGTCGGGCGTGTTGATGGTGACGTGTTTCCGGATGATCTCCGGGTCGACGGTACGAAAGATCATGCGCTCGACACGATCTGACGCACTGATCTTCGTCGTGACCGCGATCATCACCGTCTGCTTCGACCTCATCGAGGCGGTACAGATCGGCATCGTGGTGGCAGCGTTCTTCGCGCTACGTCAGGTGGCGAAGCGGTCGAGCGTGACACGCGAGCCGCTACCGGGCCCCGCACAACCCGGCGATGCCCACATCGCATTGCTGCGACTCGACGGAGCCATGTTCTTCGGGGCGGCAGAGCGCATCTCGGCAACCATCGCGTCAGGCGCAGACACCGATGCAACGGTCCGCGTGGTGATCATCCGCATGTCACATCTCGGCATGCTCGACGCCACGGGCGCGCACACACTCGCCGAGATCGTGTCCGACCTGGAGAAGCGGGGCATCACCGTCATCATCAAGGGCGTGCAGGACGATCACCTCAAGCTACTCGAGGGCGTCGGTGTGATCGACGAACTGCGACACGAGAATCACCTCATGACGAACCTCGACGACGCCGTCGCGCATGCACGCGAACATGTGGCCCAGGAACGCGTGTCCTGACCAGCGCTATCCGCCGGTGATCGGCGGCACGAAGTCACACGGGACCGGCCGCGGATGTGCGGGGTCGAGCGCGTTGAGGACGTGCGCCACGGCCCTACGGTCGGACACGATCGACAGGTGGTCGGCGAAGTCACGGTCGCAGCCGTCCTGTAATTCGATGTTGCGCACCGTTGTTCCCGGACCACCCGGCAGGAGACCGACCCAGTAGGGCGTGACGATGTCGTCGAACCTGGTCACGATGTTCGTGTAGCGCACTCCCGGAAGGTAGGGAGTCGGCTGGCGGACCGCATGATTGAAGTCCAGGTTGCTTGGGGGCGCCACACATTCGGGGCAGTCGGGGCGTCTCGGCGCTGGGATTCCGAGCGACTGCCGGAACTGCGCGACGGCCTCGCCTCTGGCGTCGTCGTCGTCGGGCCCCTGGCGCCAGTACGGTGCGAGCGACACATAGTGCGCCACCTGACCGCGCCCACCGAGGTACTTCATCCAATAGGTCGGGATCTCGGTGCCCAGAGAGTGTCCGACGACGTCGACCTGTCGGGTGCGCGTGGCCGCCAGTACCTTCTCCATGAACGCTTTCAGTTGCCAGGCGCTGTCGTCCTTGGGGCCGAGTCCGCCGAGTGCAGACACGGGCCATTGCGTCGACAACGCTCCGTAGGTCGGGGCGAAAACGCAGTAGCCCTCGTTGGCCAACACCGGGGCAAGCGTGGCCCAATTCGTCTGTCGGCCACCACCACTGCCGTGGACCAGGACGACGGGCCGGGGATGGCGGGCCGTCGGACGGCAGGAGAAGTCGTTGGTTCCCGGCAGCGAGCCGCCGGGGTGCGCGAGTTCGGCGCGCGCGCCATCGAGGAAGTTGTAGGTCACCGGAAGTCGCGGCGCGGCGTCGGCCGTGGTCGGAACGATCAGCAGCGCGAGTGCCGCGATCATTGTCGAGACGGTCGCCGCCGCGCAGCGTCGTCGAATTGTGTTCTGCCGAGTCATGTCACCTCGTCTAACCGGTCGAGATCTGTTTCTGCCGTTGGGGTGTCGCGTGCGGGGGCATCCGGGGGCTGCGCGGCGTCGAGTGACCTGTCGTGACGTGGTTCGTCGTGAGGTGGTCCGTCGTCGAGGGGAAGAAGGTCCATGCGGACGCCGAGCAGTCGTACGGGCCGGTCGGCGTCGAAGCGGTCGAGGAGGTCGATGACAACTGATGTCAGCTGCGAGAGTTCGATGGTCGGAGTGGCGAGTTTACGTGACTTGGTCCTCGTGTAGAAGGTCGATGTCCGGACCGTGACCGCGACCCGGAACGGCGTACGTCCCTCACTGACGACCTGGTCGAGTAGTTCACGCGTCAATTCTTCTGCGGCGGAATGCTTGTCGGATTCCGAGGTCAGATCGGACGGGAAGGTCCGCGACTTGGAATGCGAACGGGCCTCCCATGGCTCCTGCGTGATGGTGGCGTCGCCTCGACCGCGGCACAGCACGTAGAGCCAATTGCCCTGGTGCGGACCGAAGGTGGCGATCAGGTCGTCGCGTGGGGTCGCGATCAGGTCATCGACGGTGTGGATGCCGTGCGCAGCGAGTTTCTCCGAGGTCTTGGGTCCGACACTCCACAGATCTCGTGTCGGCCGCTGCCCCATCAGCTCGATCCAGTTGCGGTCGTCGAGCATGAAGACCTTTTCGGGCAGGGGTTGAACCGGCAGGAACGTCGAGCGGTCGCCGTCGGGAAGTCGCGCGGGTTTCTTGGCGAACTCCGTCGCCATCTTCGCGCGTTGTTTGTTATCGCTGATGCCGACCGACGAGTCGAGACCGGTGGCGCCGAGTACCGCGATACGCATGCGGGCCGCGATGTCGGTGATCTCGACGTCGCCGACCTCATTTTCGGCGGCGTGGGTCGCGTCGTCGATCGCGTCGACACCGACGTACGCCTCGTCCCATCCCCAGACTTCGACGGGATGTCCCAGACCGCGGATCGTGTCCATGACCTCGGCCGACGCGGCATCGTACGCGTCGGTGTCGAGAGGGAGGAACACGGCGTCCGCCAGTTTGCGGTGTGCTGCACGCAAGGGCATCCCGGCGCGGACACCGTGGCCGCGGGCCTCGTACGACGCGCACGTCACGACCTTGCGCGGCTCGGACGGATCCCCGTTCCCGCCGACGATGATCGGGACGTCGACGAGCTCGGGACTCCGCAGCCGCTCGACCGAGACCTGGAACTGGTCGAGATCGATGTGCAGGAGCCACCGGAAACGGTTCGGCCGATCCGTGCTCACGTCTCAAAGCCTACGGTCGCGCGGGCCGCCGTGCCGACGGCATCGGTTTTCCCGCCGACAGCACCGGGTATCGCGCCCAGAGCACCCGGTTCGACGCCGACAGCACCGCATATCGCGCCGACAGCACCGCGTTCCCCACCGGCAGCACCGCATATCGCGCCCAGAGCACCCGGTTCGACGCCGACAGCACCGGATTCGACGCCGACAGCACCGCGTTCCTCGCCGACAGCAGCGCATATCGCGCCGACAGCACCAAGCTCGAGAAGAAAGTGTGGAGGTGAGGGAGCCAAAGGCACATTCTGTGCGTCAGATGTGCCATGAACCCTCCTCATGACCCTCCCACCGAAGCCGCCTCGAAACGCGATCCGTGAACCGCGGCCTGTCACCAGAGCGGATCGCCGCAGAGTTCATGCGGTTGCACGGTTCGGTCTATGTACCCCGGACGTCAGTGCCCGATGCGCGCGCCCGAATAGCGGCAGCTGTCGCATCCGCGCCTGACGGGTGCGTGGTCGGCGGTGTCGCGGCGTCGATCTTGCATGGTTGCACATGGTTTGACGGTGACTTCGAGATCGAATTGTTCAGGGAACCGACGGCGTGCAATCGGCCAGGGCGGTCGCGCAGAATCATCCGTACCGACCTGAGGGAAGACGAGATCACCACGGTCGACGGCATGCGCGTCACGACTCCGGAGCGCACTGCGTACGACCTCGGTCGACGCCGGCCCGACTTCCGCGCGCTCGGGCAACTCGAGGATCTGGCGCGTGCCACGTCGTTCTCGATCCCCAAACTCACGCAGATGGCCGAGATGCGCAAAGGCCGGCGTGGCGTCCGACAGCTCCGTGCACTCATACCGTTCATCAATGGCAAGGGCGAGTCACCGCTGGAAGCGTGGCTGAAGTTGTTCATGGTCCAGTCCGGGTTGCCTTTGCCCGTGGTGCAATGGGAAGTCTTCGACGAGTTCGGCGATTTCGTTGCTCGAGTCGACCTCGCCTACGTGGAGGCCAAGATTGCCGTCGAGTACGACGGAGAAGAGTTCCACTCCACGCCCGAACAGATCGCGCGCGACGAGAAGCGCGACGCGCGGCTCCGCAAGCTCGGGTGGACAGTGATCCATGTCCGCAAGGACGAGTTGCGAACCAACCCGGACAAAGTGATGAACAAGATCCGAACCGCACTGCGCGAGCGCGGCGCGCTGTACTGACACGCGGCTCGATGATCGGTGCCGTCGACGTTGAATGCGGTGCCGTCGGCGTCAAATGCGGTGCTGTCGGCGAGGTTCCCGGTGCCGTCGGCGACAATGCCGGTGCCGTCAACGTTGAATGCGGTGCCGTCGGCGTCAAATGCGGTGCCGTCGGCGACAATGCCGGTGCTGTCGGCGAGGTTTCCGGTGCTGTCGGCGACGAACGCGGTGCTGTCGACGCGAATGCCGGTGCCGTCGGCGACAAACGCGGTGCTGTCGACGCGAATGCCGGTGCTGTCGACGTTGAATGCGGTGCCGTCGGCGAGGTTCCCGGGCTACCCCAGCCCCGCGACGCGGACGGCTCCGCGGCCGAGTCCGATGTGCTCGCAGCTGGTGCGCAGGGCGTGCGGATTGTAGCGGAGGATCGCAAGGTCGGTCACCCCGTCGACGTCGGGTGTCGGGGGATGCGTTGTGGGAACGGCGAAGAACGCACTCGCCTTACTGACGAACACCGCGAACAGATCGCGGTCACGCGGACTGAACGTGGGCAGTGCGTGCGCCATGATCCTGCCGAGGATCGCTCGGTCGCGATGCAGTGGCGGCGGAACGAGATTGAGATTGCGCGAGGCCGTCGCACAGTTCGTCGGGTCGGTCAGCGCGTGGACCGCGACGAACAGGAATGCCAACCGCACCATGTCGACCTTTGCGGCGTCGCTGCCGCTGCAATAGTCGTCGACGATGCTGTGCAACGCACGAACCGGTAGTACGGCAGGCGCGTTGTTGAGGTGTTCTGCGGCACTGTCGTCGTCGCCGATCGAGTCGATCAACATACCGATCAATGTGTCGACTGCGACCTCGTGCCGTTCGACGGACTGCGTCAACGCAGCCGACGTCTCGTCAACCAGGCCGAAGCGTTGCTGCTCGGCAAGCAGAACGTCGAGTCCCGGTATGACAACCAGCTTTTCGACCTCGATCGCCTCGATCAGCACTGTCGGCCTCAGGAATGCACGGGCACGCTGCGGCCGCCGTGCACCCCTGCCCTGCTGCTCGACCCCGGACGAGCGCGAACCCCTCGATCGCACGTGTCCCGCATGGGTGGGCACCCCGATACCCCTGGTCGTCTCGATCATGGTCCCACCCTTTCGTCGATACTTGATCGGAAAGACGATCAGCACGAAAAGCGGTCACCCCGCTCATGAGAGCGCATGCTCATGCCGACACCTGCATGGTGGAAGTGACCCCTGGCAACGTGGCTACCAGCCGGTAGCTTACTGACCCGTAGGTAAAGGTAGAACACGACCTACGTCATGTCCAGACACCGACGTGACAATCGACACATTCGCCGAAGCGTCTCATCGAAACCCCTCCGACCAGCGCCGATACCGAACAATGCGCGTTACTGAGACAAACGTGCTGTTGACGTCAGCGAGGATGCGACATCAACCGAACGTGGTGGGTTACGCCAGCGAATCGGACCGACGGTCGGCGAGATAAGTGAACCGTTCGCGAGCGTCGTCGAGCACGCCGCGCTCGACATCGACGACGAGCAGCGCGGGTTCATCGCCGGCTCGCGCGAGCACCTTTCCGTCTGGACCGGCGGCCTCACTGAGCCCGCCGTACGCGAGATCGCCTTCGACGCCGCAGTAGTTCGCATACGTCACGTACACGGTGTTCTCGAGCGCGCGAGCCGGTAGCAGTACCGTTTGCACCGCGTCGTATTCGGGCATGTTCGCCGTCGGTACACAGATCACCTCGGCACCCCGGATTGCGAGATCGCGGACCATTTCAGGAAATTCGACCTCATAGCAGATGAGCAGCCCGAGGCTCCATCCGCCGAGAGCGATCACCGGGGCCTGCAACTGCCCGGGCGCAACGGCTTCACGATCGATATCACCGAACAGATGCGTCTTCCGGTGCGACGCAAGGGAAACACCATTTGCGTCGACCAGCCGAATCGTGTTGTAGTCGCTGGCGCCGTCGAGTTCGGGGCAGCCGTAGAGGATGGCCACCTGCGCGCGACGCGCGATGTCGCCGACGGCATCGCCGAGTCGACCCCCGATCGGATCGGCGAGACGGCGCGCAGCGGTCGGCCCGAGGTTGTAGCCGGACAGGTACATCTCCGGGGTGATCACCAGGTCGACGCCCTGCGCTGCGGCGTCGACGACCGTCTCCTCGAGACGTTCGAGATTTCCCTCGACATCGTCGGGAACAGACTCGCACTGCCACAGGGCAATTCGTAATCGAGTCGTAGACACTGAGTCCTCCTCTGATCGGCGCCTTCGCTCATGGTCCGATGTCGATCGGACCGAGATCATCGAACACGTCTCCGGGACCCGGGTTCTCGGGATTCGACGCACCGCCGAAGTGTGCGATCACGCCCCACACGGCGTTGAGGCCGGTCTGTACAGCGCCCTCGACCCAGGCCGGCGTGGACGACACGTCGTCGCCCGCGATGAAGATGCCACGCTCGGCGTCGGGCAGACGCTCCTGACCGTGAAAGTGGTTGTACACCCGGGTGTTGTAGCGATAGTGCCCGGGCAGCGCCCCCTTGAACGCGCCGAGGAAGTTGGGGTCGTCCTCCCAGGAAACCGTGATCGGTCGGCCGACGATGTGCGACGCGATGTCGAGGTCCGGGTAGATCTTCTTGAGTGCGGCCAACGAGAGCTCGACGCGCCGGTCGACGGGGTGCGGCAGAACCTTCAGCGCGTCACTCATCCACGTGTAGGAGAGGCAGATGACTCCTGGACGATCGGGTCCGTTGTCGAACAGATAGGTACCACGCGTGAGGCGATCGGTGAGGGTCATGCTCATGACGTCGTGGCCCGTCGTCGGATCGGTGTCGGTCCAGAAGGGACGATCGACCATGACGAACGTCTTCGACGACTGCATGTAGCGGGTGCGGTCGAGCGCCATCCAGAGATCCTGGCTGAACAGCGATTCGTCGCATTCGATCTCCGTCGAGAGCAGCCACGCCTGGCACGTGGCGACGACTGCGGAGAACACCCGCGAGTCTCCCCAACGGTCGGTGACCTCGATACGATCGGGTCCGAGCCGGCGGATCGCGGCCACGCCCGCGCGCGGTGCACCGCTGTGCAGCGTCGACAGGCTGGTCCCGACCGGCCAGTGCGCGATGCGGTGCGGAGTCGACGACCACAGGCGACGCGGGACCTGTTCTGCCCCACCGACAATCAATCTCTGGTCGGTGTCACAGTTCGTCACGACGACGCGCAGGATCTCGAGCATCGAGTTGCCGAAGTCCGAATCCCAACCGCCGGTGCCGAATCCGACCTGCCCGAACAACTCTCGATGCCGAAAGGTCGCGTTACCGAACTCCTTCGACGTCGCGAGGAAGTCGTAGAAGCTGCGGTCGTCCCACTCGCGGACGAGCTCGTTCCACATCGACTTGAGCGTGGCGGTATCGCGGACGCGGATCGCCTTCTGCAGCGCGGAGAATCCCGCGATACGTTCGAGGGCGGAATCCCAGGCGTCGGAGATCTCGCGGTAGATCGGCGGCAGGTCGTCGAGCGTCCTGGCGTAGAACGTCTCGCCACCGAGATCGATGACGGTGCTGCCCGCGGCCTCGGTCAGCGGATTGGGAAACGGGCGCGAACGCAAACCGAGTGCATCGACGTAGTGGAAGAACGCGCTCGACGACACGGGGAACCGCATGCCGCCGAGTTCTGCGACCTCGGGCTCACCCGGCACGAATTGCTCGGAGCGCAGCCGTCCGCCGATGCGGTCGGGCTCGTACACGACCGGCCGCAGACCGACCCGCATCAACTCGTACGCGGCAACCATCCCTGCCATGCCCGCGCCGATGACAGCGACCTCTTGTCCGAGCGCGTCGTCGGGCACGGTGCCGAGACCGGCCGGATGGGCGACCCAGTCGTCGTAGGCGAAGGGGAAGTCGGGGCCGAAGATCGTGACGGGTGCGTCGGGCTGCACCCGTCAACCCTATGGGCTCGCGCGCCGGCGCGGGGGGTCACGGCCGAGTGCACGCACAGTCGACGACTCGAAGGGCACGGTCGACGGTCAGGAGCGCACAGTCGACGGTCAGGAGCGCACAGTCGACGGTGACCCAGGTCACCCACGGGCGGCGGGAACCGGGGGTGGTCGGTGTGCGACTACTCCTCACAGTGCCGTCATGCTCAGTCAGACGGTGTCAGCCCGCTCCGACGAAGGAAGTGCCGAAACCGTGGTCAGTTCCGATTCCGCCGGCCCAACACACGTCGGCCCTGCAGACACCGACCAACCCGAGACCGACCCAGCCGAGACCGACGCAGCACGAGTTGGCTCCTCCCCTCTGGGCACGGAGCGCCCCGCTGACACTGCGAGCGGTCGGCTCCGCGCACCTTCGGCCGCGCAACGCTGGCGCCCGCTGCTGCTGCGGTGGCACTTTTACGCGGGCGTCCTGATCGGCCCGTTTCTCCTCGTCGCAGCGGTCACGGGCACTCTCTATGCCTTGATCCCACAGGTCGACCGCGCCGTCTACAGCCACGAACTGACCGTCGACCATGTCGGCTCCGCGCGGCTGCCACTCGGTGAGCAGGTCGCCGCCGCGCGCAAGGCACATCCGGAGGGCATGATCTCCTCCGTGACGCCCGCACCCAACGCGGACGCGACAACGCGCGTCACCCTCGCTGTCGACGACGTCCCTGCGGATCGCACCCGCACCGTGTTCGTCGATCCTTACACCGGTGAGGTTCGCGGAGCGCTGACGACCTTCGGCGAGTGGCTGCCGGTGCGCGCGTGGTTCGACGACCTGCACCGCAACCTGCATCTCGGCGTCGTCGGCCGCAACTACAGCGAGATCGCGGCGAGCTGGCTGTGGGTCACCGCGCTCGGTGGCCTCGTCCTGTGGATCGGACATCGCCGACGGACCCGCAAGCTCGATCGACTGCTGGTCCCCGACCGCGACGCCCCGAAACGACGCCGCACGCTGACCTGGCACGGCGCCGTCGGTACCTGGATCATCATCGGGTTGGTGGCGCTCTCGGCGTCGGGCCTGAGCTGGTCGCGGTACGCGGGCGAGAGTATCGGCAACCTACGCACCGAAATGTCGTGGACCACGCCGGGTGTTTCCACCGCTCTGCACTCCGACACCTCGGGGCACGCGGGACATTCCGGTCACGGCGGCGGCACCGACGCCGCGCCGCCGGAGATCCCGATATCGGACTTCACCGCGGTCGAGCGCACCGCCCAGAACGCGGGCATGCGTGCGCCGATGATCATCACCCCGCCGTCGGAGGCGGGTACGGCGTGGTCGGTGAACGAGAACAACCGCGGCTTCCCCACTCGCTACGACGCGATCGCCGTGGACCCGAACACCTTCTCGGTCACCGACCGCGTCGATTTCGCGCAGTGGCCACTGATGGCGAAGATGACCGACTGGGCTATCAGCGCGCACATGGGTCTCTACGGGATCGTCAACCAGATCATCCTGGCGCTGCTCGGCATCGGACTCATCAGCGTGATCGTGCGCGGCTATCTGATGTGGTGGCGACGACGCCCCACGAAGGGCGGCCTGCCCAAGGCGCCCGGTCGGGGATCATTGAGTTCACTGCATCCCGGTGAGGCTGTCGCCCTGGTGGTCGTCGTCGCGGTACTCGGCTGGTTCGCGCCGTGGTTCGGAATCCCGCTGGCGCTGTTCGTGATCGTCGACGGCGTGTGGGGCATCGTCTCGACGCGTCGGGGCTCGGGCGGAGGTGGTCATGGCCACGTCGCGACCGAAGACGCACAGCGCGAGCTGGTCGCCGATGACGTCACCGGCTCCGCGGCAACCGATCTGGAGTCCAGCCGATGATCGACAACCTCGCACTGCGGTGGGTTGTCACCGTCCTCTTCGCGATCGCAGCCGCGCTGACCGTGTACGCGATGGTGCGCCAGCGACTGCACTGGCCGGCATACGTCGGCCACGTACTGCACCTGATCATGGCCCTCGCGATGATCGTGATGGCGTGGCCGTTCTCGATGAGCTGGCCGACGACCGGCCCGATGATCTTCTTCATCGTCGCGGCCGTGTGGTTCCTCGCGACCCTCGCTTTTCCGAGTTCGGTTCTCGCCGATGCGGAGTGCGGATGCGGCGACGTGTGTACCTGTGGCGCGCACTGCGGTTGCGTGCCCGCCACCGATTCCGTGTTCGGGCGCTCGGTCGCGGTCTATCACGCGGCGATGATGGGTGCGATGGCGTGGATGTACGCGGTGATGAACGGCAGTCTGTTGCCCGGCAGCGACTCGGCGATGGCATCGGGGAGTGTCGAATACACCTCGGCACTCGGCCCACTCGTGCTCGCCCACGACCACGGCGGTTCGGGCGGCATGGACATGCCCGGGATGGACATGGGCCACTCGACGCAACCGGGCTATGTCACCCCGATCAACGCGATTCTGACGATCGGTTTCGCCGTCGCCGCCGTCGTATGGCTGTATCGGTACTTCGATCGTCGACGACGGGCGGGCACCCCGTCGGATCTGCTGGCGTTCGCAGGCGACATCTCGCAGATCTGTATGGCCGCCGGTATGGCGATCATGTTCGGTGCGATGCTCTGACGCCCAACCGTCGTCACCGCCCGACGAGAGCCGCTTCGTCCGATGTCATCGCCGACGACGCAGCGCGCGGCACCAACATCACCCCGACGATGCACGCGATCGACAAGCAGCACAGCGTGACCCACGGCCACACGGCAACCTCCACACTGTCGGAACGCACGTCGACGGCCCCGCCGAGAGTGGCGAGTTGCTGGTCGGGATCCAGGCGGAACCACAGCACCGCCGCGATGCCGATTGCGCAGATGCCGATCACCGAGTAGCCCGCGCGCCCACGCCGATACGTGGGGCTCACCGACCACAACGCCACCGCCGCAAGGAGACAGGCCACGACCAACACGACGGCTCCCGCGACACCTGCGACTCCCCTGGCCGCCAATTCCTCCGGCGCCCCGGCGCGGTTCACTGTCTGCTGAGTCAGATCGGTCGACGCAGGGATGACCGACCCCTGCGCACGCACCCACGTCGCCAGCACGCTCACGCCCGCCGCAGCCGACGCGGCCAGCAGAGCGGCCGACCACAACGTTGTGGGGCGATCGGCGTGGTTCACGGCGTCGGCTGCGCGGGAGCCCCTCCCCCGCCGCTGCTCTGCCCGCCGTTGGGCTGCACGCCCCCGCTGCCCGCGGCGCCCTCGCCCGCGCCGGTCTGCGCGGCTCCACTGCCGCCGTCATTCGGCGTGAGGTTGGGTGTGCCGTTGCCCGACGACCCGTCCTGCGCGGCACCCGCGATACCCGCGACATCTGTGATGAGCCAGTTGCTGTCCCGGTCGAGAGTGATGGTGTAGGGAGTCACGGTGTTGAGTCCCTTGGGGTTCTGGGTGCTGGTCATGTGCGTCGACACGAAGACCTGCACGACGAACTGTCGATCTGCCCGGATATCCACGGTTTTCGCCGCAATCAGCTTTGCCGTCTGCACCCATTGGACTTCTTGGATCAGTGGGGGTGAGAGTGTTCACCGCGACGTCGAACCGCGAATTGAGTTCTGCAGCAGTACCCTTCTTCAACGCGGCCGACCAGGGCTTGAGGTCGTTGAAGTCGAACGTCGCTGCGCCGACGGCGTAGTTGCCCGCCACCGTCTCCGCGGTCTGCTTGTCGGCGGTGAGCCTGCGCTCGGCAGTCAGGTCCGTCGACCGCTGCGCGAGCAACGTCGCGAGTACCGCGACCGCGATCAAGGCCGCGACACAAACCGCACTGAGTACAGTGACGGCGGGATGCCGACGCGGGTTGAGGTACTCGACGACCTGCGCTCGCGCAGAGGGCTTCTCGACGACGCTCGACTTGCCGCCCGACTTCGCAGAGCCCGACTTCTCGCCGCCCGACTTCCCGGAACCCGACTTGGCCTTCTGCTTCTTCGCCGCACCGCTCTTCTTCTTGACCTTCTTCGGTGCGTCCGCCGTTTCCGTGTCGCCGACGGTTTCAGGGCTGCCGTCGGGTTCTGCGCCGGTCTCGTATTGTGCGCCGGTCCCGATCTCCGGGTCGCCGGCGGTTCCGGCGTCGGTGACAGTCGCCCCGGTGCTCGACGTCGTTGCGCCGTCGACCGTGGTCGCCGATACGTCGGTGGTGGTATCGGGCGAGTCATCGACGTGTGCATCAGTTGTCATGGGCTGACTCCTCATTGCTTGTGGTGTTCAGTGGCTTGTGGTGTTCAGTGGCTTGTTGTGTCCGGTTGGTGTGGATGTCATGCGCTGGCTGTCACGAGCGTCATCTGGGCGGTCCCAGGTTGAGCGCGACGCTGTCGCCGGGGAGAACTGTCATCGCCTGCTGCAGGAGGGTCGCGAAGTCGATCTGGGACAGTACCGAGCCCGATTGCCGTGCCGTCGGCAGCAGCGTGTCGGCGATGCTGCCGAGCGGTGGCGCGATCTTGTTCACGAGTACCGCGGACCGGTTCAGCGACGGCTTCCACCGTTCGCGGATCTTCACACCCCCGTCGGTATAGGTGGCGAACGG
>NZ_BAFB01000024.1 GCF_000248075.1 Gordonia otitidis NBRC 100426 | reverse complement strand
CACTAGTCGACATGGCCCACCTGTCCAACTGCGCCGACCTGTTGATGACGACCAGCCCAAACGTGCTCGTCTATGCCGCACTCGACGGGTGGCGTCGGCAGATGGTCTCCCACGGACACGAGCTCCTCGACTCGGCCCTGAACCTAGCTCGCTTGGTGCGCCGACAGGTCGACGACATTACCGGTCTTCGCGTGATGCACGATGAGCTGCTCCACGAGCAGGCCAGTCACGATCTCGACCTATTACAGGTGTTGATCGATGTCAGCGGCCTCGCTGTATCCGGCTATCAGTGCGCGGACTGGTTGCGCCAGCACCATCACCTCGATGTCGGACTCAGCGACCATCGCCGAATTCTCGCGACCCTGTCCTTCGCCGACGACGAGGATACGACCGGGCGACTTCTGACCGCTCTACGTGACATGGCCGACGCCGCAGCGGAGTTCCCCTCCCCACCGACGATCCGGCAACCCAGCCCCGAAGCGCTGCAACTCCAAACTCTCATGCTCCCGCGCGACGCGTTCTTCGGCACGACCGAGATGGTACCGGTCGAGGAGGCGTCCGGGCGGATCGCTGCCGAACAAATCACGCCCTACCCGCCCGGAATACCGGTCGTGGTTCCAGGCGAGAGGCTCAACGACGCAGTCCTGGAGTACCTGCAAACCGGCAAGGAAGCCGGGATGAACCTCCCCGATGCGACGGACTCGGCTTTGACCACCATCAAGGTCGTCCACGAGACCGATGACCCCGCAAGCCGGGGAGCTTGACCGGGTGAGCCAGTGGTCGGTCTGGTTTGACAACACCACTGACCGGGTACGTGTTCCACACGACAACCCCTCGACCTGAGGAGCGCCACCATGGTTGAACGATCGCCCGATGAGTTGTCAACCGTACAACTCGTCGAACGCCTGCAACAACAGACCACCACCCTTGTCACCACCGAGATCCGTAACGCCCTCGATGAGGTGAAGAACAAGGGAACCCGGTTCGGAATCGGCATCGGCATTTCCGGGGTCGGTACCCTGGCGGTGCTATTTGGTCTCGCGACTCTGGTGGCTGCCGCCGTTATCGGCGTGGCTACGGCCGTCCCAGCGTGGCTGTCGGCAGTCATCGTCGGCGCGGCACTGGTCATCATTGGTACCTTCGCCGCCGCCATCGGGGCGCTACGGGCCAAGGCAGCGGTGCCACCGGCACCCGAACACACTGCGGCAAGCGTAAAACGCGACGTCAAGAGCATCAAGGAGTATCTGTGAGCACCCCACCCGAGGAGCCCTGGGACGCGGACGCCGCTGATACCTCAGGTCCCAATGCCAATGAGCCACTACCAGTCGAAGAGCAGCGAGCAGAACTGGCCCGCACAGTGGATGCACTGACCGACAAGCTCGACGTCCCGGCCCGCCTCAGTGCCGCAGCAAGCCAGAAAGCGCATGACGCCGCAACCACAGCCAACGACAACAAGCAGGCACTGATCGGCGGTGCCGTCGTCGCGGCCGTGGCCGTCGGAGTGGTCCTTGCGGTTCGCCGGCGACGTCGATAGGAGTTCCCATGAGTACGGTGTCCAAGGCTCTCTACAAACCGCTGTCGCTGGCGACCAGCGTATTGGGCGGTATCGCCGCCGGCGCGGTCTTCAACCAAGTCTGGAAACGCTTGTCCGACAAGCCTGGCACTCCCGCGCCCACCGATCTGCAGCGCACCAACTCCGAAGTGCTGGCCGCGGCCGCGTTGCAAGGACTGATCTTCGGACTCGTGCGTGCGGCGGTCGATCGTGCCGGAGCGCGAGGCTACAAAGCGGTCACGCACGAAGCTCCGACATGACTTCTGAGGAATCCGGACTTCTGAGGAATCCGGAATTCAGCCGACCGACACCGGTTGCCTGCGGAGGCGCCGTCGTTACCCACCAATTAGACTCGGTGAGTACCCGGCAGATCGGATCGACCCGAACCGGTCCCTGGAATCGTCGATGTAGCTGACGATCAGTGCAGTCGACGGTCGATCTCCGCCGCCGCGAAAAACGCTGACCCTGTCTTCACAATCTCGTTGGCTCTGCGCAATTCGGCATTCTCGCGACGCAACTCGTACAGCTCCACACCCGGCTCCTCCGCTGATGACGGACTTCCCGTCGAGATTCCGGCAAGTCCTTCTCAATCCAATTCCCCAACGTCGCATGACTGATCCCGACCATCTCCCCCCAACATGACGCCGCACCGCCAACTTAGACTTAGTGTCTGCCTTGCGCACCGCCTGTTCGATCTCACGTCGTCCCTCTGCCCACGCCAGGGAGAGCGGCTCTGTATCCAGAGACCGAGAGGTAGGTAGCTCCGCTGCATACAGATTCACGATCTCGAACGAGTCGCAACCGAGTTCTACGGATATCCCTTCGACACGCGCGCGTGTGATGGACCCCGACCGGTCGGACGACTATGAAGCACTGCAACCAGCCGACCACCGATGTTGCGCGTTTCCATCATCATCCACCTCGTCTGCAAGCCTGGAGACTTCGCCTATCGGCGTCGTCCCTCTCTTGACGGTCCGTGGCCACGTCCTACAGGTCCAGTCTCGCATAGGAGGCGCAGTGCGAGGACATGAAGATGGACCAGCCGCAAGCAGGTCCACCGCAACCTCGCTAGATAGGCTTGTCGTCAAGAAATCACCGAGCCGTCGGACGTTGGTTCCCGATCCGGTTAGGTCGTGGTGGTTGGCAGCCTGTTCGAACCGTGGCTGACGGCGCTCGGATTGCGATGGCCTGAGACTTCGTAGGCGGGTCCGCGGAGGAACCACGCGTCGTCGTGACCCGTGAGTAGGTAGGCAAGCTGCAGCCCCGGGGCTGACGTGGTGTTGTCAAAGATGGCAACACGGATTTCTGCGGACATGCCCTGTGATCTGCGGTGATGTCACCTACTTTGACATCGGGGTGGTGTGGTGGGTGGTTGTGATCATCTATCGCGGGGTTTGTTGTCAATCTTTGTCAGGTCTCTACAGTTGAAGAGTGCGTCTTGGAGTGCGTCGGCGGCGTCGTCGGGGTTGTTGAGGGTGCGGTAGGCGACGGCCCAGAGGCGTTCTTGGTGGCGTCGGATGAGGGTGGAGAAGGCGTGGAGGTCGCCGTTGATGTGGGCGGTGAGCAGGTGGTCGTCGCTGCGTGTGTCGGTGGGTCCCCCTGGCATGGGTTGAGAGTAGTGCAGGGGCGTGTCGGGTATGTCGGGTTGAGGTGCGGGTTGTGGAGGGATTCGGGTGTGGGGATGGTGGCTGCTCCCGTCACGCTGGGTGAGAGGCTTTGGTCGGTCGGCGGAGTGGACTCGTCCGCGTCCGAGGTCGATCGTCGGGGCGCGACGGTTTCTCGTGTGCGACCCGATGGCTGTCATCGCGTACTGGTCGGGCGCCGACGGTGCTCGTGGTGGCGGGTACGACGATCACCGAGTTGCTCGAGTGGCCGCAACGGTGGGGTCAGATCCCGGCGTTTCTACGGTGCGTCCTGATCATGTCGGCTTGGTGGGGATCGTGATCGCTTGTGGTGGAACAGGTGCATGGGTTGCGGGCGTCGATGCGTTGTGGAATCAGATGCGCGCCTAGTACGGGTCGATAGCCTTGAACATCAACCGCTGCGGCAGCACACCACGACGAGCAGGAGAGCAGAAACGGCATGGGAATTGGAGCTAAGGGCTGGCGTGAGTTGGCGGTCGGTGCTGTGGAGGTGTTGGGCGAGAGTTGGGTGTTGGCCGGACGTGGTGGCTCGACCCGCATTGTGCGGGCGCCGGTGGGTTGGCGTTTGCAATTCGTGGGTTATGAGGACACCCGGTTGGGTCGGTTGATCGGCTACAACGCGTGCCTGTGCCTGCCACCGAAGGCTTCTCAGTCGGGTGATAGTCCCAACGCGATCAGCGACCATTACGTCATGCCGGGGGAAAGCTTTCCCCGGTACTTCGACGGTCTTGATAGCCCTGCCGGTGTCGCTGAGTGGGCGACGGCGGTGGCTGACAATGTCTTCGACACGGCGGGCACGCTGGGCGAGGAACTGGCGAGGATCGAAGAAGTGAGAACTCGGCGGGAGGCCGCCAATATGGAACCGTTTGATGGGCCGACATTACGACGGTTGGTGGTGTTGCGGGTGGTGTGTGGGACACGATCGCAGCGGGAGTTGGTGGCTGATATCGACGATGTGTTGGCCGACCCGTGGTTGGAGACGTATCCGCCGTTGGCGTCGACGCGCAAGGAGCCACGCACGTATGGGGAGTTCTTCGGGCGGTTGCGGGAAGCGGTTGCCGACGGTGATCGTGGCGTCGTGGAATCGGTGATTGATGAGGCCAGCCGGAGGTGGCGTGGTGAGTACGTTCGGCACCCTGGTGATTGCTGATGTGGCCGATGAGGCTGCCGCACAACGGTTGTCGGATCAGTTTCGGGAGGTGTTGGGCCGTCGGTTCGTTGCATTGCAGGAGGCGATCTCTCCGTCTATCCGTAATCCTCTCGACGACACCGAAGCCGACGTGGAGGTCGGCGACACATCGGTACGAGTCACCCTTCTGGTCGACGGTGCGGTCGCCGCGCACGCCGCCGGCGAGGTCTTCGACGGTGTGGGTGCGGGTCGGGCGGTGATGTGTGAAGACGGCGATGAGTGGGGTGTCACCGTATCGGCCTGGCAACTCACCGCAGACGAAGCACGGTGCGTGTATCGCGCCTACATTCCAGCCGAAGACGGATCGGTCGATACAGATGCGGTCGCGCGCACGATCACCGGTATCGAACCGGCCACGGAGGTGGCGCGATTGTTTGACGTCGACCCCGACCCTCTCGTTGCGTTGGATGCCGATCCGAGTCCGATCCGCGACGAGATCGGCTTCTACGCCTCCCCCTTCCTACCGTGGCTACACGCCCTCGACCTCGGCTGGCCCGAACCCTGACACCCGAAAACCCTCTGGCCGTGACCAGTTGGAGTTTTGCGGTCCCTCACAGGCATCGTCTGCGGATCATTTAGCTGCGCGCACTATCTGGGGCACACCTCTGTGAACAGCGGGTTTGCAGGCAAAATGAACCAGCATCGGCGACATGCCCAAGAATCAGGCCGATCCACCGGCGTGTTTGGTGCATGTTCCCTGCATCTCGTCAGGTGTGCGTTGAAGAGTGCGTCTTGCAGTGCGTCTGCGGCGTCGTCGGGGTTGTTGAGGGTGCGGTAGGCCACGGCCCAGAGTCGTTCTTGGTGGCGTCGGATGAGGGTGGAGAAGGCGTGGAGGTCGCCGTTGATGTGGGCGGTGAGCAGGTGCTCGTCGCTGCGTGTGTCGCTGATTTCCCCCGGCATGGACTGAGAGTAGTGCAGCAGTGTGTCGGGTATGTCGGGTTGGCGCGCAGGGTTGTGGAGGGAGGTCGGGGTGGGGATGGTGGGCTGGGGATAAGAGGTTGGCTGAGCGTGCTTGTGTCGGTCCGGGCGACCAATGGGCTGCCCGGTCCATTGCGACTCCCGACGACCCTCAGGTTCCAAACCTCCACGCCAACGCCGCTCCGACTGCGCCGATCCCGTTGACTGCCCAGTGCAGCGCGATCGGCGCGAGAAGACTGTCGCTGCGTACCCGAAGCCAGCCGAAGAGCACGCCGGAGGCGGCCGTGATGGCAACAGCCCCGACGACCCCGATGGCTTGCGCGAACACGCTGTGGCCGAAGAGATCGGACAGCCCCGCGTTACCCGCAGTGAGACCCAGCGAGGTGATGACATGCCAACACCCGAAGAGGAACGCCTGGATCAGCAGGGCGCGCATGGGAGTCGTGAGGCGACGCAGTGACCCGAACAGGACGCCGCGGAAGAACAGTTCCTCAGGTAGCACCGTCTGGAACGGGATGACCACGAATGCCGACAGCAGCGCGTGCCCGAGGTCGCGATAGGCGTCGTTCTGAAACAACTCGCGAGTCGGTGGAATCGCGACAGCGATCACCACGATGACCGCCACCGCGAGGACGATAACCAATGCGAAGCGGGCACCGGTGCGCAGTCCCGCGCGGCCCAGCCCCAGATCCTCATGTGTGAGACCTGCGGAAAGTGCTAGGGACACCGACAGCACGGCGGCCACCGTCACCAACCAGTCGACACCCGGGAAGTGGAGGAAATGAGCACACATCTGCGCGGCCAGCATCAGGGCGGCTCCCGCGACAGGTACCAACCAGAGCCGACGTCGCCCCCGCGAATTCGACGCGTCGGCGGCGCCGGCTGACGCAGTATCGTCGCGGCTCACCACGGTAGCGTCGCACAGGTTTAGGATTCACGAGTCACATCGATGTCCGACGACCCTGAAGGGTGCCCAGGTGCCAGACAATTCAGCGACCGGCTCCGAGCACGATCCGTCGGCTACCGACAGCGCACCCGACACGGCACAGACCGAATCAGGTCCTGGCCGCCACCCAGGCGACACCAGCACTGCCCACGCCGAAGCCGCCCCTGCCGAAGCCGCCCCTGCCGAAGCCGCAGACACGGAGGCCGCCGGAAAGAAGACTGCCGGAAAGAAGACTGCGGCGACGAAGGCCGCGGGGACGAAGACCGCTGGAGAGAAGGCCGCGGAGACGAAGGCCGCGGAGACGAAGACCGCTGGAGAGAAGACAGCGGAGACGAACACCGCCGGAAAGCAGACCGCGGACACGAACACAGCGGACACGAACACCGCTGGAGAGAAGACCGCGGACGCTGATGGCGTCAAGCCGTCGAAGTTGCGGCGTGCGGCGACGGCCTACGCGCATCGGATCAGCTTTGCCGGTCTCGTCTTCGGGACTGTCTTCCTGTGGCTCTCGACCACGCCGTCGCTGCTACCCCGTGGCCCTCTGTTCCAGGGCGTCGTGTCGGGCGGCGCTGCTGCCGTCGGATACTGCCTCGGTGTCTTCATCGCTTGGCTGATCCGCTACATGCTGTCTCGCCCGCAACGGTGGTCGTCGCCCAAACGCAATTACTGGATCGCGCTCGGAGTCGTGTCCGTCATCGGGACCGTCGTGATGCTGTACTGGTATTCGCGCTGGCAGACCGAGATTCGCAATCTGATGGGCGTCGAGAACCTGTCGTGGACCGCCTACCCGATCATCGTCGTGTTCGCCGTGCTGGTGTGCGCGCTTCTCATGGTGATGGGCCAGGCGTGGGCGAGCCTCGTGACATGGCTCGTACGACAGCTCAACAAGATTGCGCCGCCCCGTGTTGCAGCGGTCGCGGGCCTGCTCGTCGTTGCGTTGCTGACAGTGTTCATCCTCAACGGCGTCGTCGCCAAGTACTCGATGAAAGCGCTCAACAGCAGCTTCGCCACCGCCAACGACGAGGTGCGACCCAACACCGCTCCCCCGACCTCCGGGTTGCGATCGGGTGGTCCGGGGTCACTGGTGACGTGGGAGTCGCTCGGGCGCGAGGGTCGTGTGATCGTGTCCGGCGGTCCGGATGTCACGATGTTGTCGGACTTCAACAAGCAACCGGCGATGGAACCCATCAGGTCGTTCGTCGGTCTGGGCTCAGGTGACAACCTCCGGGCCAATGCACAATTGGCGGCCGACGAATTGGTCCGAGCGGGCGGACTGAAGCGCAAGGTGATCGCAGTCGGATCGACGACGGGTTCCGGATGGCTGAACAAGGTGACCATCGACTCGCTGGAGTACATGTACAACGGCGACGTCGCCACAGTGGCGATGCAGTATTCGTATCTGCCGAGCTGGATCTCGTTCATCGTCGACAAGGAACGGGCGCGCCAGGCGGGCGCCGCACTGTTCGAGGCGGTCGACGCCAAGGTGCGTGAACTTCCCGAGGCCGACCGTCCGAAGCTCGTCGTCTTCGGTGAAAGTCTCGGATCGTTCGGCGCCGAAGCAGCTTTCGGTACCGTGCCGACGGTTACGGCACGCACCGACGGTGCACTCCTGTCAGGTCCCACGTTCAGCAACACGTTGTGGAACGACGCGACCGCCGGACGTGACCAGGGTTCACCTCAGTGGCTGCCGATTTACAACAACGGCAGACAGGTGCGGTTCATCGCAGAAAAGAAGGATCTCGCCCGCCCCGACGCGCCGTGGGACTTCTCCCGCATGGTCTACCTGCAGCACGCTTCCGACCCGATTGCCTGGTGGTCACCCGAACTCATTCTGCGCGAGCCTGATTGGTTGAAAGAGGCACGTGGACGCGACGTCATCGCCGCGACGCACTGGATTCCGTTCGTGACGTTCCTCCAGGTGTCTGCCGACATGGCGGTCTCGGTCGACGTTCCCGACGGCCACGGGCACAACTATCAGTCCGCCATTCCGTACGCGTGGTCGCGCATATTGCAGCCGCCCGGCTGGACGGATGAGAAGACCGAGCAACTCGAGCCGCGCCTGCATCGCGACGGGTAGGGCGCGAGAGGCCCCGGCGTGGCGGCTCGTCCGCGCGGACGGGTGACTCGATCAGCGCGAGTCGTCGGCGGGAACGTAGCTCAGTCGGCGACGTCGAATGCGGCGATGACCTTCGTGGGTGTGAGCCGAACGAGAGCCTCGCCCGGGACGGCGTTGCGTGTGCCGAACTGTTCGGCGAGATCGTCACCCATGTATCGGGCGGCGATTGCTGTGGCGGAGCGGAGCAGGTCGGCGGGGTCGTCGTCGAAGGTGACGGTGCCCTGTACCTGAACGAAGGAGAACGGGGGGCGCTCGTCGTCGACGACGATGGTTGCTCGCGGATCACGTTGCAGCGCACGGCCTTTTGAGGTGTTCTCCCCCGTGTTGAAAACCAGGGCACCGTCTTCGACGATGAACCAGATCGGGGTAACCAGAGCCCGGCCGTCCTTCGACACCCAGGCGATCTTCCCGGTGCGCGTACCCGCGGACAAGAACTCGACGACCTCGTCGGTCAGCTCGGCTGTGGACATGGATCGGACCTTTCGTCGGAGACTCGCCTTCTCGGTGAACTCTTTTCAGCCTAGGCGCTGATACGTGGCGATGAACATGTCGACGCACACGTCGCGGATGTCGGCGACGTCGGCCGCCGGGCTGCGGACAGGTCCGACTCCCGTGTCCCCAGTCCCCGTGTCCCCAGTCCCCGTGTCCCCAGTCCCGGTGGCCACGTACCAGTCCACCAGAAGCTGCGTCAGGGCACCGATCAAACCGACCGCGGCGAGCCGGAATCGCGGTGGCCGCGGAGCGTCGCCGAAGGCGATCTGCATGGCAAGCTCGGCCCACGCGTGGATCGCGTCCATCCGGAGTCGTTCGAGCGAGGCATCCACACCGACGACCTCGACGAGCATGACCCGTGCCATGCGTCGGTCCGTGGTGAGGCAGCACAGCAGTGCGTCGAGTGCCGCTCGCGTCAGTTCGACGAGTCGCTCTTCGTGCGTCACATCATCGCCGACGTCTGGCACCTTTCCGAGGCTCTCCCCCACGGCCGTGCGGCAGATGTCGACGCAGTGTTCGTAGACGGCGGCAAGCAACGCGCTACGGTCGGAGAACGATTCGTAGAAGTAGCGCTGCGTGAGACCTGCCTCGGTGCACAACTTCTTGACCGACACCTGACGGAAACCCTCGCGGCCGAAGAGGTTCAGTCCGGCGTCCACAAATGCGGCCCGCCGTCGAGCCTGCCGCTGCTCCGGCGCCGTACCGCCGTAAAGACGCCCTGCGGTACCGGAGTGGGAGGTCTCGAGTGTCATGTAATCCCTTCTCGTCTTAATCTGCGTGCCGACGGCATGGACACCTCTCATCTGACACGATACTGTGTCAACATGAATCTGACACACTGCCGTGTCAGATGCCCGGACCGGAGGTGATACCGAGATGCTCGACCTGCTCCCCGACCCCATGAGGGAACCGACGGTCCTCGCGATCCCGTTCTTCGTCACGATGCTGGCCATCGAGTGGTTCGCCGCGTGGAAACTCGAGGACTCCGACGCTGACGGCCGAGCACCCAGGGGCGCGTATGAGAGCCGCGACGCCCGCGCGAGCGTGTCGATGGGCATCGTGTCGATCGCGACCAGCGCGGTGTGGAAGTTGCTCGGACTGTTCGTCTACACCGCCGTGTTCGCCTACCTCGCACCATGGCATCTCCCCGTGACCGCCTGGTACACGTGGGTGATCGCCTTCCTCGGCGTCGACTTCTTGTTCTACTGGTCGCACCGGGTGTCGCACCGGGTCCGTCTGGTGTGGGCGACACACCAGGCGCATCACTCGAGCGAGTACTTCAACTTCGCGACGGCGCTCCGTCAGAAGTGGAACATCAGTGCCGCACTGGTGATGTGGCTCCCACTCCCCTTCCTCGGCGTACCGCCAGCCCTGGTCTTCGCCTCGTACTCCCTGAACCTCGTGTACCAGTTCTGGATTCACACCGAGCGGATCGACAAGATGTGGCGCCCTTTCGAGTTCGTGTTCAACACTCCCTCGCATCACCGGGTTCATCACGGGAGCGACCCGGAGTACCTCGATCGCAACTACGGTGGCACGCTCATCGTCTGGGATCGGTTGTTCGGATCGTTCCAACCCGAAACCCACCGTCCGACATACGGTCTCACGAAGCCGGTCGGCACCTACAACATCGTGAAGCTGCAGACCCACGAGTACGCGAGCATCGCACGCGACGTGCGCGCGGCAGCGGGCTGGCGTGCCCGTCTCGGTTATGTGTTCGGCCCGCCTGGCTGGACGCCGAGCAGTCCTGTGCAGGTCGCAGCGGGCGAAAGCCGTTCGATCGCAACAGGATCGAAGGTCGGGGGTCGGTAGGCGCCAGACCGAAGGTGGTCAGTTCGTCATCGTGACCTGTCCGATTTGTACCTGGTAGCTGCCGTTGCTCGACGCGGGCAACGAGGTGAGCCACACCATCACGTAGCGGCTCGGCTGCGGGTCGGCGATGGTGAGGGTGGTGCTGGGTTGGTCGACGGTTCCCGACCCCACGGTCGACGTCTGCGCCGCAGTCGGCGTTGCAGACGGTGCGGTACGGATCTCGACGTTGAACCCGGGAGTCGGGGTCTTGACGGTCACGGTCTTGACGTTCTGTTCGCTGCCGAGGTCGAACATCAGGCCCATGCCGTTCTTGAGACCACCGAAAGCCGCTGAGCCGCGGTAATTGTCGCTCCGCCACGGGGGTGCCGCGCCGCTGATCACATTCTGCAGGTTGACGGAGTTGTCCGGCGGCTGACCGGAGAAATCGACGATCGACACGGCGTTCAGAGGGATCGCGGTCCCCGCGGCGGCTGCTGGCGGAGCGGTCGTGCCCGGTGAGGCAGGCGCCGACGTCGTCGGGAGGATCGAGTTGATGTTTGTGTCGCCATCATCACCGCCGAACACGCCTGTCGCCCAGACGATCAGCGCGATGACCACGAACAATGCGAGGAGCGCGGCGCCGGCAAGCAAGCCGACATTCCGTTTCCGCGTTGTCGCCGCGGACGGCTCGTGCGCACCGATCCGAACGGGTTCGGCGGTCCCGTCGCCGATCGCGGGCAGCATGTCGGTCTGCAGATCGACGACGGTCGCCTGGTCGAGTACGTGCTGCACGGTGCCCGCGGTGCGAATGCCACGCGCTCCGTCGAGCGCGCGCGAGGCAACAGCCGAGATCTCGAAAGGTATGTCGGACTTGACTTCTCGCGGATCGATCGGCTCGCCATCCGGTCCAGGGGACGCGATGGGGAGCCCGCCGACGGGTGTCGTCGTGTCGGCGGTGGTCACCAGGCGATGTCCGGTCGCACCGTCGAGGGGCCAACGTGCGAGCAGGAGTGCGTACAGCACGGCGCCGAGTCCCCGAACGTCCGACGATTTGTCGTCGCCCGCAAGGGTTCCCGGGAAAGCGAGCACTGCGTTGCCGTCTGTGCTGATGCGAATCCGGTCGGGATGATCGATCGAGAGTGCTCCGCCGGACCGGTGGGCGGCTTCGGCTGCAGCGGCGAGGGCGCGGACCGCGCGGGCAGCACCGATGGGGGAGGGACCCGAGCGTGCGACGTCGGCCAACGACGACCCTGGCACCCATTCGGTGACCACGATGCCACCGGAGGAACCGCGGACGACGTCGAGGACGCGCGCAACGCCTGCAGAGCTGATCTGGCCGAGGCGCAGTGTGCGGGTGAGCACGCCCTGGGGCCCGGAATCTGTTGCGCTGAGCTGATCGCCACGAGCGGGCGGGGGTGTGAGCTGCTCGGCGTCGACGAAGGTCAGGCCGACTTCGCGGTCGAGGTTGATGTCCTGTGCGCGCCAGAACTGCAGTCCACGGGTGCCGCCGTGGCTGTCGAGGAGTCGGTAACGCCCACCGGCAACTGCCGCGCCGGGTACGAGACGCGGACCGCGACGTATCGACGGCACGACCTCGGGACGGTCGGGATCGGGAGCGGGACCTCCCCGACCAGGCGTCGAATCTCCGCTGCGCTCACCAGAACTCGGACTCGATGCAGAAGTCTGCGAGGGTGTCGTCGGGTCTGACGAGCTCGGCGCGGAGGCACCGGAGGCGTCATTTCCGGTCGCCGGTGAGTCCGACGAGGACGAGGACGAGACCGGACCGACTGTCTGCTCGGTCGGTGACCCGGGTCGGTGGGGAGTCTCGACTCCGCTGTCTGTCAAGCCGCTGTCTGTCAAGCCGCTGTCAGTCACGCGTCGGACTCCTCTCCTCCGATAACGAATATCTCGTGGTTCACGCGTAGGCGATGCGACCTCGAGACCCCGACCACCGGCCGCCCCACCGCTGTGCACCGCATACGACTGCCATGTCGCGGTACCGCGGTCGAAACGCCGGATCACCTGTACCTGACCAGAGTACGGGAGCGATTCGTCAGCAGTGACCCGCGGAAACTGAACCGTGATGGTCGGCGTCGAATCCGTTACCTCGCCCGCTGGGGGCGCGAGGGCGGGTACGAATCGGCCGAGGAGGCGGCGTACCGAATTCCCGATCGCGACGACGTCGGGGAGTCCCGCTGCGGAGAGTCCGGCGTAGGTCACGCCGAGCACCACGGCGGCGGTGAGCAGTAGGTAGACAAGCGAGCCGAACTTGCCCTCGGCGGTGCCGAGATAGTGCAGGCCGGACAGTTCGGCCACCACCCACACGATGGCGGCGACACCGATCGACACGATGAGCGTCACGATCGTCGTGCGCGCAACACCTTCGAGGCGTCGGTAGGCGAGTCGTTTGCGGAGGAGGAAGTGTCCGACGATGGCGCCTGCGAGATATCCGAGTCCATTCGACAGCGAGAGCCACCGGATCACCAGGTGCGGATCGGAGAAGAGCACCGGGCCCAGATACGACGACGCGATCTTGACGACTGTGATGCCCAGCGCGATCCAGGTCGGAGTCCACGCGTCCTGCGCAGCGTAGAACACGCGAAGCTGCACGAGCGTGATGGCGTAGGGAATCAGCGTGAAGGCGCCCCAGGCGAGCACCGAACCCAGCTGCGAGGAGATCGAGGCGTCGAATTTGCCGAAGTTGAAGATCGCGATGCCGATGGCCGGACCGAAGAACGTCATGAACGCGACTGTCGGCACCAGCGCGACCATGGTGAGACGTGAGGCGAGGGAGAGATCGTCGACGACGGCATCACGGTTGTCGGCAGCTGCGTTGCGTGACAATCGCGGCATGATCGCGGTCAGGATCGTCACACCGAGTACGCCGTAGGGCAGCTGGAGCAGCTGCCAGTGCGTCGCGTAGACCGAGATGCCCGACGAATCGGCGTGTGACGCGATGCGGTAGGTGATGACGAGTCCGACCTGCAAGATCGCCACGTAGCCCACGATCGCGACAGCCTGGCGGCCGAAGGAACGCAGCCGGGCGTCGATGCCCCACTGCAGCTTCAGATGTACGCCCGCGCGACGAAGCCAGGGGAGAAGGATCGATGCCTGCAGCACGACGCCGAGCGTGGTCCCGACGCCCAGTACCAGCAGCTTGGGCTCGGACATGCGGACCGGGTTGAGGGTGATCTCGCCGGGCATGAGCGCGTACAGGATGAGCGTCGCGATCTGAACGACGTTGTTCAACACCGGCGCCCACGCACCGGGTTTGAACAGGCCCTTCATGTTCAAGATCGCGATGAACAACGCGGAGAGGCCGTAGAACAGGATCTCCGGAAGCAGCAGATAGGCCAGTGCCGTGGTCAGCGGCCGGTTGACGTCGCCGTCGCCCACGTTGAGGTAGGTGAGCAGGGGAGCGGCGATCAGTGCGATCACCGTCGCGGCGCCCAGTGTGCACAGCGCCAGGGTGAAGATGCGGTTGATGAAGCCGCGACCGCCGTCGGGGTCCTCGGCCTCGGCGCGGACAAGTGTCGGGATGACGATGGCGGTCAGCACGGCGCCGAGCACGACCTCGGCGATCATGTTCGGCAGCACGTAGGCCGCCTGGAACGCCGAGGCGATCGCCGGTCCGAGCATGGCGAGCACCAGCACGGTGCGGACGAATCCGGTGATCCGGCTGGTCAGCGTCGCGAGAGCGATCGAACCGGAGGTCTTGACGATGCTCGCATCCGAGTCACGTGAGAGCCCCGTCGGCGACGCCGCGTCGGCGCCGGTGGCGTGGGTGTGATCGGTGGTGTGGGTGTGATCGGCGTCGAGGTGATCGGTGCTCGCACGTGTGCTCGTTGCGGCCGCCGGGCGCGCTGACGCAGCGAGGGGCGTCGAGCGCGTCGATTCGGAGGGCGTCGACTGAGCGGAGCCACTGAATCGGGACTGGTCGGAGCGCTGTGCCCCGGGTGCGGGTCGGGTTCCGCGCAGCGGTCGGCCCGGGCGGGGCGAGGCTCGTGGGGGCTCGGGAGTGCGGGGCTGCATCGGCTCACCGTCGCGTTCCGGGCGTCGGCCGTTGCGCGGGGCAGGATCGTTGCGCTTGCGGGGGTCGCTGCGCTGGGCGGGGTCGTTGCTTTGCGCGTGGTCGCGCGATGGGCGGGGGTCGCGGGCTGCCGACGACCGCCGCGGATCAGAAGGGGCGGAAGCTGATCGGGGCGAACCGTCCCGGCCCGCATCCGAGTGCCCGGCATCCGGGCGGCGCGAACCGGGACGAGCGGATCGTCGAGCATCGTCGGGGGCCGGCGGAATCACACGAGGGGTAGCGCGGCCGGACAGCGGTGGCCTTGCACCGACGGGTCCGTTGAGCGGAGCGGGGCCGACGTCGGAGTCCCGGCCGCCAGGGTTCCGTGCGGCGGATCCGCGTGACGGCGCCGGCGGTTCGTGACTAGACGCAGATTCGTGACGTGACGCAGATTCGGGGTGCGACGAGGGCTCGTGGCGAGGTGCGGAGTCGTTGGGGGACCGGCTGTCGCGGGGCGGCATGTGTTCGCCGGGTGGCATGCGGCGCGGCGTGGCTCGCCGCGGTGGCTCGCCGCGGTGTCCTCGATCGCTCATGCGCCCGTCCTGTCTGTGCCGCTGTCCTTCGCTGTACTGGTTCCCGCGCCGTCGCCGTCGGATTGTAATTGCGGCGCATCGCCTCGACCGCTCGGCGGAGCGTCGTCGACATCAGCAGGGCCAGGCGGTCGTTGCTCCGCACCTGCTGCCGTCTCGGCGAACGGTCCCTCCTGTTGGAGGGTACGGCGCCGTTGTTGGTATGTGGTCGCAGCGAGCATCCGTTCGAGCTCGTCGGGCTCGGGACGATCCTGGTCTGCGGGGTCGGGCCTGCCGTGGAATCGGCGCCAGAGTCGGCGTGCCGTGAGAAGGATCAATGCGACCGCGGCGCAGATCGTCACGATGAACAGCGGTTTTCCGTATGCGTTGGAATACACCGACAGCTTGATGGGGGTCCCGAGTGTGACGCCGGTGACTGTCGACATCCCGATGGTCACCGTCATCGCCTCGGATGACTGTGCGTGGGTCGGCAACTGAATCTGCCGCGTCCCTCGCGCGGGAATCTCGACCACACCGACGTCGCCTATCTCGAGATCCTTCGGCGCGGTCGTGGTGATCCGGACGCGGATCGGGAGCGCGAGATCGTTGCGGACGACGAGCAGGAGCGGACTTCGCTCGGAAGCCAGCGTGTATCTGCCGCCGGGGTCGAGGATGGTCACCGATCTGTGCATCCGGTTGAGCGTCGATTGCACCGCGCCGATCCGCTGCTGACGTTCCCGGGCGAGCCGGGTTCTCGTTGCAGCGTTGTTCTCGTCGGGGGAGCGGATGGCGCGGAGCAGATCCTCACGCAACTGGGAGACGTAGCGCTCCGGGCTGGCGTCGACGTCTGTCGAGTCGACCAGCGCACCCTGGACTCGCCACGAGTCGTCGGCTGCCGATCGGATCGCGTCGACGTTGTCGTCGGACAGTGCTGGTCCGATCCGCGACACCGGACCGATGCCCGGGGGGTCGATCAGGCGCGCGGGTGCCGACGCCGCGCCGATCCTGGTCACGAGGTCGTCGAGTGGCGCGGGGGTTGCCGCTCGCGAGCCGAACAGGACAGTGGCCGTGCTCATCAGCGCGTCGGCGTCGTCGGTGGTCGCCGACCAATAGGTCGGCGGCATGACCACCTCGGCCCTACCGGTCGTGTTCGTGACGGCCGCGTCTCCCGAGGTGCCCGTCGACGACGAGTCGGAGTCGGACGTGCGTGCACCGGGTGTCTGGATCGACCGGAATGCCAGTGCCGCGACCGCGGCCTGACGTCGGCTGACCGGGGATTCGTCGGCGAGGTCGACCCGCTGACTCGGCGGGGTGAGCGCCGTGACGAGTGGGCCCGTCCCCACCGCGCCCAGCGCGGCGCTCAGCGACGGGTCGTAGGTCTGGGTCGACAATCCTCCGACGTCGTAGAGACCGGCGGCGTTCGGGCTCTCGGCCGGATCCACCGACGACGCCGCGGCGAGGACGCGGGTGTGCCCGGAATTGCGCAGTAGAGCGCTGCCCGTCTGCTCGACTGCGCCGAGAGCGGGAATCGTGAGTCCACGCACGCTGCGCACACCGAGGATCGCGTCGACGACGTCTGCCGGGGTGTCGAGTGTCGCGGCGGTGAGGCCCGATCGGTCGATCCGGGCCAGCGAGGTGATGTCGGCCTGGCTGAAGGGTAGGGCGACCACGCAGGTTCGCGACGCGACTCCGCGGAGGTCCGCCAGCCACTGCGTCGCAGCGTCGCTTCCGGTACCCGGCGTCGTGCGCGACGTCGGGTCGGACGGATTGCTCGACACCACGTAACCCAAGGACATCGCTCGTACCGTCACCAGCAGATCCGGGTCGACGGCAAGACACATGCTGCGCTGGAGGTCGGAGGTCGTGGGCGCACCAGGTGCTGATGTGCCCGGTGGCGACGATGATCCGGTACCACTCGGCGGCGTGCCCGCAGCGCTTTCGTTGCCGCTGTCGCTCGCGGTGTCGTTGTCGGCGCTGCCCTGTGCGGTGGTCGCGTCGGGAGCCGAAGTCCCGACCACGGTGCGGACCGAATCGAGGAGTTCGTGCAACCGACCGCCATCGCGCAACGAGCGCGCCATGTCGTCGCTGATCAGGCGGACGGGTTCGGTACCGCCGCCGACACCTCCCGGAGCGAGCTGTGGGGGTGCGGCCAGGGGCCAGAGCATCGTGATGCGAGCGGGATCGGAGGTGTCGGCGGACACGGCCCCGTCGGCGCCCAGACCGCCGCTTCCGGGGGCGGGCGTCCCCGAATCAGTGCTCGGATCCGAGGTGCCCGAATCGAACCCAGAGGAATCGAACCCAGAGGACTCGAATTGCGATGCCCGGTTCTTGTCCGGCGGTAGCGAGAGCACGGGAAGCAGCGTGCGCGAGCCGGCGACCTGCGCCATCGATCCGTAATCGGGTACGCCGTTGACGTTGACCTGTAACGGATACACGCCCGTCCGAGAGATCTGCATGCCCTCCTCACCCGACAGGGACATGGTGATCCGGAACGACACCTGTGCGCCCGGCGCCAACTCGTCGGTGAGAGCGCGGAACGGACCCGCGACAGCGATCGGCGGGTGGGCGACGGCCAGACTGCTCCGCAGCCCTGCCGCATCACGGACGGCGTCGCCACGTTCGAGTCGGATGCTGAGATCTTTGATCGTGCGCGAACTGGTATTTCGCACATGACCTTGGACCGTGAGATCCGGACCTGACGTCGTGGTGACCAGCGACGGGGTGAGTGTGTCGATCACCACGGACGCGAACCGCTGATCGCCGCCATCCGACGTTCCGCCATCCGACGGCGTGCCCGGTGCCGCCGCGGCGGGCGCGGCACACACTGCGGCGACGATCACCACTCCGACGAGGGCGACGAGAACGCGCGCACGCGTGACAAAGGAGGCGCCAGAGCGCCGGGAAACACCAGTGCGCAGGACGTCACGCATCCCCGGACGCAGGTCGCCGGGGACGCCTGCGTCGTCGACGCGACCGAGACTGGGGCTGACCGTCCGTGCGGCGCTTGACCTCCGAGCGGTGCCCGACGTCATTGCGTCGCTGATTACGTGCGGCTGCGGCTTTCTCATATGCGTTCGGTTCGGTGCGGCTGCTCTCGGCCTCGGATTGGGCCAACCGCGCGGGGTCGGCGGCGAGATCGGCGATCACGCCGCGTGCCATCCGGGCCAGTCGCCGCTCGTCAGAGTACGTGAGCTTGCGCGGCAACTCGTGCAACGGCACCCACGCCACCTCACTGACCTCGTAATCGGCGTCGGAGAGCTCGCCTCCGATGCTGCGAAGCAAATAGTGGTGCACGGTCTTGTGGATGCGTTTGCCCTCGCTGACGAACCAGTAGTCGATCTTGCCGAGCGGCGCCACGACGGTGCCCTGGATGCCGGTCTCCTCGGCGACCTCGCGGATCGCCGTCTGCTCTGCGGTCTCACCGGTCTCGATGTGGCCCTTGGGTAGTGACCACATCAGCCGTCCGCGCCTGTCCACACGTCCGATGAGTGCGGCCGACAACTCGTCGACGGGGAGGTCGAGGTCGGAGATCACCAGTCCACCGGCCGAGGTTTCCCGGACGGTCTGCAGTCGGTCAGGGCTGCCACCACGTTCGCCGGTGCGCGCGCGTCGTCGATTGCGGTTCTGTCCGGGCTTCGGGCCGGTCGACCCGTGGGCCAGGCCGGTCTTGGTGATCTTCGCGCTCACGACAGCGATGTCCGACGGTTTGGGTGGCGTCACCTTGGCGCGCGCACCCTCGATCGAGGTCTCCGCGTCGCATTCGGTGGTCTCGGCGTCGACGAGTCCCGGTTCGGCGCGGTGCGGCCGTGCGGTGGCGCGGGCGACGTCGGCCGGAGAAGGCGCGCGTTTGCGCTGTCTGTCGCGTTGGTTGTCGGTGTTCTTGCTGGTCAGCGAGGAGTCGCTACCGCCGCGATGATCGTTGCCGCCACCGTCGGCGCGGCGATTGTCCTGGGCGCGTCGTCGGCGTCGGCCGCGCCGCGAACGACGTGACGGATTCGGGTTGTTGCCAGCGGGATTGCCACCCGAATTGTTCCCGTGACCAGCCGACGAGACGTCGCCGGAGACGTCTGTGCGATTGGTCGGGGACTCGGTGGACACAGACTCGATGCTAGCCGCTGGTCACCTGCCGTTTGCCCAGTGCCGCCAGGTGCGCCCGGAACATTACCGGTCAGTCGGCATGCGGTGCTTCTGTCGAGCGCCGCTCCGTCGACGTCTCGGCGACTGGTGCGGCTTGTGCTGTAGCGGCAGGCGAGATGTCTGTCCGGCACGTACGCCGGTAGGCTGGCGTGCCGTGACCGACCCGACCGCATCGCATGCACGCATCGAGCGCCGCACCCGGCTACTCGCCGCCGCGGCGGTCACGCTGCAAGGGCTCTCGGACGTCCTGGCGCCGCTCGGGGAGCGGTTCGCCGCGGCCGATCACGAGTTGTATCTGGTCGGCGGTTCGGTCCGAGATGCCGTGCTCGGTCGGCTCGGCAACGACCTCGACTTCACCACCGACGCCCGGCCGGCGGAGATCGTCCGTCTCCTGACCGGGTGGGTGGACGCCATATGGGATACCGGCATCGAATTCGGCACCATATCGGCGCGCAAGGGCGATGTGATGATCGAGATCACGACGTTCCGGGCCGACCAGTACGACCGGCTCGGCCGTAATCCGGACGTCACCTTCGGCGATTCGCTCGACGCCGACCTCGTGCGTCGCGATTTCACGATGAACGCGATGGCCGTCGCCATCGGTCCGAGCGGACCCGCCGAGTTCCACGACCCACTCGACGGGATGACCGCGCTGCTCGCCGGGATCATCGACACCCCGGCAACGCCGCAGGAGTCCTTCAACGACGACCCGCTACGGATGCTTCGCGCGGTGCGGTTCGTCTCGCAGCTCGGGTTCCGTCTCGCGCCGCGGGTGTTCGACGCAATCACCGAGATGGCCGACGAGATCAACCGCATCACGGCCGAGCGCGTGCGCACGGAACTCGACAAGTTGATCCTCGGTGAGCATCCGATCGAGGCGATCGACGTAATGGTCGAGACCGGGCTCGCCGAGCGCGTACTGCCCGAGGTCCCAGGCATGAAGCTCACCATCGACGAACACCATCAGCACAAGGACGTCTACCAGCACTCGCTGACAGTGCTGCAGCAGGCGATCGACCTCGAGCAGGGCGACCCCGACCTCATATTGCGGTGGGCGGCGCTGCTCCACGACATCGGCAAGCCCGCGACCCGGCGCCACGAACCCGACGGCGGCGTCAGCTTCCACCACCACGAGGTGGTCGGCGCGAAGATGGTCCGCAAGCGTATGCGTGCCCTGAAGTATCCGAAGGCTGTCGTCGAGGACGTCGCGACGCTCGTTTTCCTACACCTGCGGTTCCATGGGTACGGGGAAGGTCGGTGGACCGACTCGGCCGTTCGACGCTATGTGACCGATGCCGGCCCACTGCTCGATCGACTCAACAAACTCGTCCGCGCCGACTGCACGACCCGCAACAAGCGCAGGGCCCGACGGCTTCAGGAGAATTACGACAGCCTCGAGGAGAGGATCGCCGCGCTGGCGGCGGCCGAGGATCTCGAACGGGTGCGGCCCGATCTCGACGGCAACGCGATCATGGAGATCCTGCGGATACCGGCGGGGCCCGTCGTCGGACAAGCATGGCGATATCTGAAGGAACTGCGCCTCGACCGTGGTCCGCTCTCGCACGAGGAGGCGGTGGCCGCACTGCAGGAGTGGTGGGCAGAGCGCGGCGAAAGCTAGCCTCGCACAACGAGTTTCGTCCCCGACGATGACTGGCGTCGCTGTCTCGCGAAGGTTCGGTGCGGGCCGCAAGCGCCCAGCACGGGGTCGGGTTCAGCGCGGCGCGAAGACGTCGATCGCGTCCGCCACCACGTCGAACACGGTGGGAAGCGAGCCGACGATGTCGCCGTCGAGTGACACGTCTGCGGGCGGATCGCAGTACAGCTCGACCTCGCGTCCGTGCAGCTCTCTGAACAGCGGATTGTTCTCGACGTGCCCGCAGATCACCTGCACCAGACCTCGCAGAAGCGACAGTCGCGGCAGATGCCGGGGATGGGTGCCCATCACGATGTCGAAGACCCCGTCATCCGCACTGGCGCGGGGAGCGATCCGCATGCCTGCGCCATACGTCGGTCCGTTCGCGATGGCGGTGAATGCCGCGTCGGTCTCCACTTCGACGTCGTCGACGCGTACTTCGTAGTGGTGGCGATTCAACATCGGTAGTTGTCGGAGCGCGGCGAGTGCGAACAGCGCTCGTCCGCTCGGCCAGGAGAGATCCTGGGCGCGTTCGGCGACGGCGGCGTCGAACCCGGTCGCCGCGATCGTGGCGAACAGTTCGTCGGTCCCGTCGGAGAAGGAGGCACGACCGAGGTCGATGCGCCGGGTGTGACCGTCGAGGATGATCTGTACCGCGCGCGCGGCGTCGTCGAGCGGGATGTCGAGCATGCGCGCGGTGTCGTTACCACTGCCCGCCGGGACGATGCCGAGCGGCAGATCGTGGGTCAGGACCGATCGGAGGACCGGCTGTACCGTTCCGTCTCCGCCGATGACGACGAGCGCGTCGGCGCCACGTTCGGCGGCCTCGTGCGCGAGTTGCGAACTGTGCTCACGGGAGGTGCCGACGTGAACCTCGTGACTCACGCCGCGTCCGCGAAGAATGGCGGTGGCGGCGCCGAGGGTGCGTTGTCCCGCGCCATGGCCCGACGCCGGGTTCGCGATGATGGCGAGGCGACCGACGGTGTTCGTGCTCTTACGGCTCGAGGACATTGAGCACAGTCTGACACATCGCATCCCAGCAAAGTGGCAGGTCACACAGAGGGTCGCGGAACGAGTTTCAGGATCTGCAAAATTGGATTCGACGACTGCTCACCGGCCGGGCAGGCTGTACGGAATGTCGCATCTGGCAGTAGTCAGTAGCCCATCGTGCGGAGTGCGTCGGCGAGTCTGTCGAGCTGTTCGCGTGTCACGTCGAGGTGCGGGCTTATCCGCAGGACCGACGTCTCGCCTGCGAGTGGGGCCCGCCACGAGTCGGCGGCGGTGACCAGCAGTCCGAGTTCGAAGAGCTTGTCCCGCGCGTGATGGACGTCTGCGGTTTCCCATCCGGGGGGTGGGGCGAGGGTGACGATGGCAGACGGCTCGTCGACCGGTTCGAGTACCTGCCAACTGCCGATGCCGTCGAGCCGTTCGCGGGTGGCCCGGCCTATTCCGGCGAGTTCGCGGAACACCCGCTGCTGCCCGATCTGGAGCACTTCGGCGACAGCGACGCCCAGGCCGAGCATGCCCGCGATGAACGATTGTGAGGCGTCGACCTCGATCGGGCGCAGCGAATCACGGCGCACGGCAAGGAATCCGACGCCGCGCGGGCCGGTCAGCCATTTGCGGCTGGTGCCGTAGACGACGTCGGCGCCGGTAACCGTCGGTACGTGACCGACGGCCTGTGCCATGTCGGCGACGACCGGCACCCCGACCTGATGGGCGATCTCGACGATGCGGGCCACGGGCTGCACGGCCCCCGACATGGAGCCGACGTGGCAGACGTGGATGAAGTCGGGCTGCTCGAACTGCAGCATGTTCTCGAGGGCGTCGGTGTCGACGTGTCCGTACACGTCGCCGTCGGGGAGCGGTCGGACCGCGTAGCCGCGCCGCTCGAACTCCACGAGGTTGGGTCCGAACTCGTTCTTGGCCACCCAGACCGTCGACGCGATCGGCAGGCTCCACGAGGTCAGGAGCGTGCGGAGAGCGGCACGAGCGCTCTCGCGGTAGGTCAGTTCGTCGGGGGTGTGGCCGAGGAGTTGCGCGATGTCGCGCTTGTCCCGTGCGATCTCCGCGGCGCGGTCGTCGGCCGCGACATACGATCCGCGCTCGGCCTCGCGCCAGAGGTGCGCCGACACCGTCCCGATGACGGCGTTCGACGAACGTCCGGCCGACGCGGCGTCGAGATGTGTGATCGCCGGTTCGAGACGAGCGCGGTGGAACTGCTCTCCCAACTCGCTCACATACATGAACAAAACGTACCGTGCTGCGAACTCGGAAATGATCGCGGGAAGTGCGAAAGAGGGAAGCCTGCACAGCGGGCGGGCGACGATTGCGGGCTGGCGGAACCCACGTGCGTCCGGGAACGTCTGATGACGCGTGGATCCTCTGATCGAGTACGTGTTCGGCCCCGGTGATGGCACGTTGAGCCGGTGGTCGAGTCCCGCCGACTTCGATCTCGATTCCGACGGCACCCCCGACGCGGTCGCTGTTGACTTCGACGGCGACGGCCGCGCCGACGACGCCCTGTGGGATGTCGACGGGGACGGCCGCGCTGATATCGCAGCCCTCGACGTCGACGACGACGGCCGACCGGAACGTCTGTACCGCGATTCCGGGCGCGGTCTGTGGGACATCGCCGTCGCCGATGACGATGTGGCCGGGAAGAGAGTTGCCGGCGGGGCGAAGGCCGAGGCTGAGCGGGATGAGGGGGCGGGGGATGCCGAGCGGAACGAGCCCGGCGCGGGTGACGGTGGTCCTCCCGCCGGAGGTGAACAGCCGCAATCGCGCGAGTCGTCCGGATCATCTCGATCCCCCGACCCACCGCGAGCGGGACGGCAGCCGTCACCACAACGTCTCGACCTCGATGGTGATGGTCGGGTCGACGCCGAGGTCATCGGTTCGGGGAAGCAGCGTCGGCTCTACATCGATCAGGATGGCGACGGCGCGTTCGACACGGTTCTCGTCGACTCCGACGGAGACGGCACCGCCGACGCCGTCTACGGCGCTGAAGCGCCGGAGTTCGGAAGATGAGACTCCGAGGCTCGCGATTGGTCTTCGCGCTCGTCCTCGTGCGCGTGCTCTATCGCGTGTTGACTCGCACCGACGAGTTCGTCGCGGCCGGGGTGGACGAGCCGCACGACAGCGATTCCCGCGAGGTAGATGACCACGGCGACCACGACGAGCGCGGGCGTCCGGCCATCGGGCGCGACGGTCGATGCGGCGATGGCGATGGCGGCGACGTACGCGACGTTGAACACCGCGTCTTGGACGGAGAAGACCTGGCCGCGCACGGTGTCGTCGATGTCGACCTGCATCGAGACGTCGCCGCACAGCTTGGCGACCTGGCCGACGAGTCCGAGTATCACCGCCGAGATGCAGAATACGACCAGTGAGAACGACAGCAGCGACAGTTCGGCGACCACGCCGACCGACAGGGCGGTGATGAGTGTGGCCTTGCGGCCGAAGCGGTCGACGGCGACAGGCGTGACGAAGGCGGCGACGAGTGCCCCGGCGGCCGTGCAGGCGACCACCATCCCCACCTGGCTGAGCCCGTCACCGGATCCCATGTGTCTTG
The DNA here is from genome assembly GCF_000248075.1 of Gordonia otitidis NBRC 100426. Lineage (GTDB taxonomy): Bacteria > Actinomycetota > Actinomycetes > Mycobacteriales > Mycobacteriaceae > Gordonia > Gordonia otitidis. The sequence continues at coordinate 4,215 of NZ_BAFB01000024.1, read as the reverse complement.
CGAGCACGAGCAGCATCAGCGTGTTGATACCGAACACGACACGATGAGCTCCGATCGCCGAAAGTGCGGCGGCAACCGGGCGACAGCGCGCAACTGCTATCGCACCGTGCTGCAGTCCGACGGCGACAGCGTGCACCGCGGAGCGTCCGGGATCGTCGGGACGGTCGGGTCCCAACTGCAATCGGGGGAAACCACGCGCCAGGAGAGCTGCGCCAAGCGCGATCACCACGGCAGCGATCATGGTGACGGCACTGCCGGAGTTACCCGATCCCGCGAGCAGACGGACACCCATCGCGATGACGGCACCCACCGACAACATGAAGCCGCCGAGGGTGGTGAACAGCGCGTTGGTCGCGACGATGACGTCCTGCGACGCGACGTGGGGAAGGCCTGCCGACAGTCCGGACGCGACGAAGCGGCTGGCGCCGGTCACTGCGAGCGCGCCGACCAGCACGACGCTGTCCGGACTTCCCGTCGCGATGGCAACTGCGACCAGGGTGATCATCAGACCGCGAATCAGGTTGGCGTACAACAGAACTGCTCGACGATCCCAGTGATCGAGGAGCGCTCCCGCGAACGGCCCGATGACCGAGTAGGGCAGCAGCAACACCGCCATACCGCCAGCGACAGCGAGCGGGTCGGCATGACGCTCGGGATTGAACAGCACGCCGCCGACCAGTGCTGCTTGGAAAACGCCGTCGGTCAACTGGCTTGCAAGGCGCACGGAGAGTAGTCGGCCGAGCCCCGGCGATCGGCGCAACGAGTCGAGGAGATCGCGCCACGCAGCACGCACAGAACGGCCGTCGCGTGCAGTAGAGCTCACCGATCAAGAGTACCGACCCACGCGCATCAGGCATGAGATGATGGTCACCGTGGGTGGTGACAGCGCGGACGATTTCTCACCCGAGAACTCGGACGGAACCGAGGGCGGCAGCGGCATCCCCGGTGCCCGTGACATGGAATCGGCAAACAGTGTGCGACCCGGCACGCTGCTGCTCGCGTCCACGGACCTGATCGAACCCACCTTCGCCCGTTCGGTCATCTATGTCATCGAGCACAACGACGGTGGCAGTCTCGGGGTGATCCTCAACCGGATGAGTCAGACCGCGGTGCACAACATCCTTCCGCAGTGGACCGATCTCGCGGCGTCGCCGCAGGCACTCTTCATCGGGGGGCCGGTCAAGCAGGACGCCGCGTTGTGCCTCGGTGTTGCGAAACATGGCGTGGAGATCGAGGCGTTCGAAGGGCTGCGTCCGGTCGACGGACGAGTGGTTCTCGTCGACCTCGACGCCGATGAAGAACTCCTTGCCGAAGTCCTCGAAGGCGTTCGTATCTTCGCCGGGTACGCAGGTTGGGGGATCGGACAGCTCGACGCCGAGCTGGCGCAGGACAGCTGGCTGCTGGCTTCGGCTCTGCCGCGTGATCTCCTGGCACCTCCCACTGTCGACGTGTGGGCCGACGTGCTGCGTCGCCAGCCCTGGCCGATGCCCTTGCTCGCGACGCATCCAATCGACGTCGAGCAGAACTGATCGCCTGCGCGGAAGCTTCCGGACCTGCGGAGGCCTGCGACGGGGCCCCTTTTCGCGACCGTAAGTGACGTGTGCCACAGCAGGCTGATACTCTTCGACGGGTTCGTCTCACAATGCGTTCAACGGTCAGGGGTCCCGGTGGTCGGTCGGTTGCGAAGTGTGTCAGGTTCGACAGGATGGGGTGCGGTGATCGCCGTTCTCTCGGCGGTTGTGCTGGTGATGGCCGGGTCGGGTGTCGCGGACGCGTCGACGCCCGACGGCGGCCAGGCGGCAGCCCGCTGGCAGGCGTCCCACGACGGCGCCCATCCGTACGCTGGCGTGGCAACGCAATGGGACGTCCCGATTCGCATGAGCGACGGCACCGTGCTCCGCGCCAACGTGTATCGGCCCGCGAATGCTCGTGGCAGGGCCGTCGCGACGCGGACCCCGGTCGTGGTGAACATGACTCCGTACACCAAGCTCGTCACCGCCGTCGCCTCGGAGGCGCTCCAGCACCCGGTGCTTGCCCCCTACGCGATGCAACTCGCGAAGGCCATCAATCTGCGTGGAACTCCGATCGACGGAATCAACCAGTTGGCGAGAACCGTCAGCGACGGCGGGACACGCAACTTCTCGGCCGACTTCGATCTGGTTCGCAGCGGGTACACAGTGGTGGTCGTCGACGTCCGAGGCACCGGCTTCTCCCAGGGCGTCTGGGACGTGTTCCAGAGTCGTGAGCAGCAGGACACGACCGAGGTGATCGACTGGGCGGCCAAGCAACGCTGGTCGAACGGAAAGATCGGCATGGCGGGCGTCTCGTACTCGGCGATCAACCAGATCCAGGCTGCCAACAAGCGCCCCGCGGCGCTGAAGGCGATCTTCCCCGTCGAGCCCGGCGGCGACCTCATCCGCGACATCGTCGCCCCGGGCGGAGCGCTCGGCGCGGGCTTTCTACCGTTGTGGCTGACCCTGGTCAATGGCACCAAGATGATTCCCAACGTTGCATCGATGCTCAACGGCACATTCGACTGGAAGTGGCTGGCGGACAGGGTAAAAGACCCGCTGACCTTCTATCCCGAGCTCATGGCGGCGCTCACCACCCCCGATATCGGCTCCATTCCCCCGTACTTGAAGGACTTGCTGAAAACCGGCTCGGAGCCGCGGCAATCGTGGCAGGACCACGCCGAGCGAATCACCACGCCCACGTTCATCTACGGCGGATGGTTCGATCTGTTCACCAACAGTGAGGTGCGGATGTACAACAAGATTCCGCTCTCACCTGGTCGCAAACAGCTCGTGATGGGCGACGGTTACCACATGACAATCGGCGGCGGGCAGGGCCGACCGGGTACCCCACCGCGACTCGACGTGTTGCAGAAGGCGTGGTTCGACAAGTGGCTCAAGGGAATCGACAACGGGATCGATTCGTACGGGCCTGTCAACCTGAAGCAGGTGGGCGACAGCTGGATCAGCGCGTCACAGTTCCCGCGTGACGGTATGACCCGGCAGCGGTTGTATCTGTCGAACCGTCGCAGTGGAACTGCCCCGCACGCGCAAGGCGACGGAACCCTGACGCCTGCGGCCAGCAAAACGCGCGGATCGATGACCGTGTCGCCGACATTGTGGACGCTGTGTTCGCGCGACTCCGCCCAGCAGATGGCGGGTCTGACCGCTGTGTTCCAGGGCTGCTCGGACGACGCAAGGATCTCGGAGCGGGGTGCACTCTCGTTCACGACTGCTCCGCTGAGCAGCACCCGTCAGGTGTCGGGCTACAGCAACCTTCACCTCAATACCGTCATGGATGCCACCGACGGTTACTGGACGGCGACGTTGAACGACGTTGCACCGGACGGAACGTCGAAGGTGATCAGTTCGGGTCAGGTGATGGCGTCGCTGCGTGGTTACAACCGGGCGGAGTCGCAGTTCGCGTCGAACGGTGACGTGATCGACCCGATGTACACGATGACTCTTGCTGCTCGAGAACGGGTCACGCCGGGCAAGCCGGTCACACTCGACGTCGGACTACTGCCGACCGAGGCGCGAATCCCGGCCGGTCATCGACTGCGGATCGACGTCTTCGCCATGAATATGCCGCGCGGTCTTCCCCTCCGTCCGTTGTTGAACGAATCGGGCCTCAAACCGCAGCACATCATGCTCGACCCGGCGCAGCCGAGCTTCGTGAACCTTCCACTGTCGGACGGCATCTGAGGCTCGCGTCGGGCACGACATGCGGCCACCACTTCTGCCCCGCCACCTGGCGTGGTGGCGGGGTGTGAGGTGGTCCGTGACCCGATGGGGCGGGCCGGGTCTGTCAGGCGGCGTCGGGTAGGGGCGGGCCGACGTTACCGGGTGGTTCGCCGCGGCCCGGCGGACCGGGATTGTCGAGTGGATCGTCGCCGGGTGGTGGATCGGGATCAGGGCCGGGGTCGAGTGGTCGGGGTGGGTTCCAGGTGATGTCGACGCGCCGCTCACCCGTGCGCTCGGGTGTGGTGTCGAGCAGTGCGGTCAGGAGCCGGTGATCGACGATGCTGATCGAGTAGGGCGTCGGCGGGTCGCCGGGAGTGTCACGCGCGTCGTGCTGATCGGCCGACGCGGTCACGTCGCCGCGGTCGACGGCCTCCCCTGCAGCACCACCACCAGCATCTGCACCTGCGCCCGCAGCATCTGTCCCTGCACCTGCATCGACACCTGACCAGCACCTGCACCT
>NZ_BAFB01000025.1 GCF_000248075.1 Gordonia otitidis NBRC 100426 | reverse complement strand
TCAATCCAAAAATCTGGCATCAAAAACTCCGATGCCACTATAAAATATGGCATCAGACAATCCATCAATACACTATCGAGTTCTCAAAGAACACACACCTACCAGCACTACTTCCGATGAGGGAGCGTTACCAGTAAGCTGGTGTTTCGAAGTGTTGACCCCGTCTCCGGAGCAACTCTTCCAGCGTACCAGACCGGTTTCTCGCTTGCAACCCGTGGTTGCCGGCGTGTTTGCGATCCGGTCCGCAGCGCGTGTTCCAGACTACATGGTCTGGACACTGCATTTCCCCCGGTTCCTGTTGGCCCCGGGGTCTTGCTCGCTGCGGTGCAACAAGAAAGTTACACACGTAGGAACAGGGCGTCAAATCGCCTGGTCAGAGGCTCAAACGCGCGCCACCGAAACTCTTCTTGCCACGCCGGATGACCAACCAACGGCCGTGCAACAGGTCTTCTGAGGTCGGCCGCCACTCGGCGTCGGTGATCTTGACGTTGTTGACGTACGCGCCACCCTCGCCGATGGCCCGTCGCGCTGCTTTGTTGCTCTCGGAGAGTCCGCTGTCCACCAGCAGTTCGATGATCGTCGGCGCGTCGCCGCTGTAATCGGCGACCGTCGTCTCCCCCAGCGCCGCGGCGAGCGTCGACTCGTCGAGCTCGGTCAGCTCGCCGCGACCGAACAAGGCCTGGCTGGCCAGTTCGACGGCGCGGGTGTTCGCAGCCCCGTGGATCAGTGTGGTCATCTCGGCAGCGAGTCGCTTCTGGGCGAGACGCAGATGCGGTGTCTCGCTCGTGGCCCGCTCCAGCTCGGTGATCTCGTCGCGGGAGAGGAAGGTGAACCACTTCAGGTAGCGGACGACGTCGGCGTCGGACGTGTTCACGAAGTACTGGTACCAGGCATATGGGCTGGTGAGCTCCGGATCGAGCCACAGACTGCCGCCGCCGGTGGATTTGCCGAACTTCTTGCCATCCGACGAGGTCACGAGGGGGACCGTCAGCGCATGTACGGTGTCGCCGGTGATCCTGCGGGTCAGGTCGACGCCGCCGACGATGTTTCCCCACTGATCAGATCCGCCGACCTGCAGGCTGCAGCCGTGGCGACGATGCAGCTCGAGGTAGTCGTTCGACTGCAGGAGGAGGTAGCTGAACTCGGTGTAGCTGATGCCATCGCTCTCGAGGCGTCGCCGTACCGTCTCGCGCGCGAGCATGACGTTGACCGAGAAGTGTTTGCCCAGGTCGCGCAGGAACTCGATCGCACTGAGCCCTGCCGTCCACTCCATGTTGTTGACCAATAGGGCACTGTTCTGGCTGTCGTCGAATCGCAGAAAACTTGCCAGCTGGTCACCGATACGTCCCGTCCAGCCACTCACCGTGTCGACGGAGTTCATGGTCCGCTCCCCGACATCGCGCGGATCGCCGATCAACCCGGTCGCACCTCCGGCAAGCGCGATAGGGCGATGACCTGCGAGCTGAAAACGTCGCAGCGTCAACAGCGGCACGAGGTGGCCGGCGTGGAGACTCGAGGCGGTCGGGTCGAACCCGGCGTACACCGTGACCGGGCCCTCGTCGACCGCCGTCCGCAGCTCGTCGAGGTCGGTGGATTGTGCGATCAGTCCTCGCCACTGCAGATCGTCGAGAATGTCGAGTCCGGAAATCCGGTCTTCAGAGGTCTCTGTACTCACACATCGATCTTGTCATCCACACGTGCACGAGCGTCGACGACCCGACCCCTGCCGATCGGACCTGACTGATCAACCGGCGGTGAGCCGCTCGTGCTCCGCGTCGTCGACCGGCCGCGCTTCGCTGGTCAACATAACCGGAATGCCATCGGCATCGATGCGGTAGGCAACACGCAGGCGGGGGTTGTAGAGTTCGTCGCCCGCATCGAGCAACGGGCCATGATCCTGCGGGCACACCAGGCGTTCACGTACGAGCGGATCCAGTGACTGCGCGCGAGAACCCATCGTGGTGCATACCTCTCTGCGAGAATTCGGTGCGCCGTCCGGGCACCATCGCAAGCCTATCGACGCTCATCGTTGTCTTCGGCAGTGGGCAGGCCAAGGCGCTGGCTCAGCCGACCGGCACCGGGTCGCACGGCTCAGCGGCTTCCGGTCGCGGCCCCAGTCCCGTCGGTGGTCGCCGCCGAGGACGCGCGTTTCCCCGCGACACGACCGTTCCCGGCCGACGAATGACTCGCCGACCTGACCGAACTCGACGATGCGTCTTTGTCCGGCAACCACTCCAGCCCTGCCGCCGCGGTCGCGGTGAACCGGCGATAGCGGCCGTCGGCGTCGCGGTACCAGACCCTCGCACCGGGTTTCGGCACACCGCGCGCGGCGAGCGCGGCCGCCTGCGGGCGGTACGACTCGGACACGGGGATCTCGTCCACGACCCGGACCAGGTGCGGGCGCCGATGCGCGGGCAGCGCCCCCAAACCCAGTCGAAGCTGGGTGACCGTCAGCGAGTCGACGTCGGAGCGCATCGTCACCGCAGCCACGACGATCTGGTGTCCCGGACGTCCGAGCCGGTAGGCGACAGCTTCGTCGACCCCGGGCATACGGGAGAGCAATTGCGCGATCGGCGGCAGGTAGACAGGTCCGTCCGGAGTGTGCGCAACGGTGTCGACCGAACCCATGAACCACAGGTCGTCGTCGGAATCCCGATAAAAAAGATGCCCCGACACCTCCCACCGATCCTTGGGTGAGAAGACGTCCCTCAGGACGGTCGCGGTGGTGTCGAATCTGTGTCGCGAGCGCGCGAGCAGCAACCCGACCTCGCCCTGCGCGGCTCGCTCCACGAACCCGCTGTCGCCTACCACCAGTCGCTCGGCCTCGACATCGTAGGCGGCGATGGCGACCTCGTTGGTCTCGGGAAGTGCCCGACCCATCGACCCGACCTTGTCGGCCGCGACGTTGGCGAGGATCGCTGAACCATCTGCGGTGGCGAAGAACTCGAGGACACGTGCCCGCGGAAAACGCTCCCCGATCTCGTCCCAGAGACCAGCAGGCAGTCCAGATCCCATGAACAACCGGATGGGGTTGTGCTCATTTAGCTGAGAGTTGTTGTCGTGCAATACTTCTCGAAGCATCGACCACGTGTAGGAGACCACGGTGACGCCATATCGGTGAACCTCCGTCGCGAAGTTCGCCGGATCGACACCTTCGGACAGCGCGATACGGGAACGTCCGACAGCGGTCGCGCCGAGCGTGGTCAACAACCCGGACGCATGATGGAGCGGCGGGATGCAGTACACGGTGTCGCGGTCGGTCAGGCCGGCCGCAGACGCGGCACCGAATGCCGACATCGCGAACCGATGGTTGGTCACCGGCCAGACTGCGAGCTTGCCGCGCGAACGCGTGAACAGAATGAACGCGAGATCGCCCGCCAACCCAGGGTCCGGGCGGTACCACGCGGGCATCTCCACGACGTCGGGGTCGATCTGCTCCATGTCGATGATGGTCTGACCGTCGGCGCCGTCGATGTCGCGAGCAGAACCGCTGCCGCCGCCGAGCACGAGGACTCGATCGCTGTGTGCGGTGGCCGTCTCGAGGTGCACGGGGTCGCAGATCACGACGTTTGCGCCGGAGAGTCGGAGCATCTCCCCCACATCGCCCTCACCGGCGAGTAGCACGGCCACGGCGCCGAGCCGCGACAAAGCGGCCACCGCGACCAGCGCGCTCGGGCGGGTGTCCATCAACACGCCGATGTGCTCGCCGGGGCGGATTCCGCATTGCACCAAGCCGGCAACGACGTTGTTGATGCGGGTGTCGACCTGCGAGTGGGTCAGTACGCGGTTCTCGAACAAGAACACCTCGCGGTCGCTGCCCCAGTCGGTGTTCTCGGACATCAGCTTGCCCAGCGAGATACGCGTACCGGACTGGATCTGCCCGAGTCGAAACAGCCGGGGTACGGTACGCACCGACTCCTGCGCGACTGCGAGGGACGTCCGTTGTACGGCACCAGCCATCTCGAGCAGATCACGCGACGCACCGGCACCCGCATCGGCGACCGAGCCGATGCCGTGCGTGATCCTGGACAGCAGTCCGACCCCGGTGCCCTTCCCCTCGATCGGCGCCTCCATCGGTTCGATCTGCTCGGGTTCGGGTCCGAGCCCTTCCTGCCAGTTGATCCACGCCGCGGTTGTCGGCCACGTGCGTGAACCGGACGTACTTCCCACGACGAGGCCGAAGTGTCCTACCGGTAGCCGTGATTCGTAGACGCGGGCTCGCGGCGCAGCGCGGACGACACCCCGGATCGCGACCGGCTGCCCGATGTCGTCGATCTCTCCCACGAATGCGAGCACAGGTGCCGTGATCTCGGCGAGCGTCACCAATTCGCCGTTGATCACGAAGCCGCCCGAGACCATGCGATTGTGCGCGACGAACTGACGCAGGAGTTCGGCAACCGCGGGGCCCGACCAGGCGACCCACCCCTCCGCTTCGAGAAAACGACGCTGATCTTCTCGGGGTAGAAGCGCGTCGCGGTCGTGCAGCTGCCGAAGGAAGTCGAGTCGACTCCGTGCCGTCTTCACCGGATCGAGCAACTGGAACCCGAGACGGGCCAACCAACTCGGCACCCACAGATGCGGAAACACCTTGTCGGCGAGGACTTCTGCACCGGGCGCGACCAGCGCTGCGGGAAGACCGAGTGGTAGCGCCGCGAGAACGTCGACGGGACTGCCGAATGTGATCACACTGGCCACGCCACGCGATCGCCGATATGCCGCGGCCTGGTAGGCGAACATCCCGCCCTGCGAGTAGCCGCCCACGTGGACATCTCGCCCGGTGGATTCGATGATCCAGTCGACTGCGCGGCTCACCGCGACCACATGGTCGGCGAGATTGCGTTCCATCCCGCCCTCTTCGTGGTCGGGAGAACCGAAGTCGATCACCCACGGCGTGATGCCGTTGCTATGGAGCACCGAGACCGCACCGTTGTGCTCGGTGACGTCATAGACGTTGGCCGACACCATCATCGGCGGAATGAGCACGATGTTGGGGCCGGTCGCGGGCGTGTCCGGGAAGTAGCGGCGGAGGCGGAACATACGCGTGGTCTCGACCACCGTGAACGGCGCAGGCTCTGTACCGGTCTGCAGACCGCCGTACCTGAGCACCTCCAGTCCGTTCTGTGCGGTGGCGAGAACGCGCTCGGCGAACGCCTTCACATCGGGAATGCCGCTCGCCATCAACCAGCTCCTCCCCCACACCAGATGGTGATGTGCATCACTCTACTTGTCCGGTCCGTTCGCACGGTACACCGCCTAATGCTCAGACGTGCTCACGCGATGATCGCAGCGACCATGGTGAGCAGAACATCACAGCGACCATGGCGAACAAGCGTCACAGCGACCACCGGGAACGCAAGGCCGGGATCTCGCGCTCGAGCACGTCGAGTTGACGACGCACCTGCGACGGCGCGGTACCGCCGTAGGCATCGCGCGATTCGATGGACCCGCGGACGGTGAGTACCTCGCGCACCTGCGGTGTGAGCGCCGGATCGATAGAAGCGAACGTAGCGTCGTCGAGCTCATCGAGCCCGACACCCCGGCTCTCCGCTTCACGCACGCACGCGCCCGCGACCTCGTGGGCCACACGGAAGGGCACGCCTTGGCGCACAAGCCATTCAGCAATGTCGGTGGCCAGTGTGAATCCTGCCGGCGCGAGCTCGGCCATCCGATCCTCGTGGAATTCCAACGTGGCGACCATGCCGGCGATGGCGGGAAGCAGCAGCTGCAGCTGGGCGACCGCGTCGAACACAGGCTCCTTGTCTTCCTGTAGGTCGCGGTTGTAGGCGAGCGGCTGCGCCTTCAACGTCGCCAGGAGGCCCGTCAGGTCCCCGATCAGTCTGCCCGCTTTGCCGCGGGTGAGCTCGGCGACGTCGGGGTTCTTCTTCTGGGGCATGATCGAGCTACCGGTCGACCAGGCATCGGCGAGCGTCACGTAGCCGAATTCTGCTGTGCTCCAGAGGATCACCTCTTCCGCGAGCCTTGACAGATCGACGGCGATCATCGCGAAGACGAACGACGCCTCAGCCGCGAAGTCGCGGGCCGACGTCGCATCGATCGAGTTCTCGGCTGCAGCAGCGAATCCGAGGTCGGCGGCGATGGCTTCCGGATCGAGGCCGAGTGACGACCCCGCCAACGCGCCGGAGCCGTACGGCGACACCGCTGTTCGACGATCCGCGTCGGCAAGACGGTCGACGTCGCGGATCAGTGGCTGCGCGTGCGCGAGTAGTTGGTGCGCCAGCAGGACGGGTTGAGCGGCCTGCAGGTGCGTCTTGCCGGGCATGACGGCGTCCGGGTGTGCACGCGCCTGAGCGGTCAGCGCCTCGACGACGTCGAGCACACCCGTTGCGACCGAGCGCATCGCAGCACGCAACCACATGCGGAACAGGGTGGCGACCTGGTCGTTTCGCGACCGGCCAGCGCGCAACCTGCCACCGAGTTCGGCTCCGACGCGTTCGATCAGCCCACGCTCGAGTGCGCCGTGTACGTCCTCGTCGGACTCTGCCGCCTGGAAGGTTCCGTCAGCGACATCACTCGCAAGCTGGCCGAGGCCGGAAAGCATGGCAGCCAGATCGTCGTCGGAGAGCAGACCGGCACGGTTCAGTACACGCGCATGGGCCTTCGACGCCTGGATGTCGAACGGTGCGAGCACCCAGTCGAATTGCGTCGACTTGCTCAGCGCCGCCATCGCCTCGGCCGGACCCGACGCGAAGCGGCCACCCCAGAGCGATCCCTGGTTGGTGGTTCCGGGAGCGCCGCCGCCCTGATCACTCACTGAGGAGGTCCCGCTTCGCGGCGATCTTCGACGAGAGTCCGTGCAGTTCCACGAATCCGCGTGCAGCGGACTGGTCGAAGCTGTCGCCCTCGTCGTAAGTGGCGAGGTTGAAGTCGTACAGCGACTCACCGCTACGGCGGCCGTTCACGGAGATGTGGCCGCCGTGCAGGACGAGTCGGATCTCACCGGAGACGTGCTCCTGCGTGGAGTCGACGAAGGTGTCGAGCGAGCGCTTGAGCGGCGAGAACCAGAGACCGTCGTACACCAGCTCGGCCCACTTCTGATCGGTGCGCCGCTTGAACCGACCGAGTTCACGCTCGAGGGTGACGTGCTCGAGCTCTTCGTGGGCGGTGATCAGCACCATCGCGCCGGGAGCCTCGTAGATCTCCCGACTCTTGATTCCGACGAGGCGGTCCTCGACGACATCGAGACGACCGACGCCCTGAGCGCCCGCGCGACGGTTGAGTTCCTCGATCGCACCGAGCACACTCACCGGTCGCCCGTCGATCGCGATCGGACGTCCCTTGTCGAAGGTGATGATGACCTCGTCGGGGGAATTCCAGTTGACCGTCGGATCCTCGGTGTAGCTGTAGACATCCTTGGTGGGCGCGTTCCACAGATCTTCGAGGAAGCCGGTCTCGACTGCGCGGCCCCAGACGTTCTGGTCGATCGAGAACGGCGACTTCTTGGTCACGTTGATCGGGATGTCGTTCTCCTCGGCGAAGGAGATCGCCTTCTCGCGTGTCCACGCGTAGTCGCGCACCGGCGCGATGACCTGGAGATCGGGTGCCAACGAGGCGAAACCGACCTCGAAACGGACCTGGTCGTTGCCTTTACCCGTGCAGCCGTGCGCGACGACGGTGCCGCCGTGATCGCGTGCGGCGGTGACGAGATGCTTGGCGATCAACGGTCGCGACAGGGCCGACACCAGCGGGTAGCGGTCCATGTAGAGGGCGTTCGAGGTGATCGCGGGCAGGCAGTAGTCGTCGGCGAACTCGTCGCGCGCGTCGACGAGAACAGCCTCGACGGCGCCGCAGTCGAGCGCGCGCTGGCGAACGACCTCCATGTCCTCGCCGCCCTGTCCGAGGTCGAGCGCCACGGCGACGACCTCCTTACCGGTCTCCTTGCCGATCCAGCTGATAGCGACCGAGGTGTCGAGGCCGCCGGAGTATGCAAGTACGACGCGTTCCGCCATGGTGGTGTGTGCTCCTATGTCGTGGATTCGACATCCATCATCGGATGTCGTGCCCGATGCGATCGGGCTGGGGTCTGGTTGTCGGTCGGGATACGGGCCTCACGGGCGTCGCTCACCGGTGTTCACCGGAGCGGGCGTCACACGAGACCCTCGATTCGTCGTGCGAGTTCTGCACCGTCGATGGGTGCGCGCGCGCACACGAAGATCGTGTCGTCGCCCGCGATCGTGCCGACGACGTCGGGAAGACTGGCACGATCGATCGCGCTGGCGAGATAGTGCGCCGCCCCGGGTGGGGTACGCAGGACTGCGAGATTGCCACTGGCGTCGGTCGACACCAGCAGGTCGCTGAGTAGCCGGGACAGTCGTGCAGTGCCCCCGAAGACCCCGCGGACGGGGGCTCCGTCCTCGGGGACGACGTAGACGCCGACACCGCCATCGGCCGCGCGCAGCTTGACGGCGCCCAGTTCGTCGAGGTCACGGGACAACGTGGCCTGCGTGGCGTCGACTCCCCTGTCGGCGAGCAGTTGTTGCAGTTCCGACTGCGATCTGACCTGATGCGACCCGAGGACCTCGACGATGAGCGCGTGCCGGCCGGCGCGGGTGCTCGCGAGGCGGGTGTCCGACTGGTCACCGGACCGGCCACCGGTGTCCGCGTCATCGACCACCTGGGTCTGCTTGTGGGTGGAGATCTGCCTTTCGGTGGTCATTGTTTCCCCAACAACCAGATGAGCAGCGCCTTCTGTGCGTGCAGGCGGTTCTCTGCCTCGTCGAACACGGCGCTGGCCGGACCGTCGATGACCTCGTCGGTGATCTCGTCACCGCGATGGGCGGGCAGACAGTGCAAGACGAGCGGATCGGCCGCGGCGACCGACAGCAATTCGGAGTTGATCTGATACGGCCGGAACGGTGCTCGACGATCCTTGCCGTCGTCCTCCTGTCCCATCGAGACCCAGGTGTCGGTGACCAGCACGTCGGCGCCCTGCGACGCGGTCTGCGGGTCGGCGTCGAGGCGGACCGATCCGCCGGTCATGGCTGCGCGCTTCTCCGCGTCGGCGATGACCTCGGGATCTGGTGCGAAGCCGTCGGGCGCGCTGATCGTGACGTGCATGCCCGCCGTCACCCCGCCGAGTGCCAACGAGTGCGCCATGTTGTTCGCACCGTCGCCGAGATAGGTCATCTTCAGTCCCGCGGTGCGACCCTTCCGTTCGACGATGGTCTGCAGGTCGGCGAGCACCTGGCACGGATGGAACAGGTCCGAGAGAGCGTTGACGATCGGGATCGTCGCTGTCGAGGCCATCGCTTCGAGGCGCTCCTGCCCGAACGTCCGCCACACCACTGCCTCGACGAACCGCGACAGCACGCGACCGGTGTCCTCGAGCGACTCGTCACGACCGAGCTGCGTCGTGCGTCCGTCGACGACGACGGCGTGACCACCCATTTGCGCGATACCCATCTCGAAGGAGAAACGCGTCCTGGTGGAGTTCTTGTCGAAGATTACGCCCACTCCGCGCGGCCCGTCGAGGGGCCGGTAGGCGAACGGTTGGCGTTTCACCTCGGCGGCGAGGTCGAGTACCTCGGCCTGCTCCTCGGGGGTGAGGTCGTCGTCACGGAGGAAATGGCGTGTCACTGTGCACTGCTCTCGTCGGTTGCGGCGTCGAGGATCTCGGGTAGTACGTCCACGAAATCGCGGGCCTGGTCCTCGGTGATGATGAGTGGCGGCGCCAATCTCAAAACGTCAGGTGCGGGCGCGTTGATCAGGAAGCCCTTGTCCCGGGCGCTCGCCTCGACCTTCGCCGAGATCGGCGCGGTCAATACGACGCCGAGCAACAGACCCGATCCACGAACGTGGGAGATGAGCGGATGGTCGAGGTCTTCGATGCCCGTGGCTATCGATTTGCCCACCGCGGCAACGTGTTCGACGAGGTCGTCACGATCGAGCGTGTCGAGAACCGCGAGCGCTGCTGCCGCCGACACCGGATTGCCACCGAACGTCGTACCGTGTTGTCCCGCTGTGAACAGGTCCGCTGCCTGACCGGTGGCGATACACGCCCCGATGGGCAGTCCGCCGCCGAGTCCCTTGGCGAGCGTCATGACGTCGGGAACCACCCCGGCAGCCTGATGCGCGAAAAACGTTCCGGTCCGGCCGATTCCGGTCTGTACCTCGTCGAGGATGAGCAGTGCACCGTGTTCGGCGGTGAGAGTGCGGGCGTGCGCGAGGTAGTCGGCCGGCGGAACGACCACCCCGGCCTCGCCGAGGATCGGCTCGAGGATGACCGCTGCGGTCTGCGATGATACTGCGGCGGTCAGCGCGTCGAGGTCGCCGTACGGCACGAAGTCGACGCCCGCGGGCATCGGCTCGAACGGTTCGCGCTTGCCGGGCTGCCCCGTCATTGCCAGCGCACCCATAGTGCGACCGTGGAACGCCTTCTCCGCAGCGATGATCTGTGGCCGCCCGGTGCGCCTGGCGAGTTTGAACGCCGCCTCATTGGCCTCGGTACCCGAGTTGCAGAAGAAGACCCGTCCGGGCTGCCCGAACTTGTCCAACAGCCGTTCCGCCAACTCGACCACGCGCGGATTGATGTACAGGTTCGACACGTGGCCCAGGGTCTCGAGCTGCTCGGTCACGGCGGCGACGATTGCGGGATGCGCATGTCCCAACGCGTTGACCGCGATACCGCCGAGCAGGTCGAGGTAGCGGTTGCCGTCGGCATCCCAGACGTAGGCGCCATCACCTCTGGTGAGCGCGATGGGCGGCGTGCCGTAGTTCTTCATGAGGGCGGTCGACCACCGCTGCTGCCATGGTCCGGTCATGAGTGTGACGCTCCATCTATCGTTGTGGGAGACAGACTTTCGGGGGCGACAACCGTCGTTCCCGCACGTGCCTCGGTCAGCAGTTCAGCCAACACGGCGTGCGGCACACGGCCGTCGATGACGTGTGCACGACCCACTCCACCGTCGACGGCGCGTAGGCACGCCTCCATCTTGGGAACCATGCCGGAGTCGAGGCTCGGAAGCAGTTCGGCCAGGGCGTCGGTGGAGATCTGCGACACGAGTGAGGAACGGTCAGGCCAGTCGGTGTAGAGGCCTTCGACGTCGGTGAGCATCACCAGTCGGTTCGCGCCCAGCGCTTCGGCGAGCGCCCCCGCAGCCGTGTCGGCGTTGATGTTGTGGACGACGCCGTCGCGGTCGGGCGCGATCGTCGAGACGACCGGAATACGCCCCGCGCCGACGAGATCGAGGACAGCGGAGGTGTTGACCGAGGTGATGTCGCCGACCAGACCGATGTCGGTCGCGACCCCGTCGACGAGCACCGTGCGCCGCGTTGCCGTGAACAGATGGGCGTCCTCGCCGGTGAGGCCCACGGCATACGGGCCGTGCGCGTTGATCAGTCCGACGAGTTCGCGGCCGACCTGACCGAACAGAACCATCCGGGCGACATCCATCACCTCGGGTGTGGTCACCCGGAAGCCTCCACGGAACTCGCCGGACAGTCCGAGACGCGACAACATGGCCGAGATCTGCGGTCCCCCACCGTGAACCACGATCGGGTGCATCCCGCACGCTCGGAGATAGACGATGTCGGCGGCGAAGGCTCGTTTGAGTTCGTCGTCGATCATCGCGTTGCCGCCGTACTTCACGACGACGGTGGCACCGTGCATCGCCTGCAGGGCAGGCAGCGACTCGGCGAGGATTGCGGCTCTCTCGATACCGCCGATCGAGTGTGTCGATGTCATGAGGAATACGCCGAGTTCTCTTCGACATAGGCGTGCGAGAGATCGGTGGTTCGAATGCTCCCGCTCTCGACGCCGAGTCCGAGGTCGACGAGGACGGCGACCTCGGGGCCGGAGAGGTCGACGTCGCGCGCACCGTCGACACCGGTTCCGTTGACGCACACGGCTTGGCCGTTGAACGACACAGCGATCCGATCAGGGTCGATGGTGACCGGCGCGATCCCCGCTGCGGCGAGCACACGTCCCCAGTTGGCGTCGGAGCCGAAGAGTGCTGTCTTGACGAGGCTGTCACGCGCAATGGTCCGAGCGACGGCTATCGCGTCGTCCTCGGTCGCGGCACCGGTCACCGTGATGACGATGCGTTTGGTGACACCCTCGGCGTCGGCCATCAACTGAGCGGCGAGATCGTCGCAGACGGCGAGCACCGCGGCGTCGAGTTCTGTCTGGTCGACGGGGATCTGGCTGGCGCCGGAGCTGAGTAACAGCACCGTGTCGTTCGTCGACGTCGAACCGTCGATGTCGAGTCTGTCGAACGTCTTCGACGTCGCGCGCCGCAGGGCGAGGTCGAGTTGCTCGGCGCTGGCACGCGCATCCGTGGTGAGGACGCAGAGCATCGTCGCCAGTGAAGGCGCCATCATGCCCGCACCCTTCGCCATACCCCCGATGTTCCAGCCATGAGGGTGGTGGAGCGCAACCTGTTTGGGCACGGTGTCGGTCGTCATGATCGCGTAGGCGGCGTCGGTGCCGCCCGACAAACCGCCGCCCATGTCCTGCACGATCTCGACGACACCTGCACGGATCTTGTCCATCGGCAGGCGGTCGCCGATGAGTCCGGTCGAGCACACCGCGACCTCAACCGCTCCGGTTTCGGTTCCCCAGTTGCTCAGCGCCTCCGCGACAGCCTCCGCCGTCGTGTGCGTGTCCTGGAAACCGAGCGGGCCGGTGCAGGCGTTGGCGCCTCCGGAATTGAGGATGACCGCACGCAGACGGCCGGTGGTGAGAACCTGCTTGCTCCAGAGCACCGGAGCCGCCTTGACCTGGTTGCGGGTGAAGACGCCCGCCGCCGCGTAGTCGGGCCCCTCGTTGAAGACCAGCGCGAGGTCGGCAGCCCCGGATGCCTTGATGCCGGCGGCGATTCCGGCCGCCCGGAATCCGAGCGGCGCCGTCACACCCTGATTGCGGACGAGTCGCGGCCCCGTTGCGGGCGCGCCACCTGTGATCCGGTCGTCTGTGTCGGCTGAAGTGATGTCGGCGGAAGTGATGTCGGCCGACTCGTCGTTGGTCGAGTTGCTGTTCGTCGACTTGCTGTTCGTGCTCACGGTGCGACTCCCACGGTGCTCAGTCCTTCAGCCTCGTCCCAGTCGAGTGCGAGATTCATCGACTGGACCGCTGCGCCGCCGGTGCCCTTGGCGAGGTTGTCGATCGCGCCGACTGCAACGAGCGTGCCCGCTCGCTCATCGACGGTGACAGCGAGCTGCACGGCATTCGAGCCCATCACCGAACCCGTCGCCGGGAGTCGACCCTCGGGCAGCAGGTAGACGAATTGTTCGTCTGCGTATGCCTTCTCGTACACCGCGCGAACATCCGCGGCTGGTGCGGTGGTGCGTGCCGTGCAGGTCGCGAGAATCCCGCGCGACATCGGGACGAGGACCGGCGTGAACGACACCGACACCGGCTGGTCGGCCGCCGCCGACAGTGCCTGTGCGATCTCCGGGGTGTGTCGATGCGACCCACCGACGCCGTAAGCGCGGGCAGAACCGATGACCTCCGATGCGAGCAGGTCGACCTTCGCTGCGCGTCCGGCGCCTGAGGTCCCGCTCACCGCGACAACGGTCACGTGAGGCTCGACCAGGCCAGCGGCCAGTGCGGGAAGAAGCGACAGAATCGAGACCGTCGGATAGCACCCGGGCACCGCGATCCGGCTCGCATTCCGCAGGACCTCACGGTTGCCGGGGATCTCGGGGAGTCCGTACGGCCAGGTGCCGGCATGGTCACCGCCGTAATAGGCGACCCAGTCCTCGGCGTCGCGAAGCCTGAAGTCGGCACCGCAGTCGATGATCAGCGTGGTCGGCGGGAGCGCATCGGCGATCTGTGCCGACGTTCCGTGTGGCAGCGCGAGGAACACGACGTCGTGACCGGCGAGAACCTCGGGCGTTGTCTCCTCGAGTTCACGCTCGGCCAGCGGCAACAGGTTGGGGTGATGCGCTCCGAGGAGCGTGCCCGCATTGCCACCCGCGGTCAACGAACCGATCTCCAGGTCGCCCGACCGGAGGCGGGGATGCCCGCACAACAGTCGGAGCACCTCTCCACCCGCATAGCCACTCGCGCCGGCCACTGCCACCCTGATCGTCATACACATCATTATGCATGGCGGCGCAAATCAATACAGCACCGGCCTACCAGGGGTCGCGCGCTACAACCATCCACATCGTCGCACGCGACGGGGCACGCCGCAGCGCCGTCGAGCGGCGCCGCTCAGCGCAGACGCGCGCCGACCACCTCCGACGCCCGAGCAACCGCCGCCAACTTCGCCTCGGTCGCCTCGTCCTCGGTGAGGGTCCTGTCGTCGGCCCGGAAGGTCAGCGCGAACGTCAAGGACTTGTTGCCGTCGCCGACCTGCGCGCCCGTGAACACGTCGAAGAGCTCGATCGAGTCGAGGAGCTCGCCGGCGCCCTCGCGAAGCAGTGCCTCGACGTCGGCAGCGGGCACCTCGTCGGAGACCACCACTGCGACGTCCTGCAATACGGCCGGGAACACCGAGATGTGCGGCGCCGGCAGTGCGACGTCGAGCGGTAGCGCATCGACGTCGATCTCCACGGCGCATGTCCGCTTGGGTAGACCGACTCGCTCGAGCACAGCCGGATGCAGCTCGCCTGCGTGCCCCACGACTCGCCCGTCGACGACGACCGCCGCACAGCGCCCGGGATGCCACGGGGCATAGGCGTCGGAGACCAGCGTGACCTCGACACCCGAGGCGGTACCGATCTCGCGGGCAGCCTCGAAGGCGTCTAGGTAGTCGGCGTGACGGCCGGGGCCCCACGGGCCGGCGGGGTCGCGCACACCTGTCAGCGCGACAGCCACGTGCAGCGGCTGAACCGGAAGCGAATCGTCGAGCTCGGCGATCTGTTCGTCTGTCGGACGTCTGGTGACATCCAACTCGGCGACCGGGCGCATCCGCTCGGTCGCGAGGACCACCTGGCCGACGGTGTAGAGCGAGAGATCCCGTTGACCGCGGGCGATGTTGCGGCCCACCATTTCCAACAGCCCCGGCAGCAGAGTGGTGTTCAGCTCAGGCCGATCGGACTCGAGCGGGTTGAGCACCTTCACCGTCCGGCGGCGCGGGTCGTCGGACGGCAGGTCCCAGAGGTCGAGAACGCCCGCAGGCATGAACGGGAAGGGCAGAACCTCGACGTAGCCGTCGAGTGCGAGCGTGCGTCCGATGCTGCGCCGCCGACGTTGGCTCGGCGTCAGCCCACGTCCGCCCGGAGCCGACGGGAGAACGGCCGGAATGTCTTCGAGGCCTTCGAGTCGCAAGACTTCTTCGACGAGGTCGGCGCGCTGACGCAGATCCGGTCGCCACGACGGAGGCGTGACGGCCAGCGGGTCGGTGCCGGTGACCGTGCACCCGACCTCGACCAGCCGGGCGGCGGTGGTGCCCTCCGGGTAGGTCACGCCTGCGGTGCGATCGGGCTCGTCGGCGGCGATCACGATCGGAGCGATCTCCGCGACCACGAGCCGCTCCTCGGAGAGTGGCGACGTAGCCGCGCCACCGGCGAGCTCGACGATCAGCCCCGTTCCACGATCAGAAGCGGCAGCGGTGATCTCGGGATCGACGATGCGCTCGAACCTCTTGCTCGCCTCGGAGGTGAGTTTGTGCCGCTTACCCGTCCGGAACACGCGCACCTGGTCGAAGGTCGCCGATTCGAGCAGGACACGAGTCGTCGTCGGACCGACCTCGGTGCTCTCGCCACCCATGACTCCGGCAAGTGCGATGGGCCCGCTGTCGTCGGCGATGACGACGTCCTCGGGGTCGAGGTCGCGGGCGACCCCGTCGAGGGTCGTCAGCTTCTCCCCTGCCCGCGCGTTGCGCACGACGATCGTTCCGGACACCTTGTCGGCGTCGAACGCGTGGAGAGGCTGTCCGAGTTCGAGCATCACGTAGTTGGTGACGTCGACGATCGCTGAGATCGGGCGAACCCTGGCGACCATGAGGCGCTTCTGCATCCACCACGGCGACACCGCCGTCGGATCGACCCCATCGATCAGGCGTGCGGTGTACCTGGTTGCGCCCGAATCCTTGTCGATCGCCACCGGCCACGGCTGCCCTCCCGAGACCGCGACAGTGGCGACCGAGGTTCCCGGGTCGACGAAGGGCAGGGCGAAGCTGCTCGCCAATTCGCGACCGAGGCCTCGGATGGAGAATGCGTATCCACGGTCGGGGGTGACGTTGACGTCGATCGCGGCGTCGTCGAGTCCGAGCACGGCACGAGCGTCGGCGCCCGGCTCGGCGGTGCCAGGAGCCAGCACGAGAATGCCGCTGTGGTCGGTGCCGATTCCCAACTCGGACACCGAGCAGATCATGCCGTCGGAGATGTGCCCGTAGGTCTTGCGCGAGGCGATTTCGAACGGGCCCGGCAGTACGGTGCCGGGAAGCGCGGCGACGATGAGGTCACCCTCGGCGAAGTTTCTTGCCCCACAGACGATTCCGCGGGGCTCGGACTCGCCCACGTCGACCTGGCAGAAACGAATCGGCTTCTTGAACCCGGTCAGCTCCTCGATGTGGTCGACACGCCCGATCACCAGCGGTCCGGTGATCACTGGAAACGGGTCGATGTCTTCGATCTCGAAGCCGACGCGGACGAAAGCCGCATCGATCTCCTCCGTACTGGCCGACCAGTTCGGGTCTGACGCCCGGAGGACCTCGGTGTACCAGGACTGCGGTGCACGCATCGGTCAATCAACTTCTTTCATGGAATCGAATCACGGGAAGGACGTGTGGCGACGGGGGTGAGTTCAGGCCGCGGGGCCGAAGGGAAGGGTGAAGCGGACGTCACCTTCGACCATGTCGCGCATGTCGGTGATGTCGTTTCGGAACTGAAGTGTGCGCTCGAGACCCATCCCGAACGCGAACCCCGAGTACACGTCCGGATCGATTCCACTGGCGCGCAACACGTTCGGGTTGACCATTCCGCACCCGCCCCACTCGACCCAGCCCGCACCGCCTTTCTTGGCGGGGAACCAGACGTCGACCTCGGCCGAGGGCTCGGTGAACGGGAAGTAGCTGGCGCGCATACGCGTCGTGGTCTCCGGCCCGAACAGTGCCCGGGCAAACGCTTCGAGCGTGCCGCGGAGGTTGGCCATCGTCAGACCCTTGTCGACGGCGAGTCCCTCGATCTGGTGGAACACCGGCGTGTGTGTGGCGTCGAGTTCGTCGGTGCGGAAAGTGCGCCCGGGGCAGGCCACATAGATCGGCAGATCCCGCGACAGCATCGAGCGCACCTGGACTGGAGAGGTGTGCGTGCGCAGCACCTGACGTGAACCCTCGGGCGCAATGTAGAAGGTGTCCTGCATCGACCGTGCCGGATGGTCGGGTAGGAAGTTCAGTGCGTCGAAGTTGTAGTGCTCGCTCTCGACCTCGGGCCCCTCTGCGATCTCCCACCCCATGCCGACGAAGACATCGGCGACTTGCTCGGAGATCACCGTGATGGGATGTCGTGCACCGGCCGGGCGACGTCGACTCGGCAGCGTGACATCGACGGATTCCGAGACGAGCACCGCGGCGTCGCGCTCTGCCTGCAATGTCGCCGTGCGGCTCTCCAGGTCGGCGTTGACCCGGCCCCGCACCTCGTTGACCAGCTTGCCCGCCGCCGACCGTTGCTCCTTGGGCAGCGAGCCGAGGGCTCGGCGGGCCAACGCGATCGGCGAACGGTCACCGAGGTGTGCGGTCTTGGCGGCCGCGAGGGCGTCGAGGTCGGCAGCCGCGGCGAATGCCGTCGTCGCTGCGGCGGCGGCGGCGTCGAGTTCCTGAGGTTCCGGGAAACGCAACTCCGCGTTGTCCCGGTCGTCGTTTCCCTGGTCTGTGTTCCGGGGACCTGGGGTTGATGCTGCCACGGGCGACGAACTCCTCGATCGGGTGTGTGTCGGGTCTGTCGACCACGTCACCGACCACAACGGCGCCGGTCAGTGCACGTGATGACTGCGATCAAGGGTAGTCGACCGACTCACCGCAGCGACTGCCCGGGCACCGGCCGCCGCACAGATCCCCGACGCCAGCCACCCCCACTCTTCGACGATCCCACCGCGGGCGACGAGGAGTGTCGACACCGCGACGACCGCGAGCAGCACGAGCACGGCCACGTCGCGGCATGTCGTGGTGGCACGTGCCACAGGCTCGTCCCACCAGGGCAGCCGGCGATTCTCGAGAACCGAGAGGACACCGGTCACCGGGACCATCGCTGCGAGCAGCAGCATTGTGGTGACCAGAACGGTCGGCCAGAACAAGGCCGACTGCGGATCTCGCGTGAAGCCGCACAGGTGAGCGACACCGATGATGGCGCCGAGTACGGGCAGATGCCACAGGTACAGCGTCATCGCGCCGCGGTTGCCGAGTACGACCCACCACCACACGCGTGTGTGAGCGACGACGCGTGCGAGCGGTGTGCGCAACACGATCGCGAACGCACACAGGACCACGGTGTGTCCGGCCAGTAGCAGGCTCGGCGGACTCATGTTCGACAGATGCTGGCCCGGCACGGTCACCAACGACATCTCGTAGGGGCCGAGGCTGACCAGCAGGATGTCGATGATCAGCGCGACGAGTCCGAGCACCGCCGCTTCGAAGCGCGTGAACAGACGCTTCGCGTAGGCGACGCCCAGCATTGCCGGGATGATCCAGACACTCAGGAAGTTGACGTAGCCGAGGCCCGACGCGCCGACGGCCAGCCGTGTGACGTCGACGCCGGCGGTCACCGTCCAAGCGACAGCGGTTGCGACGAGGACGGCTCGTCGTGACGACAGGCGTTGCAGCGCAGGTACGGCCGCAAGAACCAGAACATAGGCGCCGAGGAACCACAGCAACTGCACGCCGAGATGAGCGACGACGTCAGCGACCGCGGATGCGCCGATCGATGTACAGACCGCGTATGCGGTGAGCACAGTTGCCAGGTACCACGCAACCGGACGGAACAGTCGTTGTGCCCGGCACAGCAGCCACTGTCCAGGTGACGAATCGGGTCGCCAGCCATACGTCGACGCAGCGGCGCCGGCAAAGAAGAACAGCGGAAGGATCTGCAGGAGCCACGTCATCGGTTGCAGGATCGGAACGTCGGAGAGTGTGTTGCCCAACGTGACTCGACCGTCGTGGACCGAGACGGTGAGCATCAGCGAGTGGCCTGCGATGACGACGATCAGTGAGGTCAGTCGGATCAGGTCGACGACGCGGTCGCGGTTGCCGGTGATGGCGTCGAGTTCCGCGGGCGAAGGCCTCTGTGTGGAAGCCGACCTGGCGCGGCGAACCGACGGTCGGGACGGGAC
The DNA here is from genome assembly GCF_000248075.1 of Gordonia otitidis NBRC 100426. GTDB lineage: Bacteria > Actinomycetota > Actinomycetes > Mycobacteriales > Mycobacteriaceae > Gordonia > Gordonia otitidis. The sequence goes on along the minus strand of NZ_BAFB01000025.1, from coordinate 49,023 downwards.
AGGTATCGGGGAGGAGTGTTCACGCACTCCGACGAGTCTTCGCCGAGAAGCCCGCCGAGCCCTGAGTGCGAATACTTAACTGCCCCGCGCATTTCGACCCGCGAGTAGTCTGACGAGTCATGCGCTACACGCTCGAGGATTCCATCGACATCCACCGGTCGGCTGCTGATGTGTACGCGGTGATCAGCGACGTCACACGTACCGGGGAGTGGAGCCAGCAGTGTCATACCGTCGAGTGGGTCGGGCCCGAACGCGGCGTCGGCGCCAGATTCGCCGGACACAACCGGACCCCTACGCGCGAGTGGACGACCACCTCGCAGGTCACCGTCGCAGACCCGGGGTCCAGGTTCGAGTGGACTGTCGGAACGAGCGGGACAACGTGGGGCTATCGACTCGAGCCGATCGATGACGCCACCACGCGACTCACCGAGTACACCGCGTTCACCGGCGCCGGCGAGGAATTCTTCAGCGAGAGATTCGGTGACGACGCCGACAACCAGATCCAGATACGGCTGACCGCCGCGGCGACCGGTATCGGTCCCACGTTGGCGCAGATCAAGAGGATCGTTGAGGCGTGAGCGCCTGACCTATCTGCGCGCCTGTACTCGCGCACTCTCGTAGAGGCAGATCGAGGCTGCCGCAGCGAGATTGAGACTCTCCGCACGACCACGGATCGGAATGGACACCCGGTAGTCGGCGGCTGCCGCATGGACCGGCGACAATCCGTGTGCCTCGTTCCCGAACAGCCATGCGGTCGGCTCGACGAGCACGTCGGCAGCGTCGTCGAGGATCAGTTCTCCGTCGGCCGCGGTCGCCAGCAGTGCGATACCCGCTGTGCGCACGGACGCCAGTGCCGCGTCGACATCACGCTCTCGGACGATCGGCAGGTGGAAAACGCTTCCGGCGCTGGCGCGCACGCACTTGCCGTTGTGTGGGTCGACCGAGTCACCGACCAGCAACACGGCGTCGGCGCCCATGGCATCTGCTGTCCGGATCAAGGTCCCGACGTTCCCGGGCTCCCGTGCCTCGACGGCGACCGCGAGCAACCGGGGACCGCTGGACAGTACGTCGGCGAGTGAGGCGTCGAGCAACTCGGCGACTGCGAAGATTCCGGGAGGGGTTGTCGCTTCGGAGAGCTTCTCGGCGGCGCGGTCGGACAATCCGACGACGTCGATCCCGGCGCCGAGCGCGTCGGCGAGGATGTCGGCATGCCGGTCCGCGTCGCTCTCGCGGACGAGGATCTGCCCGGCGCGCCCACTGTCGAGCGCAGCGCCGACCGAATTCGCTCCCTCGACGAGGAACCGACCTTCCGCGCGGCGCGTGGCGGCCCGCTGCAGCTTGGCATACGACACGACCCGCGAGGATCGTTCGGACAGGATCTCCATCAGAAGATGTCCGTGATCACTCGCGGGTCGTGTGCGTTGTCGATGTGAACGCTCAGGCTGCGGGAGCGTTGACGTCGGTGGGCAGCGCCTTGCGGGCCACCTCGACCAGGCCGGTGAAGGCCTCCGGATCGGTGACGGCGATGTCGGCGAGCACCTTGCGGTCGACCTCGACACCCGCGGCCTTCAGGCCCTGGATGAAGCGGTTGTAGGTGATGTCGTTGGCGCGGGCCGCAGCGTTGATACGCGCGATCCACAGCTTGCGGAATTCACCCTTGCGGGCACGGCGGTCCCGGTAGGCGTAGGTCATCGAGTGGAGCTGCTGCTCCTTGGCCTTGCGGTACAGGCGCGAGCGCTGCCCGCGGTATCCCTTGGAGGCCTCCAGCGTCGAACGACGCTTCTTCTGGGCGTTGACAGCCCTTTTCACGCGTGCCATGTCAGTTCCTCTTGTTCGTCAGATGTGGTGGTCGGATGCGTCAGCGGTTGAGCAGTCGCTTGATACGCGGTGCGTCGTTGGGGCTCACGACGGTGATGCCGTCCAGACGGCGGGTACGGCGAGAGGACTTGTGCTCGAGCAGGTGGCGGCGGTTGGCCTTCTGGCGGACGATCTTGCCGCTGCCGGTCACCTTGAAGCGCTTGGCTGTGCCCTTGTGGGTCTTGCTCTTCGGCATGTTGTGTTCCTTCATTTGAGCGAACAGCAACCACACCCGGGGTGATCGGGTGCGGTGCGTCCGCAGTGGTTCTCCGACGGTCCGTTCAGACCGGGTCGGCTTAGCTGGTCGTGTCGTCCTTCGCGCCCTGCTGGCGAGGTGCGCGGTCGTCACGGGTCTGCTGGGCTTTCACGCGGGTCTTCGCGCCCTTGTGCGGGGCGAGGACCATGGTCATGTTGCGGCCGTCCTGCTTGGCCGAGGTCTCGATGAAGCCGTAGTCGGCGACGTCGTTACCGAGTCGCTGCAGCAGGCGGTATCCGAGTTCGGGTCGCGACTGCTCGCGGCCGCGGAACATGATGGTGACCTTCACCTTCGAGCCTGCTTCGAGGAACCGGATGACGTGACCCTTCTTGGTCTCGTAATCGTGGTCGTCGATCTTCGGCCGGAGCTTCTGCTCCTTGATGACGGTCAACTGTTGGTTACGACGCGATTCGCGTTGCTTCTGTGCTGCTTCATACTTGAACTTGCCGTAGTCCATGATCTTGCACACCGGCGGTCGGGCGTCGGGTGCGACCTCGACCAAGTCCAGGTCGGCCTCGTAGGCCAGGCGCAGCGCATCTTCAACACGCACGATGCCCACCTGCTCCGAATTCGGTCCGACGAGTCGGACCTCCGGTACGCGGATGCGCTCGTTGATGCGGGTCTCAGTGCTGATGGGGCCTCCTTGATAAATCCTGACAGGGTGGCCGTCGCGGAGCGTTCGGTGGCCGCGCATGGAGAGGGCGCTCTCAGCAGAAGAGCCCCGGGATGGTGTTGTCCATCCTCAGGGCTCCGATACCGACCGGTCCGGCATCGACGACGATGCGCAGCGCCAACAGGCCGGAAAACTCCGTTGCCTGTCGGCGGGACCGGACCGCACAACTGCGTGAACACTGGTGCGCAAAACGCACTGATTCGACGCGTCGTAGCGGTGGGAGCGGAACTCCACTTGCGACCCCGGCGCCAACCGGGGCGGTCGTGCTATGGAAGTCTATCAGCCATGCCCGAAAACACCTATTCGCCTTCGGGCGATGATGCAGGTGACGACCTCACCACCGTCCGGAACGACGCTCTCGGCGATACCGAACGTGTCGACGTGACAACTTCCGTAGACGCAATGGACAACGTCCGCGACCTCGTCGACATTCCCTCGATCGAGATCGTCACCCGAGCCATCGTCATGCTGATGAGTGCATCGGCCGAGAAACTCGGATTGGCGCCCGGAGCATCCGAGGACGACGCCGACCTCGACGAGGCCCGCAAACTCATCACTGCTCTGGCCGGGCTCGTCGACGCGGCGAAGCCCGACCTCGGCGTTCACGCAGCCCCGATTCGCGACGGCCTCAAGCAACTGCAACTGGCGTTCCGTGACGCGAGCGCCTACCCCGACGAGCCGGGTGAAGGCCCGGGTGAGAAGTACACCGGACCGGTTCGCGATCGTCGTCGGTGACCGGTCGGATCGTCCGCGATCCGCCTACTGTCTCGAGTGCACAGCCACCGCGGTGCGCATCGGCGCGGGCGAGAGTTCCGACACCGCCAACTGCCTGACCTACTCCCCTCGCTGACAGTTCTCCACGGAGGACTACCCCTCGGTGGAGAACACGGCAGCACCCCCGCAGACCACCTCTGCAGCCCGTCGACGGACGTCGTGGCGACCATCAATCCGGTCGCGACGGCGTCCGTCGTCGTGTGTAGGAGGGCCGCAATGTCTGAGGAGCGGCTAGCCTGGGTCCATGACCTCCGACGGCAGCCCCGACGACCACGTCGACCCGAAAGACCCCTCCCCCGCGTCGGCCGGAGAGCAACCGCCCCTCGGGGACGTCGTCGACGCCGAGATCCTCGATGCGGACGTCGTCGAGCACGGGCCCACTGGCTCCGGTTCCGCGGGTATGCCCTCGGTGTCGGGCACCGCACACGTCGACCCCGATTACAACGAGCAGGGGGTACCGAGCTTCGACTTCGTCCGCGACAAGATCGAGAAGCGCATCTCGACGGCGATCGGATCGCACGAACTCGCCGACGCCTCGCCCGAGGGGCGGAGCATCGACGAGATGGTGCGCAAGCGGGAGGAAGCCGCGAAGAAGAAGCTCGACGAGATCAGGAAGTCCATGGGTTCCTGACCTGGATACTTTTCCTGACCCGTCACCCAGCGGTGGCGACGGACTCCTCGGTGTCGAGGACCTCGGCGAGGAACTTTCCGGTGTGACTTCCCGGGGTGAGTGCGATGTCCTCGGGCGTTCCTTCCGCGATCACCGTGCCGCCGCCGGTTCCGCCTTCGGGCCCCATGTCGATGACCCAGTCGGCGGTCTTGATGACATCGAGGTTGTGCTCGATCACGATGACCGTGTTGCCCTTGTCGACGAGCCCGTTGATCACGTCGAGCAGCTTCTTGATGTCCTCGAAGTGCAGTCCGGTCGTCGGTTCGTCGAGGATGTAGACGGTGCGTCCGGCGGATCGCTTCTGCAACTCGGCCGCCAGTTTCACGCGCTGAGCCTCGCCGCCGGACAGCGTCGGCGCGGGCTGTCCTAGACGGACGTAACCGAGGCCGACGTCGACCAGGGTCTTGAGATAGCGGTGGATCGAGGTCACCGGTTCGAAGAACTCGGCAGCCTCCTCGATCGGCATGTCGAGCACCTCGGAGATGGTCTTGCCCTTGTAGTGCACCTCGAGCGTCTCACGGTTGTACCGCGCGCCATGACACACCTCGCACGGAACGTACACATCGGGCAGGAAGTTCATCTCGATCTTGATGGTGCCCTCGCCCTGGCACGCCTCGCAGCGCCCGCCCTTGACGTTGAACGAGAACCGACCCGGCTGGTAGCCACGGACCTTGGCCTCGGTCGTCGCAGCGAACAATGTGCGGATCTTGTCGAAGACACCGGTGTAGGTTGCTGGATTCGAACGCGGCGTCCTGCCGATCGGCGACTGGTCGACCTGCACGAGTTTGTCGAGGTTGCCCAGTCCGTTCACCCGCGTGTGGCGACCCGGAACCTGCCGCGCACCGTTGAGCTTGTTCGCGAGCACCGTTGCGAGGATGTCGTTGACCAGTGTCGACTTTCCCGATCCGGAGACCCCGGTGACGGCGGTGAGCACGCCGAGCGGGAACGAGACGTCGATGCCGCGCAGATTGTGCTCACGCGCCCCGACAACCGTGAGCTGGCGGTTCTTGTTGATCGGACGTCGGATCGGCGGGACCGGCAAAGTGTCGCGACCGGCAAGGTAGTTGCCCGTCAACGACTTCCGGTTCTTGAGTAGGTCCTTGTAGCTACCCGAGTGCACGACGTGGCCGCCGTGCTCGCCGGCACGGGGTCCGATGTCGACGATCCAGTCGGCCGCTCTGATCGTGTCCTCGTCGTGCTCGACGACGATCAGCGTGTTGCCGAGATCGCGCAGGCGGGTGAGGGTGTCGATCAGTCGACGGTTGTCGCGCTGATGCAAACCGATTGATGGTTCGTCGAGGACGTAGAGCACACCGGCCAGGCCGGACCCGATCTGTGTCGCCAGCCGGATACGCTGCGCTTCACCACCGGACAGCGACCCAGCAGCACGAGACAGCGACAGATAGTCGAGGCCGACGTCGAGCAGGAACGTGATGCGTGCCTGCACCTCTTTGAGGACGCGTCCGGCGATGGCCTGCTGGCGTTTGTCGAGTGTGAGTCCCCCGAGGTAGTCGGCGGCATCGGCGACCGACAGGGCCGACACCTCGGCGATCGACTTCGGCCCGTACTGGGGGTGGTCGAGTGTCACCGCGAGAATCTCCGGACGCAGACGCGCACCCTGACACACCGGGCACGGCACGTCGCGCATGTAGCCCTCGTAGCGTTCCTTCATCTGCTCGGACTCGGTCTGGTCCATGCGCCGGTTCAGGAACGCCATCACACCCTCGAACTCGGTGTAATACGACCGTGTGCGCCCGTACCTGTTGCGGAACTTCACGTGGACCTGATGGTCGCTGCCATTGAGCAACGCGTTGCGCGCCTTGGCCGGCAGCTTCTTCCACGGGGTGTCGACGTCGAAGCCCATCTGATCAGCCAAACCGGACATGAGCCGCAGGAAGTAGTCGGCGTTGTGTCCGGTCGACCACGGCGCGATGGCGCCTTCCGACAACGACAGGTCCGGATCGGGAACGACGAGATCCTCGTCGACCTCCTTGCGGATGCCGAGGCCGTCGCATTCCGGACACGCCCCGTAGGGCGAGTTGAAGGAGAACGATCGGGGCTCGAGGTCGTCGATGGCGATCGGATGGCCGTTCGGGCACGCCATCCGCTCGGAGAAACGGCGCTCGCGCTTCGGGTCCTTCTCGTCGACGTCGACGAAGTCGAGAACCACGATGCCGTCGGCCAAGCGCAGCGCCGTCTCGACAGAATCGGTGAGGCGCTGCTTGGCGCTCGACTTCACGACGAGACGATCGACGACCACGTCGATGTCGTGCTTCTCCTGCTTCTTCAGCTTGGGCGGGTCCGCCAGCGAGTGGACTTTCCCGTCGACACGGGCGCGGGAGAAGCCCTGCGTCTGCAACTCGGCGAACAGATCGACGAACTCTCCCTTGCGGGTTCGCACAACCGGTGCGAGCACCTGGAAGCGGGTGCCCTCCTCCATCGCAAGCACCTGGTCGACGATCTGCTGAGGCGTCTGCTTGGCGATCTCCGCGCCGCAGATCGGACAATGTGCGACTCCCGCGCGTGCGTACAGCAGGCGCAGGTAGTCGTACACCTCGGTGATCGTGCCGACCGTCGACCGCGGATTCCGGTTCGTCGACTTCTGGTCGATCGACACGGCGGGCGAGAGTCCCTCGATGAAGTCGACGTCCGGCTTGTCCATCTGGCCGAGGAACTGTCGCGCGTAGGCCGAGAGCGACTCGACGTAGCGGCGCTGCCCCTCGGCGAAGATCGTGTCGAAGGCCAACGACGATTTTCCCGATCCGGACAGTCCCGTGAACACGATCAGGCTGTCGCGGGGTAGATCCACATCGACACCGCGAAGGTTGTGTTCGCGGGCACCACGGACGATCAAACGATCAACCACTCTTGTCCTATCTCACATGTCTCGGTCAGCCGTCGGCGCGGGATCGCCGCGCGCCCGGCCGCCGGCGCGCATCAGTCGTCGCCTGATGTCGCGCAGGGCGTGTCCGTGGCAACCATAACGGCGACCACCGACAAGAACTCTCGACGCTGAACCCGACCTCGACGGGCAGCGCCACAACACTTGTCAACGATACGCGGCCCACCTGGTGTTCCCGACGCCGTCGACGCCGACCAGGTCCACTGCGGATACGTGCGTGACTAGGCTGAATCCATGACCTCGCCCGACCTCACCATCACCGACGACTACACCGGCGACCTCTCCGAATCCGGTCCACAACGACGCACACTCGGCAATGCATCGATCGTGAAGGTGTCGGTCGGTCCGATGGACAACAACGTCTACATCGTGACCAGCACCGCAACCGGCGACCAGCTCATCATCGATGCAGCCAACGACGCCGACACGATCCTCGCCGCCCTCGCCGTGATCGGCGGTACGCCGCGCACCATCTTCACCACCCATCAGCACTACGACCATTGGCAGGCGCTCGCCGATGTCGCGAAGGCCACGGGCGCGTCCACCGCCGCGGGCCGGATCGACGCACCCGAACTGCCGGTGCAGCCCGACGTTCTCCTCGACGACGGCGACGCCCTGACGGTCGGAGACCTCCATTTCGACGCGATCCACCTCGTCGGCCACACCCCCGGTTCGATCGCGCTGGCGCTCACCGATCCTGCGACAGGAGTCGTTCACCTGTTCACCGGAGACTCACTGTTCCCGGGCGGGGTCGGCAAAACCTGGGCGCCGGGTGACTTCGAGACTCTCGTCGACGACGTCGAAGCGAAAGTGTTCGACCGCTATCCCGACTCGACGGTCGTCTACCCCGGCCACGGCAAGGACACGACGATCGGCACGGAGCGCCCGTCCCTGTCGGAGTGGCGCGAGCGGGGCTGGTGACGCTGGCCGAGACCGACCGGCGACCACGGCAGTTGCGGGAAATCATCAACTCTCGGGAGCGTCCCCGGGGCAGGCGGGTAGCCTCGGAGAGTGCCGTCGTCCCGGTGGGCGGGGTGCTCCACCGCACCCACCACGGCCGATGACCGAGTTAGAGATGACCGAGCAACATCAGCACCGCGCCAGACCATCACGGCGAGACCATCCGGTACACCCGTGAGCGAGACCAACAGTGACCATCGAAGGGACCGTGTCAAGAAGATGATCCTCCGCCGAATCGCCCGACCGATGCTCGCATCGGTATTCATCGTGTCCGGCTTCGAGGCCCTGCGCGATCCGCAGAAGCGGGCCGAAGTCGCCGAGCCGTTCCTGGAGAGCACCGTCGGAGTACTGCCCGACGAGGTGACCTCCGTCATCCCCACCGACCCCGTCACCCTCGTCCGTGTCAACGGCGGCGTCCAACTGGCGAGCGGCGTTCTGCTGGCGTCGGGCAAGTTCCCGCGCTTCGCATCCGCGGTCCTCGCGGCCTCCCTCGCACCGACGACCTTCGCCGGTCACCCGTTCTGGGAGGAGTCCGATCCGGTGGCACGGAACATGCACCGCACTCACTTCCTCAAGAACCTGAGCCTGATGGGCGGTCTGCTGATCTCGGCAGCTGACACCGAGGGCAAGCCGTCACTCGCCTGGCGCGGCCGACGCAAGGCCGACGCCGCGCTCGCAGCGCTGCCACTCGGCGCCAAGGCGGGCACGACCGCCTGGGACTCGTTGCGTGACCACGCCCAGGAATCGGCGTCGGTCCTCGGCGAGAAGTCGAGTGAGGCCGCAGACCTGCTGAAGCAGGATGCGCACAAGCTCGGGGAACGCTCGGCCGAAGCCGCGGAGAAGTTCCGCGACCGCGCACCCGAGATCGCCGAAACCGCCCGCGAACGCTCCGCCGACTTCGCCGACAAGGTCCGCGACCGCGCACCCGAGATCGCCGAAACCGCCCGCGAACGCTCCGCCGACTTCGCCGACAAGGTCCGCGACCGCGCGCCGGAGATCGCAGAGACCGCCCGGGAGCGTTCGGCAGAGCTGGCTGAACTCGCTCGCGAGCGCTCAGCAGAGCTGGCCGAATCGGCGAAAGAACTCGTCTCCACGGCGGGCGACAAAGCCGATTCCGCTGTGGCCGACGGCAAGAAGCGCTGGCGCAAGGCGCGATCCTGATCCCTTCGCTCGACGCGCGGACCCCATCGGCCCCACCGGAATCCTCTCCGACACGGCGGATGGGGTCCGCGGTATTTCCACCGCACCGCTACCCGTGGCTGACAGATCCCGTCGACGACGTTCCGCTTGCCGATCGACCCGACGGACACACGTTGATGGTCGCGGTCGGCTCCAATGCCTCGACTGCGGTCCTGCGTGCGAAGCTCGCCGACCACCGAGGCGCCGACATCCGCCCGACGCGCGTCGCCGTCAGTAGCATCGCACTCGGGTATTCGGCGCATGTGGCGGCGCGCGGGTACATCCCGGCGGCCCCGTTCGTGTCGCCCGGTTCCGTCAGCGTCGTATCAGCCTTCTGGCTCGACGAAGACCAACTGACAGCACTCGATTCGACCGAACCCAACTACCATCGATTGACAGTGACCACGACCTCTCATCCCCTGCGTGAAGCCGACGACCGCGAGTTCGGCGACCGACGAATCACCGGCGTCGTCGACACCGAGACGTGCCCGCGCGAGACGACCTTCCCTCCCCTGCATTCCTCACCGGTGCCTCAGTTCGCCCTGTACGCCTCGCGGCACGGCGTGTTGACCGACCGGCGTTCGACGCCGCTCACCTTCGGCACTCAACGCACGGTTCTGCGGCACCTCTCGACTTTCCTCGACGATTCGTCGCTGGCCGGAGAGCCCGCTGCGGTCTGCGCGGAACTCGGTCGATCACGCAGCCGCGCAGCAGCACTGACTCGACGAATCCACGAGTCAGGACTCTGCCGCGACGACGGCTTCGCGCACGTCCACTCCGAGGGCGGCTCGCGATGAGCAGTTCACCGACGCACGCCGAGCGCACCGATCCGCGGATCGACGAGGAACAAACACACCTCGATGCCGTCTATCGGCGTCTGGACAGGATGCGCGCAAACACCAGGCGCCGACTGGCCGCGACACTGCGCGAGTCGGCCGGGACTCCGCAGGCGTTGTCCGAGCGCGAGTCCTACGAACGCATGTATGTCGACGACCTGGCGAAATATGATGCGGCAGAACATAATCTGTATTTCGGTCGGCTCGATCTCGACGACGGCGAGATCCGACGGATCGGACGGATCGGCGTCCTCGACGACGATGACGACGACACCACGCTGCTGCTCGACTGGCGCGCGCCGCTGTCGAGAGCGTTCTACCTCGCCACGCCTGCAGCGCCTGAAGACGTTGCCCGACGCAGACACATCCGCACCCGCAATCGTGGTGTACGCGAGGTCAACGACGAATTCCTCACCGCGGGAGAGGCGTCGGTCGACGAGTCAGCCCACGGCGACGTCGTCAACGAATCGGCACTCGTCGCCGCGCTGAACGCCGCGCGCACGGGCGAGATGACCGACATCGTCGAGACGATCCAGCGCGAGCAGGATCTGATCATCCGCTCACCTCATCGCGGGGTCACCGTCATCCAGGGCGGACCCGGCACCGGCAAGACCGCGGTCGCGCTCCACCGCGCCGCCTATCTGCTGTACACGCATCGAGACATCCTCTCGCGCAGCGGAATCCTCATCATCGGCCCCAACAGCGACTTCCTCGACTACATCGGCCAGGTGCTGCCCTCCCTCGGCGAATCCGGTGTGCTGCTGGCCACGATCGGAGAACTCTTTCCCGGTGTCACCGCAACGGCGGACGAACCACGCCGCACCCGCGAGGTCAAAGGCCGCCTGCAGATGCTCGACGTCCTCAAGCGCACCGTCCGCTCGTACGAGTCGCTGCCGACCAAGCCGGTGCCCGTCGACTTCGACGGCTATCGCGTCGAGATCGACAGTGCACTCATCAAGTCCGCACGCGCTGCGGCGCGGGGTTCACGGAGGGCACACAACCAGGCGCAGCCGGTGTTCCTGCGTTCGGCCCTCGATGCGCTCGCAGCCAGGCACTCTTCGGTCATCGGGGCCAGCCTCCTCGACGGATCACAACTGCTCACCTCGGCCGATCTGAAAGACATTCGCGACGACATGGGCCGCGATCCGGACATCCGTGACGCACTGCTCGAGTTCTGGCCGACCCTCACACCCCAGGACGTGCTCCGTGGGCTCTACGACGACCCTGCTGCGATACGCAAGGCGACACCGGGTTGGTCGGACGACGATCGTTCGGCCCTGCAGCGCCCACGCGCCACAGCAGGTGCCGACGAGTTCACGCCCGCCGACGTCCCGTTGCTCGACGAACTGGCCGAACTCGTCGGATACGGCACCGACGAAGCCGAACGCGCCGAGCGTGAGCGGTGGCGTCGACAACTGGCCGACGCACAGGACGCCCTCGACATCCTCACCGGTTCCGCCCCACAGGATCTCGAGGACGAACTCGACCCGGAGATCCTCATGGCGTACGACCTGATCGACGCCGAACAACTCGCCGCACGCCAGACCGAAGTGCAGCGCGCGACCACCGCGGAACGCGCGTTCAACGATCGTACGTGGACCTTCGGGCACGTCATCGTCGACGAGGCCCAGGAACTGTCGGGAATGGCGTGGCGCATGGTGATGCGTCGAATTCCGAATCGGTGGATGACCATCATCGGCGACACCGCCCAGACAGGCGATCTCGCGGGCACGACGTCGTGGGGCGAAGTGTTGACGCCTTACGTCGCAAACCGTTGGCAATTGCGCGAACTGACCGTCAACTACCGCACTCCGAGCGAGATCATGACATACGCCACACGCGTGCTGGCGCACGTAGGCGACTCACTGACTCCCCCGACCTCGTTGCGTAGCAACGGAATCGAACCGTACGCCCGATCGTCGACCGCCGCCGATCTCGTCGCCACCGCCGTCGCGGAGGCAACCACGCCCCAGTTCAGTGGCCTGACCGGAATCGTGGTGCCCGACAGCCTGTTCGAGGAGACATCGCGCAGCGTCGCCGACCTCGATGCGGCATCACTCGGCATCGACGAACTGCCCCGCGTCCACACCGTGACCACGTGCAAGGGACTCGAGTTCGACACGACGGTCGTCGTCGAACCGAGTGCGCTGATCGAGCAGTCGCCGCGCGGCTACAGCGATCTCTATGTCGCGCTCACCCGCAGTACCCAGCGTCTTGTCGTGGTCAATGCCGACTCTCTCCCCGCAGAACTCGCCGACCTGCCGCAGCGCTGAGCATCGACGTAGTCACCGATCAGGTGTCCGCCGCCTGTTCCGCTGTCACTGCGGCGAGATTCGCGTCGTGGCCCGACTCGTCGGTGTGGAGGATGACCAGTTCCCTGGTGGCACGCGTCATCGACACGTAGCGGTCGACGGCTTCGGTGATCCCGTTGCCGACACTCGACGACTCGACCACGACGACCAGATCGAACTCGAGTCCCTTCGCGGTGAGAGGATCGAGCGCCCGCACACGTTCGGTTCCGACAAAGCTCGGATCCCCGATCACGCACGCAATCCCCTCATCGTTCTCCTCGAGCCACGCGGTCAGCACAGCCGCACGCTCGCTGTAGCCGACATGCCGCACAGGAATTCCGGACTCACGGATCGACGAGGGCACGTTGGCGTCCGGGATCGCCGCGCGGATGACTGGTTCCGCAGCAGCCATGATCTCGGCTGGCGTTCGGTAGTTGACGGAGAGAGACGCGACACGCACACCGCGACACCCGACGCCGCATAGCCTGTCCGACCACGACTCCGTGAAACCGGCGCGCGCCTGCGCCCTGTCGCCGACCACGGTGAAACTGCCGGTCGGAGTGCGCCTGAGCAACATTCGCCATTGCGCCTGCGTCAGTTCCTGCGCTTCGTCGACGATCACGTGCGCGAACGGACCGTCCAGTGCGGCGGGGCCCGTCACGGGTGCCGCGGACGGGTCGACCAGGACATCGCGTAAATCGTCCCGCCGAAGCATCGACATCAAGCCCTCACCGTCGTCATAGGCCACCGACTCGAGGAGGTCGCCGACGACGAGATCCATTCGTCGACGTTCCGCACGCAGCGCCGCGGCCCGACGTCGCGTGCGCGCCTCCGCGTCGGGATCACCTAGTCTGGCTCGCGCGGCATCGAGCAGGGGAAGATCGACATCGGTCCACGCATCCGGCCGAGGACGCTGGAGTAACCGCACCTCGGCAGGCGTGAGCCACGGCGCGCACATTCGTAGGAATGCGGGGACCGTCCACAGGTCGCCGACGAGATCCGCGGCGTCGAGCATCGGCCAATGACGTACGACCGCTTGTACGACGTCCTCGTTGCGCTGCAGCGCTTCTCGCACCTCTGCGATGTCGGCCGTGTCGTCCGTGCGGCGGCGGACGACATCGGCGAGGTGCTGCCAGATCGCTTCCCGCGCCTCGTTGTGCGGTGTTCCGGGCTCGGGCGCGGCGAATGACTCGGCCCAGTCTGCCGGTGTGAGCGTCACAGCCGCCCACTCGGTGTCGACGAGCACCGGCTCTGTGGGCGGCTCCTCGTACCAGCACACTGCGGTCTCGATCGCATCGACCATCGCATCGGTCGATTTCAGCCTGGCGACGGTCTCGTCGTCTTCGTGTATCGCACTGCTTGCCGCGTGAGCGAGACCGCCATCGGCCGCCAGATCACGCAGAGTGCACGTCTGAACTCCCTCTTCGCCCAGGCTGGGCAGGACGTCGGCGACGTAAGCCAGGTACGCGTCGTGTGGCCCCACTATCAACAGCCGCCCACGCGACAACCGGGGATCGGAATAGAGCAGATACGCGGCCCGATGGAGCGCGACGACGGTCTTGCCTGTTCCAGGTCCACCGTCGACGACGAGCGTGCCGCCGGAGCCGGCGCGGATGATGGCATCCTGGTCGGCCGCGATCGTCGACAGCACGTCTCGCATGCGTGGCGTACGACTCGCGCCGAGGCCTGCGAGGAGCGCGGAGTCACCGTCTAACCAGACGTGTTCGTCGGCGGCGTCCGGGGTGAAGACTTCGTCCCAGTAGTCGACGATCTGTCCGTGTGCCCACCGATAGCGTCGTCGCGATCGCACGCCCATCGGCTGCGCGGTCGTCGCGGTGAAGAACGGTGCTGCGGCGGGAGTTCGCCAGTCGACGAGGAGCTGTGTACCAGAGTGATCGGTCAGTCCGACTCGTCCGATATAGACCGGGTCGGGGTGCCCTGTCATCGTCATTCGTCCGATGCACAGGTCGAGACCGAAGCGATGCAGCGTGCGCAGTCGGGCGTCCAACTCGTGTACCTCGAGGTCGCGGTCCAAGGCTCGTCGGCCTCCTCCGCCGTCCGCCTTGCGCACGGCATCCCGTCGGGCGTCGAGTGTCTCGATGGTGTGCGCGAGCCTCTGAGTCGCGGCACGGAAGTGCCGCACATCGGCGTCGATCAGATGGGTCGCCGATTTCGGTGAACCGGTCGGGAGGTCGAAGACATCGTCTGTCACTGCGGGCACGAGGCGACTCCAAGAGCTGATAGGCGGCAGAGCCATCGATTGTGCACCCGCTTATGGGCCTTGCGGCAAGGCCCCCACCACGCGATATGGTGAAAGTGGCGAAAATGAGCAACGCGGGGAGGCACGACGGGCTCACCGAATTGAGACCCCCGTGAGCGCGGAAGCAAGCGCACAGCAGCGGACAACAACAGCCGGGCAGATGAATCCATCTACCCGGCTGTCGGTCTGGAAGTCTCGCCGCTATGTCGTATGGACGATCAGCACATCGCAGGCCGACTTTCGGGCGACATCGGCAGGCACCGAACCCAGCAGACGACCCGCGATGGAGTTCAGTCCGCGGTTTCCGACGACGAGCAGATCGGCCTGCACGTCGGTGACCAACTGTAGGAGAGCGTCGACCGGAGCCCCCTTGACCGGACGCGGCACGATCTGCGTGGCACCCGATTTGGTAGCCCGCTCCTTTGCGGTGCGGAGGATTTCATCTGTGGGAGCGCTGCCGGTGACCTGGTAGGCCTCGTCCTTCAGCACGTCCGCGGCCTCACCGGCACCACGATCGTTCGGGAAGTATGCGCACGCGATCACCAATTTCGAGTCTCCGGCGATCGCACCCGCACGATCAACTGCCTTCAACGACGATTCCGAACCGTCGGTTCCGACGACGATCGTCTGGTAAGCGCCCATCCCTGACCTCCACACATGTCTCATTCCGCGTATTTGCGGACTTCATCGATCCCCGACAACTCTAGAGTCACCTCAATCGGCAGGATAGTGTGCCACGCAACATTTGTCCGGTGATCACAGCGATCACGACACCACGTCCCTATTGGGACGAACGTCCCACATAGGCGGACGTCTACTTGATTCCGGCGGCATCCATGCCGCGCATTTCCTTCTTCAGGTCGGCGATCTCGTCACGCAGTCGGCCTGCGAGTTCGAACTGCAGATCCCGGGCAGCGCTCATCATCTGCTCGGTGAGCTGTGCAACCAGGTCGGCGAGTTCGGCTCTCGGCATGGACGAGACGTCACGCTTCTCGATGACCCCCGCCGACGCGCCCTTGGCCTTGGAGACCTCGCCCTGCGCGCGCCGACCCCTGCTGGCGTTTCGCCCCGAGCCACCGACGTCGACAGCGGAATCCTCGGCTTCGCGATACACCTGGTCGAGGATGTCGGCGATCTTCTTGCGCAACGGTTTCGGGTCGATGCCGTGCTCTTTGTTGTAGGCGACCTGCTTCTCGCGACGACGTTCCGTCTCGTCGATCGCATTGCGCATCGAGTCGGTGATGGTGTCGGCGTACATGTGCACTTCGCCCGAGACATTTCGCGCAGCGCGCCCGACGGTCTGGATCAGCGATGTCGTGGAGCGCAGGAAGCCCTCCTTGTCGGCGTCGAGGATGGCGACCAGTGACACCTCTGGAAGGTCGAGGCCCTCACGCAGCAGATTGATACCGACGAGGACGTCGTATTCACCCGAGCGCAGCTGCCGCAGCAATTCGACGCGGCGGAGGGTGTCGACCTCGGAATGCAGGTAGCGCACGCGGATACCCAGCTCGAGCAGATAGTCGGTGAGATCCTCTGCCATCTTCTTCGTCAACGTGGTCACCAGTACACGCTCGTCGCGATCGGTGCGGTCGCGGATCTCGTGGACCAGATCGTCGATCTGACCCTTCGTCGGCTTCACCACGATCTGCGGATCGACCAGACCGGTCGGGCGGATCACCTGCTCGACGAACTCGCCGTTGGACTGGCCCAGCTCATACGCGCCGGGCGTCGCGGACAGGTACACGGTCTGCCCGATACGCCCGACGAACTCGTCCCAGGTCAGCGGACGGTTGTCGACAGCCGACGGTAGGCGGAAGCCGTAGTCGACCAGATTGCGCTTGCGCGACATGTCTCCCTCGTACATACCGCCGATCTGCGGAACGGTGACATGCGACTCGTCGATGACCAGTAGGAAGTCGTCGGGAAAATAGTCGATCAGTGTCGCCGGAGCGCTACCCGCCGGCCTGCCGTCGATGTGCCGCGAGTAGTTCTCGATACCCGAGCAGAAACCGACCTGGCGCATCATCTCGAGGTCGTAGGTCGTGCGCATACGAAGGCGCTGCGCCTCGAGGAGTTTGCCCTTGCCCTCGAGGTCGGCGAGCCTGGCTTCGAGTTCCTCCTCGATGCTCGACATCGCCTTCTCCATGCGCTCCGGGCCGGCGACGTAGTGCGTGGCGGGGAAGATGCGCAGGGAGTCGACCTGTCGGACCACGTCGCCGGTCAAGGGGTGCAGGTAGTACAAAGCCTCCACCTCGTCGCCAAAGAACTCGATGCGTACAGCCAGTTCTTCGTAGGACGGGATGATCTCGACGGTGTCGCCGCGCACGCGGAAACTGCCACGGGTGAACGACATGTCGTTGCGCGTGTACTGGACGTCGACGAGCAGCCGCAACAACGCGTCGCGGTCGATCTCGTCGCCCACCTCGACCTCGACCGACCGGTCGAGGTACGACTGCGGTGTGCCGAGACCGTAGATACACGAGACGGACGCGACCACCACCACATCTCGGCGGGAGAGCAGACTCGACGTCGCCGAGTGACGCAGACGTTCGACATCGTCGTTGATCGACGAGTCCTTCTCGATGTACGTGTCGGTTTGCGCGATGTACGCTTCCGGCTGGTAGTAGTCGTAGTAGGACACGAAGTATTCGACCGCGTTGTGCGGCAACATCTCTCGCAGTTCGTTGGCGAGCTGGGCCGCGAGCGTCTTGTTCGGCGCCATCACCAGCGTCGGCCGTTGGACGCGTTCGATGAGCCAGGCTGTGGTGGCCGACTTACCGGTACCCGTCGCTCCGAGCAACACGATGTCCTTCTCGCCTGCCCCGATGCGACGCTCGAGGTCGTCGATCGCCTGCGGCTGGTCGCCCGCGGGTTCGTACTCGCTGACGACCTCGAACCGTCCCTCGGTACGTTCGATATCACCGACGGGGCGGTGCTCTGAGTGCGCGAGAATCGGGTGTTCGGTAGCAAAAGCCATAGTTCCAGGGTAAACGCGGGGTGTGACAATTCTGTTCCGCTCGGTTCCGCGCCGTTGACCTGCGATATCAGGGGGCTCCTCGCCCTCCCCGCGGCTAAGGTTGCACGATGTCCGATCTGCACCCGCCCAAGCGGGAGGTCTTCGACGTTCCGGCGATGACCAACACCGACAACAAGGGGTTCGTCCGGCCGGTGGAGCGCTATGAGGAGGCCCCGTTCGGCCTCTACATGTCGCGTACGGCCGACCACCCGAGATTCTCGCACCTCGAATCCTGGCTCCTCCCCGACCTCGGGTTACGGGCCAACATCTTCCACTTCGTGCCAGGACACCGGGTCGGCCAACGGCTCTACCTCGACGTCGGACGCTTTCACGGCCCCGATGCCGACGGCAGGTGGCACGCGGAAGACTGGTACCTCGACCTCGTCGACGTTCCGGGCGAGCCCCTCGAGCTCGTCGACGTCGACGAACTGTTCGACGCCCACGCAGCCGGCCTGTTGTCGACGACCGACTGCGAAGAAGCGGTACACATCGCGCGCCGCGCCCTTGTCGGCGCCGCTGAGCACGGCCACGACGTCCAGGCGTGGCTCGACGCCTGTGCCGGCGGCACCGTCACATGGCGCGACGGCTGATCCCGACACCACGGACGTGACAATACGAGCGACCCTGCCCTGGCAGGAAAACCGGGCGGGCTAGGAGTCTCGGTTTGTGCGCCACGCCGCGATACGTCGGTATGCCTGGTCGAACCACGGCTCCTTGGCCGCCACATAACGGTCAATGTCCCCGTCGGCCGCAGTGAGCGCCGTGCGCTTGACGCCCGCGTACTCCTCGCGTGCGGCCGGGTCGTCGCGCAACCAGTCACGGAAGTCGACCGCGAACCGGGCCCCTGGTGATCCTGCGACCCGCAGGTGCACGTTGACCGGGCGACCCGGATCGGCCGAACCGTGGAACCGCTTGCCCCAGTCACCACGGTCCACCGAACCCGTGGCCGGATCCGCCTTCGGGTTGTCGCCCTCGATTCCGGGAGCGCGCGGGAAGCCGCCGTCGGCGAGGACGTCGGCGAGTCCGTCCGCGATGTCGAGTCCTGCCACGGTGACCTGGATGTCGATGGTCGGCTTGGCGACAAGTCCTGGCACGGCGGTCGAACCGATGTGGTCGATTGCCGAGGCCTTGTCACCGACGATGGCCCAGAGTCGGTTCATTACCCTGGCCCCTGCCTGCGCCCACGCCGGGTCCGGCTCGACGAGCGCGAGCGGCCCTGGGACGATCGTGCGCGAACGCACATTGGCCTCGTAGGGCACGAGGCGCTCGTCCCACAGTTCCGCCGCGGCGGCCGCGAGCTCCTCCGGCGTACCCGAATTGTCCAGCCAGACATCTGCGACGGCCCGCCGTTGTTCATCGGTGGCCTGGGCGCGAATCCGCGCCCGCGCGTCATCCTCGGGCATTCCGCGCAACTCGGTGAGACGTTGCACGCGCAATTCCTCGTCGACGCCGACGATCACGACGAGGTGGAAGAAGGGCGCCATGTTGCCCTCGACGAGTAATGGGATGTCCTGCACGACAACCGAACCCACCGGTGCGGCAGCGAGCAACTCCTGCGTCCGCGCCCCGACAAGCGGATGCGTGATGGAGTTCAGCTTCTGTCTGCTCTCCTCGTCGCGGAAGGCCTTGGCCGCCAGCGCGGGCCGATCGAGCGCACCGTCGTCGGCGAGGATGTCGTCACCAAAAGCCTCGACAAGGCTCGCGAGCCCAGGCGTACCCGGTTCGACCACCTCACGCGCAATCTTGTCAGCGTCGATGTGGTAGCCCCCACGCTCGACGAACGTCGTGGCCACTGTCGATTTGCCGGCTCCGATGCCGCCGGAGAGCCCCACTCGGATCACAGCCTCCAGTGTCGCAAACGCCGCGTCACCACCGTCATCCGAGTGGCGACCCGATCAGCCGGTGGCGTCGGTGAGCTCGATTGTCTCGGGTGGCAGCCACACCTCACCGACGGCGTCGTAGACCAGCGCACCGCCGTCGTAGGCCGACGCCAGCCGACCGCCGGCGCCCTGCTCGTGAGCCGGTCTTGGTTCCTTCATGCTGGTCACGCCGACGTCACCGACAGTGCGGTACTACGAAACAAGAGCGCCTCCCGGACGAATCCGGGAGGCGCTCTTGGGCTTTACGTGCGGGATACGACTATCAGGCGTTGCCCGACAGCTTCTCGCGCAGTGCGGCGAGCTGCTCGTCGCTTGCCAGCGAGCCGCCCGACGATGCGGGAGCACTCGAGGTGCTGCGGCTCTCCGACGATGCCGACGAGTAGTCGGTCGGGGCCTTCTCGGCCTCGGCTGCGGCAGCAGCGAACTTCTCGATCTGAGCGGTGTGCATCTTGTGACGACGCTCCGCCTCGGCGTAGCGGTTCTCCCACTCTTCGCGCTGCTTCTCGTAGCCTTCGAGCCATTCGTTGGTCTCGGCGTCGAAGCCCTCGGGGAAGATGTAGTTGCCCTGCTCGTCGTAGCTGTCGGCCATGCCGTACTTCGACGGGTCGAACTCCTCGGTGTAGTCCTCGTTGGCCTGCTTGAGGCTCAGCGAGATACGACGACGCTCGAGGTCGATGTCGATGACCTTGACCATCGCGTCGTCGCCGACGGCGACAACCTGGTCCGGGACCTCGACGTGGCGCTCGGCCAGCTCGGAGATGTGCACGAGACCCTCGATGCCGTCGTCGACGCGGACGAACGCACCGAACGGAACCAGCTTGGTGACCTTGCCCGGCACGATCTGACCGATCGCGTGGGTGCGGGCGAACTGACGCCACGGGTCTTCCTGAGTTGCCTTGAGCGACAACGACACGCGCTCGCGGTCGAGATCGACGTCGAGAACCTCGACGGTGACCTCGTCACCAACGGTGACAACCTCGGACGGATGATCGATGTGCTTCCAGGAGAGCTCGGAGACGTGGACCAGACCGTCGACGCCGCCGAGATCGACGAATGCACCGAAGTTGACGATCGAGGACACGACGCCCTTGCGGACCTGGCCCTTCTGGAGCTGGTGCAGGAACTCGCTGCGGACCTCGGACTGGGTCTGCTCGAGCCACGCACGACGCGACAGGACCACGTTGTTGCGGTTCTTGTCGAGTTCGATGATCTTGGCTTCGATCTCCTTGCCGATGTACGGCTGCAGATCGCGCACGCGACGCATCTCCACGAGCGATGCCGGGAGGAAGCCGCGCAGGCCGATGTCCAGGATCAGGCCGCCCTTGACGACCTCGATGACGGTGCCCTTGACGGCCTCGTCCTTCTCCTTGAGCTCCTCGATGGTGCCCCAGGCGCGCTCGTACTGAGCACGCTTCTTGGACAGGATGAGGCGGCCTTCTTTGTCCTCCTTGGTGAGAACAAGAGCCTCGACCTCGTCACCGACGTTGACGACCTCAGAGGGGTCGACGTCGTGCTTGATCGACAGTTCGCGAGAGGGGATCACGCCTTCGGTCTTGTAACCGATGTCGAGCAGAACCTCGTCCCGATCGACCTTGACGATGGTCCCTTCGACGATGTCGCCATCGTTGAAGTACTTGATCGTGGAGTCGATGGCTGCGAGGAAGTCCTCAGCCGAGCCGATGTCATTGACGGCTACTTGCGGCGAGGTGATCGTGGGGGACGACATATGTTGAGTTGCTCCGGACAGGTATGTAGTAGGTACAGTTCACATTGTTTGGACAGCTGCGTCGGCGACACAGGCGTCGATCATGCTGACCGATCTGCGTCTTCCCAGGTCACCACACTGTGATGACTTCCAGGTGAAGACAAGCTGAACTGCGCGAAAGATGCCTCCACGCGCTTTGTCTACCTTACTCTAGTGGCGTTGCGCTGGGCAAATACCACTTCTGAGTGCATCCCGCCACCGCACATCCGAGACAGCCAGACATCACGATCGACACCCGGAGCGGACACAGCAGCACACGAACAGGAGCAACGGTGGCCCACTCGGTGGAATTCCTCTTCGACGACGAGTCCGAGCGCCGTCTACGCGAACGCTGGGACCTGCTCCGGGCCTTGGACCTGCCAAATGCGGGAACGAATCCCTCCGCCACCAACCGACCGCATGTGACGATCGCCGCAGCACAGCGCATCGCTCCTGCCGCAGACACGGCCATTCGCCATGTCGACGTGCGACTACCCATCCGGGTCGCGGTCGGGTCGCCGATCGTGTTCGGCCGCGGCGATAGACTCGTCGTCGCACTGCTGGTGGTACCTACCGCGCAACTGCTGGCCGCCCATGAGGCGGTGGTCGACGCCGTTGTCGCACACGCATCGGTCGCCGACACCGAGTCCGGCGTGTTCGCGCACACGCTGCCCGGCTCGTGGACACCGCACGTCACCATGGCTCGGCGCGTGCACGCAGACCAGGTCCACGAGGTCATAGCCGCACTCGACCTGCCGCCATCAGGATTACCGGCATCCATCACCGCCATCCGACGCTGGGACAGCGACAGTCGTACCGCCACCGTCGTCGCCTCACATCAAGGAAGTTCGACAGCCTAAGATTCGACAGATGTCGACGCACATCACCGATTCCAGTCCGTCGATAGCCGCACGTCTCGATCGGCTACCGGTCGTCCGCACCCACCGGATCGCAACCGCCGTGGTCGGACTCGCGCTGTTCTTCGACCTCTACGAGAACTTCCTCGCCGCAACCATCTCCTCGGTCCTCACAACCGAACTCGACCTCTCGCGCACCGAACTGAACCTCATACTCGGGTCGGCGTTCTTCGGACAGTTCGTCGGGGCACTGGTGATGGGGAGACTGTCCGACCGCATCGGCAGGCGGCCCGCGTTCATGATCAATCTGGGTATCTACTCGGTGTTCTCACTCGTCGCCGCATTCAGTCCCAATGCCGCGTTCCTGATCGCCATGCGGTTTCTGGCAGGTGTCGGCATCGGTGCCGAGTTCGCCCTCGCCGACTCCTATCTCGCCGACCTCCTGCCGAAAGCTGTTCGCGGACGGTTCATCTCGTGGTCATACACCGTCGCATTCATCGGGGTACCAGTTGTCGGACTCCTCGCGCGCTGGTTGGTTCCGCTGCATCCACTCGGCTTCGAGGGATGGCGCTGGCTGTTCTTCCTCGGCGGACTCGGCGCCTTCGCCGTCTGGGTCGTGCGTCGTCGACTACCGGAATCGCCGCGCTGGCTGGAAACCCACGGCCGTCATGAGGAAGCCGACGCCGTGTGCACCGCACTCGAGAACGAAGCGCGTGCGGCCGGGCATCGACTCGCCGAACCGGACACGACGTTGGAGGTGCAGAAGGCACACCAGATGCCGTTCTCGTCCCTGTTCGGCCACCGGCTTCGTAGGCGCACCGTCATGCTCTGGTTGCTGTCGATCCTCGAGGTGTTCGGCTACTACGGATTCGGGACGCTCGCGCCGCTGATATTGGTGGCCAAGGGATTCGACGTGCTCACCTCACTCGGCTACGTCACCGCGTCGTACATCGGCTACCCGCTGGGATCGCTCCTCGCGATCCCGATAGTGGAACGCGTGGAGCGAAAGTATCTGGTGATGGGATCGGCCGCGGCGATGGCGATCCTTGGCCTGTGGTTTGGATTCGCCACCAGTCCGGTCGCCATCGTGATCTCGGGCGTCGGCTACACGATGATCAGCAATCTGTTCTCGAACGCCTATCACGTCTATCTCGCGGACTCGTATCCGACGGCCATCCGAGCAACCGGTGCCGGTGCCGCATATTCACTGTCGAAGATCACCACCGGTCTACTTCCCTTCATCCTGCTGCCTCTCCTCGATGCGAGCGGCTCCGGCGCCGTGTTCGGCGTCGTCGCCTTCGCGATGCTGCTTCTGATCATCAACGTCGGAGTTCTCGGTCATCGGACGACCGGCCGATCCGCCGACGCGCTGGGTTAGACACACTGCATATGCTCGGGTCCTACACTCGTCGACGTGACCGACGACCAGACCCCACGCGCGCCTCGCGTGCTCGGCGACGAGACCCCACGCGCGCCTCGCGTGCTCGGCGACATCGACTCGCGGACAAGTGATGCCGCCAGCCGGTCCTGGTGGGACTCCGAGGCCGACGAGTATCACCGCGAGCACGGTGGCTTCCTCGGTTCCGACTCCCCTGGCGGCGAGTTCGTCTGGGGCCCGGAACGGTTGCGCGAAGCCGACGTTCACCTTCTCGGCGACATCGTCGACCGCGACATCCTCGAAATCGGTTGCGGCTCAGCACCGTGTTCACGTTGGCTTGCCACGCACGGGGCTCGCCCTGTCGGGCTCGATCTGTCGCACCGGATGCTCGCCCACGGCCTCGTGACCATGGCGCGATTCGACGAACCACGTGTTCCGCTCATACAGGCGACAGCCGAATCGCTCCCGTTCGCCGACGAGAGCTTCGACATCGCGTTCTCGTCGTTCGGTGCGGTCCCGTTCGTCGCCGACCCTGCCGGGGTGATGGCCGAGGCGGCGCGCGTCATCAAACCCGGCGGGCGGTGGGTCTTCTCGGTCAATCACCCCATGCGCTGGATGTTTCCCGACGACCCCGGACCTGCCGGGTTGACCGTGACCATGCCGTACTTCAGTCGAACGCCCTACTCGGAAGTCGACGCCGACGGCACTGTGACCTACGTCGAGCATCACCGGACCATCGGCGATCGTGTGCGCGAGATCCGTGCCGCGGGGCTGATTCTCGACGACATCGTCGAGCCGGAGTGGCCCGACGACCTCGACGAGGAATGGGGGCAGTGGAGCCCGCTTCGTGGGCAATACTTCCCCGGAACGGCCGTGTTCTGCTGTGTCAAACCGCGTACGACTGCTCCGAATCACCGATAGGCGCGCACAGTCGTCGTCGAGACTTCTCCCTTCCCCGAATCGCCCCGACAGACGTGAAGGAATGCACCGGAGAGCGGGATCAACCCGCTGGCCTCGGAGTGGCCTGCTTCGGAGGCCGACGAGCAGGCGACGCTCGGGTTCTGCCGCACTCTTCCGTCCCAGCCGATCCGTGTCAGAACACTCGGTGCCCCGCCTAAGGCCACTTCCGGCTCGGCCGCGTCGCGGTTACTGAAAGTCTTACCGACCGCACCGAAGGCAGCGGTCAGCAGACCGTCTTTCGCGACGAACCAACGCTGATAACCGGGATCCGCGACAAACCATCCGACCGGGCCCATGCGTGTGATGGTGATTTCCCGCAGCGACGCAACATCGATCACGTTCCAGGAATAGTGCATCTGCACGCCGCCAAACGCGACGTCGTTCGTAGGTGGGAGTACCCCGACAGCCGGGCCCGGTTGGTCGATCTGACCCACGAGGGAGCGGGAGCTGTCGTCGGCGCGCGGACCGAGCACTGTTGTACCGGTTGAAAGATCGACGACCGACACATAGGAGTCGTTGCCGAGGTAGGCGGACATAGAGAACACTGAGACCCGATCACCTGCGATACCGACGATCCCGGTCTGTCCAAGGCCTTCGGCCACACGATCAGCCCCGGGGAGGCTGTGCGTGCTGTCTCTCCCGGTGTCGGCGTCGAGGACAACGAGCCGGTCCCCACACGTGTAGGCGAGATGGTGCGCGGTGGTGACGAACTGCGCTGCTCGTGAATCGCTTTCGAGGAAGCAGAGATCGCTCTTGATCGACCACTCGGGGGTTCCCGATCGTGGCTCGAGCGCGGTGAGTCGGCCCGGCGACACGATGGGCACGGCGTGTCCGACTATCTGTTGCTGCCCGACCACCAAGTGTTGTCCGAGGCGTGTCCACAGTCGTTGACCGGTCTGCGCATCGAGCGCGACAAGCACGTAGATGCCGGGTGCTCGCTGCGCACCCGGCATGAATGCTTGGTTCTCCCCTACCGTCGATGAGGTGGCCGACGACTCGTCGACGAGGCAACTGACGAGCACCACCGCATCAGCCGACACCCCAGTCGAGAACATGGCTCCCTGCCCGCACGTGCCGAACTCGCTCGCCACGTCGAAGGTCCACCGTGGCGCCTTGTGTGAGGAATCGTAGGAGTCGGGGCCGTACGCCTGCACCACCCCGGCGTCCCATACGACGTAACCCGCTGCTGCGGACACGATCTCGACATCGCCATCGAATCGCTGTGGTACCCCTGCCCGCATCCCCACTGTCGCGGGAATCGGCGCAACCGACGACTCACGTGACGCTGAGGCCGATGTCGACTGCGGTACACGGACGACAGCGCCGATCGCACTTCCACAAGCCACTGCCATCACGACGACGAAGACGACCCCGACGGCGATGGCATCGCGGCGGACCGTGTCGCCCGAACGTCGCGACGGCGCCCACTGGGCAATCACCAGTAGCGTTGTCGCGCACACCATCACAGTCGCGATGACGACCGTGATCCGATGCCCGGAGACGCCGACGAGACGATAGAACACGTTCTCCACCGTCGACGTACCAGCCACAACGGCGAACACCAGCCACCCCACCGCGAGCACGCACAGCAGCACGGCACCGACTTTCCGCATGCGCGAGAGGCCGAGCTGCCGGGCGGTGCGATAGGTGAGGATGCCGCACGCGAGTCCGAAGACGAGCGTGGTCGCCGGGAGCTGGTACACCCCGCGGGTCACATACCGCGCCGCACCGTCGAGCACAACTCCCGAGCCGGCGAACCATACCGCGGCGAGCACGGCGAGCACGACCGCTGCGAGCACCGCGCCCGCCGATGCGGACAACCAATACCGTCGAGCACCCACTGCCCTCACACTGTCACCCGCCGCTTCGCCATCGTCTCGGATATCAAGCCGGGTCGACTATACCGATGTCGTTCACGCGACGAACGACCAGCAGCGTTGCGCTACAGCAACTTCGACAAGAAGGTCTTCGTCCGCTCATGCTGCGGGTTGGCGAGGACCTCACGCGGATCGCCCTGTTCGACGACGACCCCACCGTCCATGAACACCAACTGATCAGCGACCTCGCGGGCGAATCCCATCTCGTGCGTGACCACGAGCATGGTCATGCCTGTCGAGGCGAGTTCTCGCATCACGCCGAGCACGTCACCCACCAGCTCCGGGTCGAGTGCCGACGTCGGTTCGTCGAAGAGCATCAGCTTCGGTTCCATGGCCAGCGCACGGGCTATGGCGACGCGCTGTTGTTGTCCACCCGACAACTGCGCCGGATACGACGACGCCTTGTCGGCCAACCCCACTCGGTCGAGCAGGTACTCCGCACGCTTCGCGGCGTCGGCTTTGCTCTCCCGCTTCACTTGCGTCGGTGCCTCGATCACGTTCTCGAGCACCGTCCTGTGCGGAAACAGGTTGAAGTGCTGGAAGACCATGCCGATGTCACGACGCTGCTTGGCCGCGTCCTTCGGGCTCATCTCGTAGAGCTTGCCGCCGCGCTCGCGGTATCCGATGAGGTCACCATCGACGTAAAGCCGACCCGCGTTGACCTCCTCGAGGTGATTGACGCATCGCAGGAACGTCGACTTGCCCGAGCCGGACGGACCGATGATGCAGAGCACTTCCCCGCGTTGCACCTCGAGCGAGATCCCCTTGAGGACCTGGGTGGTACCGAAGCTCTTGCAGACGCGGTCGGCGAGCACCATCGGTTGACCGGACGTGTTCTCCACGGTTGTCATACTCCCCCACCCCCGTGCTGCGGATCAGTGACCTCGGCCGCCGCAGCCTGCGCTTTGCGCTGCTTGTTCGTCATCGCGCGGGTGGCCCCGCGGGCGTAGTACCGCTCCAGGTAGTACTGACCGACCATCAGGATGCTGGTGACCACGAGGTACCAGGTCGAGGCGACCATGAGCAGCGGGATCGGCTGGAAGATCACGCCTGAGATGTCGCGGGCGCGTCCGTACAGTTCGAGACTGAACGGCACGGCCGCCACGAGGCTGGTGGTCTTCAGCATGCTGATGACTTCGTTGCCGGTCGGCGGGATGATGACCCGCATCGCCTGGGGCAGCACGGTTCTACGCATGGTCTGCGACCACGTCATGCCCAGTGCCACCGACGCCTCGGTCTGTCCCTCACCCACCGACGAGACTCCTGCACGCACGATCTCGGCCATGTATGCGGATTCGTTGAGCGCCAATCCGATCACCGCGAAAAGAAATGCCGCGTTCAGCGATTGGATGTCGAAGTGCGCGAACTGCACCGTGAACGGGATACCGAGATCGATACGCTTGTAGATCGACGGGAACAGACCCCAGAACACCAACTGCACGTAGACCGGCGTGCCGCGGAAGATCCACAGATACACCCACGACGTCGCTCGCAGTACCGGATTCGGTGACAGACGCATGATGGCGAGCAGCACGCCCAGGATGATGGCGATCACCATCGACAGCACCGTCAATGCCAGCGTGTAGCCGACACCCGGCATGATCCGGGTGTCGAACAGATACTTGGCGTAGGTGTCCCACGCATAGGCGTCGTTGGTGGCCGCACCGTAGATGAAGAGTGCGACCAGGATCAGGACGACTGCGGCCGCGATCCACTGGCCGGGGTGTTTGAGGGGTACGGCTTTGATCGGGGTCGGCTCCACTTTCGAAGAGTCGACCCCGACCGTGCCGTCAGACGGCGTCGTCACAGGTCAGCTGACCGCGCCATTGATGACCGACTTCTGGATGGCGCCTGCCTCGACGCCCCAGTTCTCGGCGATCTGCTTGTACTGCCCGTTGTCGATCAGATGCTGCACCGCCTGCTGAAGCGCCTGCGTCAGCGACGAGCCCTTCTGCACCGGGTAGCCGTAGGGCTGCGAGTCGAAGACGCCCCCGGCCGTTTCGAGCTTGCCGTCGGAGCGCTTGATCGCCCACGCAGTGATTGGTGAGTCCGCGGACATCGCGTCGACCTTACCCAGCACGAGCGCGTTGGTCGCCTCGTCCTGGCTGTCGAACTTGACCTTCTCGATCGCGGGCTTGCCCGCATCGGTGCATGCCTTGCTCTTGGCGGGCACCTCGTCGGTGTCCTCGACCGTGGTCGACTGCACCGCCACGCGCTTACCGCAGGCGTTGTTCGGGTCGATGTTGCCACCCTTCTGCTGGGCCCACTGCACACCGGCGTTGTAGTAGGTGACGAAGTCGACCTGCTGCTCGCGCTCCTTGCTGTCGGTGAACGACGATGCCCCGACGTTGTAGGTGCCCTGTTGGATGGCCGGGATGATCTTGTCGAAGTCAGCCTCTTTGAACTCGGCCTTGAGGCCGAGTACTCCCGCGACCGCGTTCATGAGGTCGACGTCGTAGCCGACGATTTTGCCGGAAGGATCCTTGTACTCGTTGGGCGAGTACGGCACGTTCACACCCACGACCAGTGTTCCCGAGTTACGGATGGGCTCGGGTACGAGCGCGGCGATCGAGTCGACCTTGGTCGCCTCCACCGCCTTCGAGGAACTCGCGGCGCCGCCACTTCCACCTTCGTCGGATTCGTTGTTCGTACACCCGGCGAGCACCATCGCCATGATGGCCACCAATGCGGCGAACACACCGCCGAACCGCCATGATCGAGTACGAGTCGATCGCTGAATTCGCATCGAGATCCCTTCCCCCGGCGCTTCGGTGAGCGCCTCGAGACAACACGCCGACACACGTCGACACCCCGTGTAACTTACTGGCTTCAACCGGATTCCACAGGATAGTTACGAAGGATTAACCATCGTTCGACGTCGGCCGGTGCTCAGGCGGGCGTACACGCGGTCGCCGCCGCGACCGCGTCGCCGAACTCGCGGGTGCTCGCGATACCGCCGAGGTCGGCGGTGCGGATGCCCGCCGCAAGCGTCGCCTCGACGGCGTAGTCGATTCTCGATGCACACCGGATCAGCGCGTCATCGTCGCGATGATCTCCCCACCACCGCAACATCATGGCCGTCGACGCGAGAATGCCGACGGGATCGGCGATTCCGCGTCCGGCGATGTCGGGTGCCGCGCCGTGGCTGGCCTGCGCCATGGCCTTGGTGTCCGAGCAGTTGATCGACCCGGCCATCCCCAACGAGCCCGCGAGTTCTGCCGCGAGGTCGGACAAGATGTCGCCGAAGAGATTTTCGGTGACGAGGACGTCGAAGTCCGTCGGCCTGCGCACCAACAGCGCTGCCATGGCGTCGACATGCTGTTCGTCGACGACGACGTCGGGATACTCCGCAGCGACCTCCAGACACGCGTCGCGGAAGAGTCCTGTGCTCAGGCGGAGCACATTGGCTTTGTGAACGATCGTGACGTGCCGCCCACGCTGTTGCGCGAGACGGAACGCCTCGCGAGCGATCCGTCGGCTCGCGTCGCGGGTGATGACCCCCACGGCCAGCGCGATGTCGGGTGTGGGCATGAACTCACCGCTGCCCACCTTCATGTTGCGGTCGGCGTAGAGACCCTCGGAGTTCTCACGAGCGATCACCACGTCGATGTCGGGGGCGGTGGCCGCCACACCCTGGTATGCGCGGCACGGCCGGATGTTCGCGTACAAGCCGAACCTCTTGCGAATCGTGGCGCCGGGAGTGAGTGCGTTCCGGAATTCTTGCGGGTAGCTCGCCGAATCGTGCGGTCCGAGTATCCATACGTCGAGCGCGTCGAGTGCCGCCAACGTCGAGTCGGGCAGCGGCGTTCCGTGGGGCCCGATCGCTTCGACACCGAGAGCTGCACGCACCCAATCGAATTCGAGGTCCTCGCACGCTGCGGCCGCGCTCGCCACGTCTACTGCGACCGGCACGATCTCCGGCCCGATCCCGTCGCCGTCGAGGACACCGATCGACAGTCGACGCTTCTCGCTCATCTGGTGAATACTGCCAGAACCCTTGACAACACCGCGGAGTCACCCCAGCGACTGTTGTTTTTCTGACGACGTCGGCGAACCTCGAGTGGGCGGCCGAGTGGGGCGGTAACCAGCCTCGAGTGCGAACACCGCAACGCACGTGAAGTGCGGCGCGCAGATCAGTGCGCGGCGTCGTCCCACGAACGTCCGAATCCCACCGACACCTCGAGCGGCACGGACAGATCGATCGCACTGCCCATCTCCTCGCGGACGACCTTCTCGGCCTGCTCACGTTCGCCCTGCGCCACTTCGACGACGAGCTCGTCGTGCACCTGGAGCAACATGCGGGACGCGAGATTCTCGGCGACGAGTCGCTTGTGGACGTTGATCATCGCGACCTTGATGATGTCGGCCGCCGTGCCCTGGATCGGGGCGTTGAGTGCCATCCGCTCCGCCGCCTGCCGACGTTGCCAGTTGTCGCTGTTGAGGTCGGGGAGATAGCGTCGTCGACCGAAAAGCGTTGCGGTGTACTCGTTTCGACGCGCTTCGAGCACCACGTCGTGCAGATAGTCACGCACGCCACCGAACCGGTCGAAGTAGGCCTCCATCTGTTCTTTGGCCTCCTCGCGACTGATCCGCAGCTGTGCCGCGAGACCGAACGCCGACAGTCCGTACGCGAGACCATATGACATCGCCTTCACCCGATGACGCATCTCGGTGGTCACCTCGTCGATCGGCACACCGAAGGCACGCGACCCGACGAAATTGTGCAGGTCCTCGCCGGTGTTGAACGCCTCGATCAGGCCTGCATCACCGGAGAGATGCGCCATGATGCGCATCTCGATCTGGCTGTAGTCGGCGGTCATCAGAGTTTCGTACGGCTCGCCCGATCCGCCGGGACCGTTGTCGTATCCGACGACGAAGCCGTGCCGGATCTCCCGTCCCGCCTCGGTGCGCACCGGTATGTTCTGCAGGTTGGGCTCCGTCGACGACAGTCGCCCTGTGGCGGCGACGGTCTGGTTGAACGTCGTGTGGATGCGGCCGTCGTCGGCGACCGACTTCAACAGGCCGTCGACGGTCACCTTCAGTCGGGTCGCGTCACGGTGCTCGAGCAGATAGGCGAGGAAGGGATGTTCGGTCTTCTCGTAGAGCGTCTGCAGTGCGTCAGCGTCGGTGGTGTAGCCGGTTTTGGTCTTCTTCGTCTTGGGCATGTCGAGCTTGTCGAACAACACCGTCTGCAGTTGCTTGGGCGAGCCGAGGTTGATCTGCTCACCGATCACCTCGTATGCGGACTCCGCGGCCGCGCGGATGCGCTCGGAGAACGTCTCCTCGAGCTCGCCGAAATGCTCGACGTCGACCGCGATGCCCGCGGCCTCGAGATCGGCGAGCACGAACAGCAGCGGCAGCTCCATGTCGGTGAGCAACGGCTTGGAGTCGATGCGATCGAGCTCGGTGTCGAGTGTGTCGGCCAGTTCGGCGACTGCGCGGGCCTCGAGCATCGCCTGCTCGGCGACCTTCGCCGCACCTCCGTCGTCGTCGAGAAGCGAGAGCTGACCCGAGTCGGCACCGTCGTCGGCGCGCAGTTCACGCCGCAGGTAGCGCAGCGCGAGGTCGTCGAGATTGAAGGTTCGCTGGCCCGGCCGGACAAGGTACGCGGCCAGCGCGGTGTCGCTGGTGACGCCCGCGAGTGACCAGCCACGCGATCGCAGTGCATGGATCGCCCATTTCGTCTCGTGCAGTGCCTTCTCGATCGTGGCGTCTGCGAACCACTCGCCGAGCGCTTTCTCGTCGTCGGGTCCCAGGGTGGTCACATCGACGTAGCCGGACGTGCCATCGGCCGCCGCGATCGCGACGCCTGTCACGTCTGCGCCGACGACCTGATGCGGCGCCGTCACGGTGAGTCCGCTGCGTCCGGTACGCGCGTGGGCGTCGAGCCACTCGCGGACCCCGCCCTCGCCGAGGATCGATCCGTCGAGTTCGAATCCTGACTCCGCTTCCGGCTCAACGGAACTGAGCGTCGAGAACAGACGGTCGCGCAGGACGCGGAACTCGAGGTCGTCGAAGAGTTGATGGATTCGGTCGCGGTCCCAGCCGACCATGGCGAGATCGTCAGGGGTCGCGGGCAGATCCATGTCGCGGACGAGCTCGGTGAGCTGGCGATTGGTCTGCACCGATGCCAGGTGCGCACGCAGGGCATCGCCGACCTTGCCCTTGACCTCATCGACGTGGTCGATCAACTCCGCAAGGGAGCCGTACTCGCGAATCCACTTCGATGCCGTCTTCTCCCCCACCCCGGGGATACCGGGCAGATTGTCGCTCGGGTCGCCGCGCAGTGCGGCGTAGTCGGGATACTGGGTGGGCGTCAGGCCGTACTTCTTCTCGACCTCCTCAGGCGTGAAGCGGGTCAGGTCGGACACACCCTTACGCGGGTAGAGAACCGTCACCGAGTCGTCGACGAGTTGCAACGAGTCGCGGTCGCCGGTGACGACGAGCACTTTGTAGCCCTCCGCCTCGGCCTGCGTGGCGAGCGTCGCGATGATGTCGTCGGCCTCGTAACCCTCGATCGCCATGACAGGGATTCCGAGTGCGTCGAGCACCTCCTTGGTCAACTCGACCTGCCCGTTGAACTCGTCCGGTGACTTCGATCGCTGCGCCTTGTACTCGGGGAACATCTCCGAGCGGAACGTCTTACGAGATACGTCGAACGCCGCCGCCACGTGGGTGGGCTCTTCGTCACGCAGCAGATTGATCAGCATGGACGTGAAGCCGTAGACCGCGTTGGTGGTCTGCCCGGTCGCAGTCTTGAAGTTCTCGGCGGGCAGCGCGAAGAAAGCACGGTAGGCCAGCGAATGTCCGTCGAGCAGCATCAACGTCGGCTGACGCTTGTTCTTGCCGCCCTTGCCACTCGACCGAGACGACGTCGAAGACGACGCGGTCTCGGTGGAACTCTTCACGGGTGCACTCTGCGCGGGACTCACCCTGACGAGTCTAGTGACGCCCTGCGACAGATCTCAGACCCCGGCGGCAGCGCGGTACATCGGCCACACCGAAGGCCCACCGTCGGGCAGTCTCACCTCTGCGGTCACGACGAAACCGAAGCGTTCGTAGAGGGGGATGTTGGCTTCGTTGGAACTCTCCAGGTACGACGCGCCGGTCACGCTCTCGATGCCCGCTCGCAACAGCGTGCTGCCGACGCCGCGTCCGTGGAGTGTCGCACCGACGAATGCGAGATACCAGTGAGGCTCCCTGGGGCGGTACTCGGCGAACATCTCCTCGATCAGTTGACCGCGGCGATAACGGCCCCCGAGTGCGGCGATGAATCGCGGCACGGCAAGAAGTTGCCGACCGCCCGAGAGTCGGAACCCTGGCGGATCCCACACAGCGGCACCCACTGCACGGTCGCCGTCGAAGCACACGTCCGTCCGGCCTCGTGATCCGTGGCCGGCCGTCAACAGCGCTCGGTACAGAGCCGCGTACTTCGAGGTGTCGGGCTGTAGCCAACGCATCACCGGGTCGTCGACGAAAGCCTCGCCGAGGATCTCGCTGACGAGCTTCTTGTCCGAGCCGGAGGAGTCGATTCGGTAGTCGGTCACGGCGTCAGGCTACGCCGAGATAGGCCTCCCTCACGGCATCGTCGACGAGTAGATCCCTGCCCGGCCCCTCTTTGAGAATCGACCCGGTCTCCAGGATGTATCCACGATCTGACCGGCTCAGTGCCTGCTGGGCGTTCTGCTCCACGAGCAGGATGGTCGTGCCCTCGGCGTTGATCTGCGCGATGATCGAGAAGATCTGCTGGATCACCATGGGCGCGAGTCCCATCGACGGCTCGTCGAGCAATAGCAGTTTGGGCCGTGCCATCAATCCACGACCGATCGCGAGCATCTGCTGCTCACCGCCGGACATGTTGCCCCCGTATTGTTTGCGCCGTTCCTTCAGCCTCGGGAACAGCTCGAAAACCTGATCGAGAGCTTGACTGTAGGCCGCCTTGGATTCGAATTTCCTTCCGTAGCAACCCATGTCGAGGTTCTCGAGCACCGTCATTCCCGGAAAGATGTGCCTGCCCTCCGGGACCTGGATGATGCCACGCGAGACACGTTCGTGCGGCGCCAGTTTCGTGATCGATTCCCCGTGGAAGCGGATGTCGCCCTGACTGAGTTTGAGCAGGCCCGAGATTCCGCGCATGGTGGTCGATTTGCCCGCACCGTTGGCGCCCAGAAGGGTCACCAACTCCCCCTCGTCCACACGCAGCGAGATGCCGTGCAGTGCCTGGATGCGACCGTAGTGGATCACCACGTCGGTCATCTCCAGGACCGGAGCACCGCTCGACGTCCCCGGTGCACTCGTCTCGCCCGAAGGCTTGTCGGTATCAGGCGATCTGGTCATCAGGGACTCCAAGGTATGCGGCGATGACGGCGGGATTCTCGCGCACCTCGCGCGGCGTACCGTCGGCGATCTTGCGGCCGAACTCGAGGACGACGATTCGGTCGGTGACACCCATCACCAGCCGCATGTCGTGCTCGATCAGCAGCACGGTGTAGCCGTCCTCACGGATTTTCTGGATCAACTCCATCAACGCCGACTTCTCGCTCGGGTTGAAGCCCGCGGCCGGTTCGTCGAGGCACAGCAGTTTGGGCTCGGTCGCGAGTGCTCGGGCGATCTCGAGGCGACGTTGATCGCCGTAGGGAAGGTTCGACGCCTTCTCCGCGGCGCGGGCACCGATACCGACGAACTCGAGCAGTGCCATGCCCCGGTCGACGGCGTCATGTTCCTCGCGGTAGAGCCGCGGCGTGCGCATGATCGCACCGAACACCGAGGTCTTGTGGCGTGCATCGGTGCCGACGGAGACGTTCTCCAGTGCTGTCATCTCACCCCAGAGGCGCACG
This sequence comes from Gordonia otitidis NBRC 100426, assembly GCF_000248075.1. Classification (GTDB taxonomy): domain Bacteria; phylum Actinomycetota; class Actinomycetes; order Mycobacteriales; family Mycobacteriaceae; genus Gordonia; species Gordonia otitidis. Next base: position 13,816 of record NZ_BAFB01000025.1, on the reverse strand, counting down.
TTCTGGAACGTGCGGGCGATCCCCTTGCGGGTGATCTTGTGCTGCGACATCTTGCCGAGCGGCGCGCCGTCGAAGGTCACCGTTCCACGCGTAGGCCGGTAAACACCCGTGATCGCGTTGAAGCACGTGGTCTTGCCTGCTCCGTTGGGACCGATCAGGCCGAGGATCTCGCCACGCTTGATGTCGAAGGTCACGTCGTCGAGAGCGGCGAGTCCACCGAACTCGACCGTCAGCCCCTCGACCTTGAGCAGCGACTCTCCCTCGGCGGTTGCGATGTCACGTTGCGGCGCAACGGCTTCGGCTACGGCTTCCGGATCGGCGAGTTGTGCGTCCACTGCCGCCGGATCGACGACGGCCGTCGACTCGGGATCGGCGAGCACCTCCTCGATCTGCTCCGCGTTGTCGGGGCCGGAGTCGAGTTTGCCTGCATCGACCTCGTGGGAGTCGGTCCTCGGATTCGTGTTGCCCGCGGGGTCGTCTGGTGTCCGGTGCGTCATGCGTGCGCCTCCTCACTTCCCGACGGTAGCGGGTCGGGGTTGCGTCGCACAGCGGCGTACACCTTGCGCCCGAAGGTCAGTAATCGCGCTCGAGCCGGGAACAATCCCTGCGGGCGGAAGATCATCAACACCACGAGTGCGATGCCGAAGAACAGATACTTGAATTCGCTGAGCGACTGACCGCCGACCTCGATGCCCTGCACGCGTGCCGGCAGATAGACGATGATGAACGCGCCGGCGATGACGCCGAGCTTGTTGCCCTGACCGCCCAGAACGACGGCGCATAGGAAGAGCATCGAGTTGATGACGGTGAATGCCTTCGGGTCGACGTACTGCACCTGGCCCGCGTAGATCGCGCCTGACAGGCCGCCGATGCCGGCGCCGATCACGAAGGCCCACAGCTTGTACTTGAACGTCGGCACACCCATGATCTCGGCGGCGTCCTCGTCCTCTCGGATGGCCACCCACGACCGGCCCACCCTGCTGCGCTCGAGATTGCCGATGATGATCAGCACGAGGATCACGGCGACGATGCCCAGCCAGTACCACCACACGCCGTAGTTGGCGGTCGGGCTGTTGTTGCCCACCGAGAACACGCCGTCGGGGTGCTTGTCCGAGCGTCCGAGTTCGGGGAACAGGACGCCCTGCAGTCCCGATGCTCCGTTGGTGATGTCGGTGAGGTTGTCGGCGAGGAGACGCACGATCTCACCGAATCCGAGCGTCACGATGGCGAGGTAGTCGCCGCGTACGCGAAGAGTCGGGGTACCGAGGACCAGGCCGGTGATGCCCGTGATGATGATCGCGAGCGGCACGCATGCCAGCCACGCCCACGGTCCGGAGAAGAATCCGTGGTCCTCGCTGCCCCACAGTGGGCTGGCCGGACTGGTCAACAAGGCGACGACGTAGGCGCCGACGGCGTAGAAGCCTACGTACCCGAGGTCGAGTAGACCGGTTTGTCCGACCACCACGTTGAGTCCGATCGCGATCAGCGCTGTCATCGCGAAGGTCGCCATGACGACGCCGAAGTTGGTCGCAGTCGTAGTGATCAGAGGTGGTTTGATGACGGGTAGCAACGCCAACAAAATGATCAGTGGGACGCCGAGCAGCCACTGCTGCACGCGCGGCAGACTGTCCCACCAGGTTCTGATCCGGTCGCCGAGCCCACGCGGAGGCACGGCGGGCTGTTCCGAGTGGATGTTCTTCCCCGACTGGGCGTCATCGGATGTCGTCATACTCTCGCCTTCCCCAGTTTCTCACCGAGAATCCCGGTGGGACGGAACATCAGGACGAGGATCAGGAGCACGAACGCGACCACGTCCTTCCACTGGTTACCGAACAACACCGAGCCGTAGTTCTCCATCACACCGAGCAACAAACCGCCGAGCAGTGCACCGCGCACGTTGCCGATACCGCCGAGGACGGCAGCGCAGAATGCCTTGATCCCGAGAATGAATCCGCCGTTGTAGACGATGTTGGTCGGCACGCGCAACGTGTAGAGCAGGGCTGCCGCACCGGCGAGAAGTCCCCCGATGAGGAACGTCACCAGGATTATCCGCTCGCGTGACACGCCCATCAGCAACGCGGCGTCGGAATCCTGCGCCACCGAACGGATGCCGCGCCCCAGACGCGTCTTGTTGATCATGAAGTCGACGCCCAGCGCCAGGATGAGTGCCGAGCCGATGATCACCATCGTCATGTTGAAAACCGGAGCGCCGAAGATGGTGAACTCCTCGACCGGCTCGACCAGACGAATGGTGGGCTGGGCGGTCGAGCCGCCCAGCGGAGGATCGACGGGAAACTTCGGCAACACGTAGTGCACGAATTCCTGTAGCACGAAGGACATTCCGATGGCGGTGATGAGGAAGGCGAGGGGCTTGGCGCCACGTCGTCGGAGCGGTCGATAGGCGACGAACTCGAGACCGACGGCGGCGCCGCCCGCGACGATCATTCCGCAGAGTCCGGCGAGCACGAGGTAGACGATCGTCATGACCGTGCCCTCGGCGTACGTGTTACCCGAGGGGCTGAAGCCTAGAAGCAGCAAGCCGATGTAGGTGCCGAACATACCGAGCATGAAGACCTCGGAATGCGCGAAGTTGATCAGACGCAGCACGCCGTAGACGAGCGTGTAGCCGACGGCGACAAGTGCGTACACCGAGCCGTAGGTCAGCCCTTCGATCGTCAGGCCCCAGAAACCGTTGACCAGCGAGTGGACGTCGAAACCGATCGTCGACGCCACTGCGGTCGACGTCTGCGCCACCAGGTACGTGGTGGTCATTCATCCCCCTCAGACTTCGGAAAGTCGCAGCACGAGCGCGCCCGGCCGCCGTGGTGACGGCCGGGCGCTCTCTTGTTCTCGTGAATTGCAGTGGTGCTGGTGATTACTTGACTTCGTACACCCAGATGAGCGATGTGGAGAGCTCACCCTTCGGGGTCCACGAGTACTTACGGGCCAGACCGGCCCCGTTGTACTTACTGATGTACTCGAGGAGCTTCGGGCGGGTGTTGTTGCCTTCTGCGATGCCCTTCATCATGATCGACGCGATGTCGTATGCCTCGACCGAGTACACGCCGGGTGCCTGGTTGAACGCGGCCTTGTAGTCGGCGGCGAACTTGTCGGGCGCCGGACCACACGGGCATGACAGGACTGCGCCCTTCGCGGAATCGCCTGCCTGCGCGGTGAACTGGGGATCGTTCGCACCGTCGCCCGAGACGAACAACACGTTGGAGTCGGCAGACTTCAACTGTTGTGCGAGAGGCGCGGCTTCTGCGTAGTAACCGGCGTAGAACACTGCATCCGGTTGTGCCGCAGTGACCTTGGAGATGATGGCCGAGAAGTCGCGCTCGCCCTTCTTGACGTCGCCCGAGCAGTCCGCGTCGGCTGCGGAGCCCAACGCACCGGTGACAGCCTTCGCGAGGCCTGCACCGTAATCGGTGTCGTCCTTGATGACACAGATCTTCTTCTTGCCCATGGTGCCGGTCAGGTACTTGGCGACCGCCGGTCCCTGGATGTCATCGTTGGCCAGGCCGCGATAGAACGTCTTCCAACCGTTGTCGGTCAACGTCGGGTTGGTTGCCGACGCGGTCACCGACACCAGACCTGCCTGGTTGAAAATGCCGCCGGTGGCCTTGGTCTCACCGGAGAAGGCGGGACCGATCAGTCCGATGATCGAGTCGTCGTTGGTGATGGTCGGTGCCACCTGCGTCGCCTTCTGCGGATCGCCCTCGGTGTCGAAACGCTTGAGCGTGATCTTGCAGTCGGGATTGGCTTTGTTGTGCTGGTCGACAGCGAGCTGAGCGCCGTCGACGATGTTGATGCCGAGTGCGGCGTCGGCACCCGTCAGCGCACCTGCCATGGCGATGGTCGCGGGGTCACACTTCTGCCCGCCGGGCGACGCCGGATTCAGTGCGTCGGCCTCAGACGCCTTCGGTTGTTCCTTACCCTCCGTGTTGATCTGGGCGAGAGGCGAAATGGTGAGCCCCGACCCCGCTGACGCCGACCCGCTCGATGACGAGTCCGAGTCTGTCGACTTACTGCTACATGCCGAAACGGCGAGCACAGCGGCCAGCGTCACACCCAGCGCTGCGGTCGTCACGCGACGATGCATCTTCACTACCTCTCGTCCAGCCACCCGGCCCCCTGTGGCCGGGAGGTCTACTGAGGAGACCTTCGGAAAACATAGACCTAGATGCGACGTCGCGCGGGGCAATGAAAGAGAAATCTGCTAGTCACCGTCGACTGGTTTTCACAGATTTAACGCAGCCGACCCATGAGTCACTCGGTGGGCCCCAGAGTCTCGACGACGACCTGCGCGACAGCCTTCATCGTCGTGCGTCGATCCATCGCTGCGCGCTGAATCCACTTGAACGCCTCAGGTTCTGACAATGCCTGCTTTTCCATGAGGAGACCCTTGGCCCGTTCCACGAGCTTCCTCGTTTTCAGACGGTCCTGCATTGTCGCAACTTCTTTTTCGAGCATCTTGAGTTCGTGATAACGACTCACTGCAACTTCTATGGCCGGGACGAGATCGGCCTTGGAGAAAGGTTTGACCAGATATGCCATCGCGCCCGCGTCGCGCGCCTTCTCTATGAAGTCGCGCTGACTGAAAGCGGTGAGCATCACCACGGGAGCCAGTCGCTTCTCCGCGATCTCGGTGGCCGCGTCGATGCCGTCCCGGACCGGCATCTTGATGTCCATGATCACGAGATCCGGTGAAAGCTTTTCGGTGAGGTCGACGGCCGCCTGGCCGTTGGGCGCCTCACCCACGACGTCGTACCCTTCTTCGCGCAGCATCTCGATGAGATCCATTCGGATCAGCGAATCGTCCTCGGCGACGAGCACCTTGTGCGCAGTCTGCTTGTCCTCGGCCTGGGCCGGAACATTCTCCACCACAGTCACCAATCCCTCCTCCACATCGAGTCCGACTCGGACGGTCGATGGTCGCCGGCAGGTAAGCGCCACACGCGACCAGCACCGATGTTCCGAAGAGTACCGGTTGACGCGGGTTTGAGCCGATCATCTAAAGTTGTCTGTTGCAGCCGCCACCGGCGACCGCACGCCCTCGTAGCCCAATTGGCAGAGGCAACGGATTCAAAACCCGTACAGTGTGAGTTCGAGTCTCACCGAGGGCACTTGAAACCCCTGCTCAGCGGGGGTTTTTTCGTTTCTGCTCTTGCTACACAGCTAGGTCGTGTAGCGGAACGAGTAGCAACAGGGTGTCCACTACCGGGTTTTCGTGACCTGTCCAACAGTGCCGAACCGTTGGAAGGACACCCCTCAGTGACTCGTCAATACGCGGCTGTGATCGCCTCCGCAGCCCTTACCTACGCCCTGCCGCTAGCCGCTCTGAAGCTGGCCCTCACGCTCGGCTGGTACGCCCCGTGACACTCCACGTCGCCCACTTCGGGTACTCCACCAACCAGCGCGAGTTCATCCACCACCTGATCGACCTGTGCCACCGTTTCGACAGCTTCGGCGGCGCCGACTTCCACCAGACGGTCACCCCGTCCGAGAACGGCCACAAGGTCACCGTGCACACGGCGCACGCGTCTGGCGACACGCACAGCCTCGCCTACGACCTCTCGGATTGCCTCACCCAAACCGAAGTTCACGAGGTTGCTGACCGGGCGTTCGATGACACCTACGGGGAGGTCACAGCATGAGCGTCGCTGTCGGCCCTAACCGTTGGATGCAGGGCTACCAGTCCGCCACCGACACCCTGAACCGTCTCCCTGGTCCCCTCGTCGTCATCTTCGCCTCACGGCTGCGTGAACACACCACACGTCGAGCCTCCTGAAGATGACGGTTGGCAGTGCACCACCTGGATGCGCGGAAACGTTGGTCACGGCATCCACGTCAACTTGATGACCGGACACAACCTGCGCACCGAGCATGTTGATCCCCCGGCACTCCTAATCGACGGCCCCGATGGGTCTGTGGAGTTGCAGTCCCGCGCCCAATTGGATGCCTTACTAGCCGCTCTGGGTGATGCTGCTCGTCTCTGGGATGCGTTGACCGCCCCACCCGCCTAGTTGCTCGTGGCCCCTTACAAGGGGCAGCCCGGACGGTTCAGCCGTAGCCGTGTCGTAGCGGCATCCGGGCACTAGTCGGCTATCGCAGAGTCCCGACTCCTAATCCCGACCTGCTCCCCGTAGCCCAGTCGTACGCCGGGGACGTACGCCACCACTCTTGTCGTCGCGAAACACGAGCAGGTGCCAGATGGTTACCGCCTAACCTTCGGGTCGGGTGGCAATCGGTGCTGGCCTGACGCGATAGGTAGGCAAGGTTCGAGGGACGTTCGGGATGGGGTTCAACGCGCGGCCACCCGTCAGGGTGTCCTCAGCGCCCGTAACCGTTGCTGTTGAACGGAATTATCGGCCCGTGCTCCCCATTCTCATTACGCACAGCCATAGGCGAATACGTGCCACTAGTTGAGTGATAGGCACGCTTCTCACGCTTCGGGAACAAGTTCCTCAGCCTGTCACGCCAGCTCACGCGCGTTTTGTTGCCCATAGTTTGAGGCTACGCGCAATGCGACACAGACGGCACCAGTCGGCCCGCACGCACAAGCACCCGTCAGGGTTCGATTAGTCCCGCCTCCCGCAAGCTCGCCAACAACATCCGACCAAACTCGGTCACCCCTGAGACGCCCATCTGCCCAGGTTCAGGCAAATTAATCGTGCCCACGCCGTCACCGCCGTCGATGATCGAACCCAACGGCAAAAGGGCACCCACACGCAGCAACGTCGCCAGAACAGGGACACTCTGCTCGCCCACGACAGACTCAAAGCCCTCGTTAGTATCGGTCGCCGCCAAACGTGCCAAAGCCCGCACATGCGGACCATCCACATCCGACAACGCAGCAACTATCAGTTGCGCCTCATCAATCGCCTCGTCACTCACCAACGCGTTAGCAACCACTTGCCCTAGATAGACTCGCTTAGCCTCCAAACCCGACGCCATGACAGCTTGAATAGCAGCCCACAGCAACGCATCCCGCTCCGGATCACGCTCTATCGCCGCCAACAGAGCATCCTCACCCACCCGCTCTACAAGGTCACCGACAAAGGTCTCAGCCTTGGCCCGTCGACGTTCCATCATGCCGTCCGCGAGCACCTGGACAACACTGCCGGGGTTGGGTGGTTGGCCGGTCACTTGGGACATGCCGACCTCGATTGCGGCTGTCGTCACCATACGAGTCAGTATCTCGGAGAAGCTCGGCAAATCGTCATTCACGGTTGCGACAGTACGGGTCCACACCGATGGGCATACTCGGCTCTGTGCCCGATACAGACTGGAATCCACCTATCGAGAGCGTGTTGCCGGACGAATGCGCAAGCATCGCGTTGTGCGCGCTCGAAACGTCCCGGCTCCCACCGCACGAACCATCGGGGGACCTCAGGGCGATCGACGCACAAATCGACAAGGGCCACGAACTCAACCCAGTCGTACTCAGCCACGAGGTCGCCACCTACTTCCTACAGGGGGCAGGTGAATCGGTGCATTCGATTGGTCGGCTAACCGACCAGCACCCGCCCGTCACATCATTGAGCGCCCTAAGCCGAGTGGCGTGCGAGTACGCGGCATATGCGTGGTGGCTTAGTGATCCGCAAGAAGACCCAGCGATACGGGCGTCCAAGGTTATCGGCATCAGCTACGCGTCCGTTATGGACAAGGGCACCGATCCGCGCTACACAACCATGCGGAAGAAGATCGAGGGCTGGCGCAGCACCGCTCAAAAACACAAGGCCAGCAAGCCCGACCCTGCGAAAATCCTAAAGGAAATGCTGGACTCCGCATACGCGGACGACTACACCGACCAGTCCCGGATCATTCATCCTGACCTCATCACCATGATTGACGTAATGACAGCGCAGAACGAGGGCAAGCCTTGGAATCGTCAACGCGCCTGGAACCACTCGATGTGCGCGATGTACGCCACGCTAATCGCCACAGAACGCGTCGCAACTTTGAGAGACGCAAACCCCGATCACATCGATCAGATCGCCCAGATAAAGCAACGGTTCTACGAGGTTGCAGGACTCACTGACACCTAGCCACCCCTTGATACACGAAAAGCTCCCCGGCAGATGCCAGCCCAAAGGCCAGCACCCCACCGGGGAACCCGTACTACCTGCCCAACATCAGCGACATAGCCGACGCCAACACCATCGACTGCCGATCCACACGCGCATCCTCGAACGTCTCGACAGCCGTCACAGAACCAACCGAGAGCACGTCCGCCTGCCTCAGCCGTGCAGGGTTTACCAGAACCTCACTGAAGTCAATGACAGCCACAGTGATCGGCCCGTGCTCCTCGTGTTCGACAGTCCGCCACATCGGATAGCCGTGCTGTGACCCGCCACGCCACCACACACCCATCACATCAGTAGGATCAACGAGCGCACAATACAAGGTCAACGCGCGCTGCCTATTCGACGCGCTCGGCACCGAACACCGTCTCGCGTCAGCAGCCCATGAGATGCCGGACTCCCACGACTCAGCAAGCCTCCACACCATGAGCGGGGCATCCAAGACCGGAGCTACAAGCCGATCACCAAACAACCATTCGCCCCGATCCAGCTTGCGCCGCCACCAACGCAAACCCTTAACCGATGATCCTTCTACTCCCCACTGGTCATACAACGCAATGCGCTTAGGACTCGCTTTAGGAGCAGTCTTAGCTAACTCTGCAAACCGTGTCCGGAATGACCATTCATCCTCAATAACCGTCCCGCCCAGCGAGTCCGCAAACCCTTTACCCGAATGCGAACGTAGCGCACGCTCCACCGGGGCATTCATCAAAACCACTAACGTAAACCTCCCACCAGAACCCCCATTAAAGACCCCTCATTAGCCCGCTAACCGAGTTTCTAAGCCATTAGGGGTGGGGGTGACCCCCCTCGCGTACGCAGGGTCCATATCGACGCCCCACAGACCGACTCTCTCTCCAAGGGTTTACAGCCCTAAGGGCAGCTTAGAGCCCCTGAACTGGCCTTTTATCCGTGTTTAGCTGGGCCACACGTCGCTACACTGTGCTTGGTGTCATCCGAACGATGGACACACCGCGCCTGCAAGTGTCGAACGTGCGTTCGTAGCTTGCTGTCGCCAGTATCGTGCCCGTGTTTTGGCTATCTTTAGCTCCCGATTGCGCTCGTAATAGTCTTTTACGCGTGCCCTGTCATGTTCTCGGCAATAGATTCTTAACCCATCTGATTTGGTTCTATCTCGATTAAACTCGGAGCGTTTTTTGGTGGAGCCACAGTCGGGGCATCGTTTTGTCTCGGTCACCAGAATGACTCACGAGTTTCGTGCTGCATGGCGTCGTTCCTCATTATGGATTCGATGAACTTCGCGCGTTCCTCAGCGTCATGTTCCGCCGCGAATTGGCTTATGAGCGTAGGCGTAGCGGGTGCTCCACCACCGACAGGTTCAGCGGACACAACCTGCCTTACGTCGATGACGGGCCGGTCAGGGTCACCTTCTACAGCTTGGATTGCGGCTCGGATTCTTGCATCGTCGGAGTGGATCATGCGGCCTCGGCTTCGCGGATAGCCGTGGTGTGCGCTTCGAGGACGGTCTTGGCTTCGGTGGCATCCGCTGGCACGTAGGGTCGGCACCTAGCAGTAAGAATGAGCAGTTCCCGGCCCTGGTCGACGGCAGCCTGGTCGTAAGCCCGCTTGAATCGGCCTGCCGGGTATTCGTGGCGCAAGTCCCACTGCCAGCCGGAGTTGAACGGTTGCGATTCGGGAATCAGTCCAAAGCTCCGCAGCTCGGTCCGGAGTTCGATGAGCGCGTTCATGTCAGCTTTGAGCGCCATGAGTTGCTGCCACGGATCGCTTAGTCCAGCATCCAACGCAGCTTGCGGTGTATCCACGTCGCCAAGCTGGGAGGCAATGTCCATTACCTGGTCGGAAACGTGGTCGAACAGTTCGCTGAGCTTGGTCGGAAAGTCCCGTACGCGCTTGAATGCGGCTGCACGGGCCGTGTCAACGTTGGCTTGCCATGTCGCGGCAAGGGTCGCATCCACCACAATCGGATTCGACAGGATCGCGGAGGCCACCACAGCGTCAATGGTCAAGTCATCACGGTCCGCGAGTGCTTCCCCCGCACTGGTGGCTGTACGGGTCACATGATCTGTGTACGTCGCCGCCAAGGTAAGTGCATGATGGGCGCGCTTAGCCGCTGCACGAGCGGTCTCGGCATCCTTCTTAGTGACGAGGCCAACGCGTTCGAGGGGGGCAACGAGTGCGTCGATTGCGGCAAGCTGCTGGTGGTCGTGTGCTTCGAGGTTAAGAGCCATATTGGTAACTACTTTCAAATTAGGTTTGCGGAGACTAGTCCGCGTAGATAGTGCATAGTGCTGTGACCTGCGGTTTTGTTGAGCCTGCCTCAGTAGGTGGTCCGCTTTGAGTTAGCGGTCGAACTCGCCGTTCCAGCCGTATACCGGATCGCCCAGGCAGCCGTCGACGGGAATGCTCGTGTAGTTGGCCGGGTCGAAACGCGGGTTCACCCGCTGGTCGTCGCGGTAGACGGAGACGACGTGCAGGTTTAGGGCGGCGTACTTTTTGAGCTCTTGGATTTCGCCACTCAAGAAGATGTTCCCGGTACTGAAGTCGGAGCTAGCTAGCGTCGCTTGATAGGTGCCAGCCTGGTTAGCGATATACCAGTCGGGGTTGCGATAAATCCGTAACGCTGCACTGAGTACCACGTCGACGGCCCCGTTCGGAATGTTCTCGACTGTCCAGTCTGGACGGCCAGCTAGGCTTCGAGCTTGAACAGACGAACTCCACAGCGCCTCCTCAGCGCGTGCGTAATCCGCAGTGTTAGCAGCGAGTGCCACGCCCAGTCGTGCCGATAGCCGATCCACGGTTGCAAGTGCTTCACTCATTCGATCCGCCTTCCATACTGTCGACCAGCTCGTTCACGGCGTCTAAGACCTCGCCTGACTCGTATTGAGCCGCGACTCCGAGCATTTTTGCGGCCACGGCTATCGCTTCCAAAGGCTCATAACCTAGCGTTACCTCTCGCGCGTAGTCTCGAACTTCCACCACATAACGCCGGTTCAAAGGGTTGTGGACAACGTTAACTTTGGCTGTCGCTCTTAGGCTCGCCACTAGTTGACTGCTTTACTGATATTGGCTACCAATCGCTGCGCATCGTTAACGGGTAAGCTAATGAGTTGTCCAGCTTGGGTTAGCACGAGATACTGTTCGGTCCCGAACTGGTGAATGCTAATCCTTACAGGTGCGGTTTCTGATTGGGAGGCACTAACGATTGTGTCGGTGCTTAGGGCTTGTGCTGGCATAGGTTCCTAAGGGTTTAGCGATTCCGCGAGGTCTACGAGTTGATCCGCGATATGGGTGAGGCTGTCGACGGGGATTCCGATAGTAGAATCATGTTGGTCTAAAGCTATGCGTCGATTGTTGGTCCGGCTTACCCTTAGTTCTGCGATGGGCAAGCCTCGAATGTCGGTTAGCTTCATTAGCGTCCTAAGCCTTCTGGATGGGTTAAAGGTATCGTCGTGAGGGTTGCGGGGAGTTAGCCGCTTAGGATTCGATTCAGGCGGGTTTAAGCAGCGTCCTCGGCTAAGGATCGTTCTCGATATTCGCGAGCTACGGCCTTTAAACAGTCCGCTAGTCTTACCGCTGGCTCTACCTCACTGAAGTAGAGACGACGCTCCCGCGCATAACCGACCGAATAGGATTCGATTCGGGCGTCCTGGACAGCCCTTAGCTCCTCGTACAGCGCCTTAGCCTCCTCGATAAACTGGTTAGGCATCCTAGTGGCGGGAAGCGTGCCACGTCTCCGTCGACGCTGGTAACAGCGGGAGCACAACCATCGGCGGGTGGCTTGGCGCCCACAGTTCTCTTCGGAGCAGATGCGCAATCGGCCTCCTTAGACGACGAACCCCCAGGGAGCGGCGCTTGGGAGGTCAGCGCGCTCTACCTGGGGATTCGGGTTCCCAAACACCGCTTATCTCCTCTTTTGCGGGGTCGGGAAGTGTTTAGTTAGCTGGTAAGCAATTCCAATGCGCTTCTCTTTACGTAGTAGCGTGCGCCGATTCGCTTACCCTCGACCTCGCCGGTTTCGATAAGCCGGATAGCCGCTGTGCGTGAGCAGCCGATAACGGTTTGCAGTTCGCGGACGGGGAGAAAGACACTAGGGGTTTCAGCCATGTACACCCCCTCTCCGATGTGTGATTGATTAACGCTTATAAACCTATTATCGCATTTACTTGGCAAAGCGCTCCAACTTCGCGTTTACGCGTTAACGGATCGGATCACAAATTCCGTGGTTAACCTGCCGATACGTCCATTGTATCTAGTTAGTGTTGACGACCTCGAACAGTTCCGGATCGTTTGTGGCTACATATTTTGCGTCGCGGACTATTCTTCTGGAGACCCCGAATTGTTCCGCAGCCTCATCAGTTGCGCGCGGACCCCGCCGTTCCTCCTCGTGAGCCTCTTTCGGTTGGGGCATTTTTGCCCCAACCGGGGTGCCCTGTTCTACACGGTTCTGGTTACCTCGAAGTGCCGCTTGCTTTCGCCTCTCCTCGGCTGGCCCCGCATAGACGGATTCGTATTCGACAGCGATTACCGCACGCTGAGAAGTCGACAAATGCCGACGAACCAAAAACTTGCGCGCTTAGCCCCGTCTGGGATTGCTCACTTTGGCCGCCCAGATCGAACGCTAACAGCATTTCTAAGCCCACACGCATAAGCACTAGGGTTTACGCCTGTTTACGCTTAGGATCGCTCTCAGGGCTTTACGGTTTCCTCAGGCTTGCGCGGAGTCATACGACGACCGATAGCCTCAACACCATGAGCGACCGACACTGGACCCGAGATGCACGCGCATACCTGCTCGTCGCCGCTGTCCTCGGCATCACCGCGTACACGCTCTACAACACGATCCCGGCAACTCGGTGGTGGGCTACACCGATCCTGCTCGCAGCAATGATCGGCATGGTGATGAACGCGGTACGCGCTTCACGAACCACGGGCTGAGGACGACACGGGTCCGACGCTCAAACCCCGACGAGGCCGCGTTCCCTCAACCCCAGCAGAGCAGCACGCACCCGGCTTTCAGACTTGCGGCCCACCGGCAACCCCAAGCGGTCCACCAGTCCCGCAATCAGGAACTCATCATCAGTCGACGCCAACCCCGACGACAACAACACGTCATAGACGGCAAGCATGTCTTGTTGACTCCGTAACGCTGCACAATGCTTCGGTATCAGGCCGTTCTCGAACTGTTTGTCGCGGAGCTTGCTTACGATGCGATCCCGCACAGACTCCCGCACGTACACGTCATCCTCGGCACCATCCCACACACGGCTCGTGAAGAGTTGGAACCATGCGCGTTCGGTCAACACGTCACCGGAGTAGAGCAGTTCGGAGCGGATAGCGCGTTGGTGATCCCACACGTGACCGGCATCAGCAGCAACCCGGTCACGGGCATCTAAGAACTCGGCAAGCACCTGCACGCGTGATCCCTGATAGAACACATCGAGCGAGATCGGCTTGGTGTCGTCGGCCTCAGCGATGATCCCTGCCATGTCGGGAACTTCAGTCGGTAGCTCGGCCTGGACAGGACGCTCCACACCATCGGTCGATGCAAGGAACTCGGCAACGAGGATCGACCAGTCAGCGACAGTCCGATATTCACCATCCCCGAACTCGGATTGAGCTTTACCGACCAGCACACCCGCATTAGTGCCTAGCTTCGCTTCTGCCGCGATAAAAACCTCGTCAGCAGTATCGAGTAACGCCCACGAATCAAAACTAATACGAGGCAATACAGAGCTAGGAATTGATAT